>CALEMW010000102.1 GCA_937910695.1 uncultured bacterium
GCGTTCCTGTTCGGCAACCTGTTCCGCGCCAACGAGGGGCTGGTGCAGTACGTCGCGCCGGGGCCCGAGGGCGGCTACGTGCAGGTGGTGAACTCGGTCACCGGCGAGCTGATGCCCCTGGGCACCATCTTCGCCATCCATATCCTGCCGACGGTCATCTTCTTCTCAAGCCTCATGGCCATCTTCTACCATCTCGGCGTGATGCAGAAGATCATCCAGGGCATGGCCTGGCTCATGCAGCGCACCATGGGCACCAGCGGGTCTGAATCGCTATCGGCGGCGGCCAACGTGTTCGTGGGGCAGACCGAAGCGCCCCTGGTGATCAGGCCCTACATCAAGACCATGACCCAGTCGGAAATCATGGCGGTGATGGTCGGCGGGTTCGCGACGGTCGCCGGCGGGGTGATGGCGGCCTACGTGCGCTTCGGCGTGGATGCGGGCCACCTGCTGGCCGCCTCGGTGATGTCGGCGCCGGCGGCTCTGGTGATCGCCAAGATCATGCTGCCGGAGACCGAGAAGTCCGACACCGCCGGCTCTGTGGAATTGAACGTGCCCAAGGAGTACGCCAACCTCATCGACGCCGCGGCGGGCGGCGCCGGGGTGGGCCTGAAGCTGGCGGCCAACATCGGCGCCATGCTGCTGGCCTTCGTGGCCCTTGTCGCGATGATCAACGCCGGGCTTGGCCTGCTGGGCACCTCGCTGCAGCAGATCTTCGGCTTCGTCTTCGCGCCCATCTCCTGGGCCATGGGCGTGCCCTGGAGCGAGGCCGCCGTCTTCGGCAACCTGCTGGGCACGAAGATCGCCGTGAACGAATTCCTGGGCTACATCGAGCTGCAGAACGCCGTGGCCGCCGGAGCGCTGTCGCCGCGCAGCGTGGTGATCGCCACCTACGCCCTGTGCGGCTTCGCCAACTTCTCGAGCATCGCCATCCAGATCGGGGGAATTGGAGGCATCGCGCCGGAGAGGCGCGGGGATGTCGCCCGCCTGGGCCTGAAAGCCATGTTCGGCGGGGCGCTGGCAAGCTGGTTGACGGCGACGATTGCGGGGATCCTGACGGTTTGAATAGCGCGAATCTCGGCCCGGCAATTGATGGATGGTGTCGCCGGTGCGTGGATCTACGCACCGGCGACACCATCCATCAACCCTCCCCCTGATCACCGGAACATCGCTTCGATCTCCCCCCAGCTCGACCCCTCGGTCGCCGCCGGATCCATGAATCTGCGCATATACAGGATTGCGTTGGTCTTGTTTACGGGGTACCATGGTCGAGCCTTCCTGTCTCAGCCCGTTCTATGGTAATTCCCCCGCCCTGGAGATACGATGAAGCGATTCGCAGACCTTGTGGTCCCCCTGCTGCTGTCGACGGCCCTGCTCACCTCCTGCTCCGATGACGGCACCGACCCCATGACCCCGTCCGACGACACCACCACCCCGACCGTCGTGGCGACAACCCCCGTCCAGAACGCCGTCGACGTGGCCACCGACTCCGTCATCTCGTTCGTATTCAGCGAAGCCATGGATCAGGACTCGGCCCAGGGCAATGTCACCTCGCAGGGGACACCCTCGTCCGGCCTCATTTGGTCGGACGCACGGACGTTGCAGGTTCAGTTCTTCGGAATGCCCGGCGATACCGATCTGGACGTGACGCTCCTGACGGGCCTGACCGACCTCGCCGGCAACGGCCTCGCCGCTCCGTTCGTGCTGAACTTCCGCACCGAGAGCCCGATCCCGACCTTCCTCGGGAGCCTTCCGGCCGACAACGCCACCGGCGTCGTGCGCAACGCCCCGGTGCGTCTGCAGTTCTCCCGCGACATGGACCTCTCCGGCCTGAGCGCGGCGATCACCGCGACCACGCCCTCGGCAGCCTCCGCGGTCCTGGGGTTCACTCTCGCCGCCGTGGAGCAGCACGGGGTCATGATGACCTTCGACGAACCCCTGCCGGCGAACACCGTCGTCAGCGTGGACATCTCGACCGCAGCCTACTCCTTCGACGGCTACCCCCTCGATCAGGCCGTCGCCTTCTCGTTCACCACCGGCAACGAGATCGACACCACGGCGCCGACCCTGCTGTCGATCTCGCCGGAGAACGGCTCCAGCGTTCCGGCCACGACGGCGGCCATCGAGTTCACGTTCGACGAGGCGATCGACCCCGCGACCTTCGAACCCGACATGCTGTCGGCCCAGTTCTCCCTGTTCTTCGACCAGTCGGGAGCCGAGGTCACATGGTCGGCGGACGGCACGCGGCTGACCGTGCCTCTCGCCGTCCCGCTGCCCCCCGGCATGCCGATCGCCGCCCGCTTCGACTCCTATGCGGACCTCGCCGGCAACGTGCAGGCGGTCGGAATCGACTACCGCATCGACGTGGAAGGCCCCGGCGATCCCTGGCCCTTCGCCGACGGCGTCCGCTTCGAGTTCGACGTCGACGAGACGATCACCCCTCCGGGAGACTCACCGTTCCAGTCGTCGTATACCGAATTCATCCAGGTGAACGAGCAGGGCAACGGCGACCTGCGCTGGACGACCTATGAATCGGGCGCCTACGCCATGGCCCTGGGCTACGACGTCTACCGCCGGACGGCGACCGAGGTCCGGGAAACCGGCTGGTACTGGAACGAGGGCGGCGAGGTGGATCAGGGGACCATCACGCCCGGCGCGGTCTGGGCGAAGTTGCCGTTCACCGTCCAGTCCTGGAGCGGATCCGCCCTCATCAACACCCCGGACGGCTCCCTCGACGCGACCTACGACGTGGCGGTCGTCGGCCGCGAGGACGTGCCGTCGATCCTCGAGGACGGCGGCACCGAATTCGTGTGGCTGGATTGCTGGAAGGTCACACGCGCCTACACGTTGACATCGGGCGGCGCCGTCGTCGGTTCGGGTACGGGGACGTACTGGTATGCCCCGAACGTGGGCGTCGTACGCAGCGAGATGTCGGAGACCGAGGAGGACGCCACGACCTACGTGACGATCCAGGATCTCGCGAACGTATCGTTCTAGATCCAGCGACCGACCCCCTGTCCAACAAGGAAGGAGTGGCCCCAGGCCACTCCTTCCTTGCTGGGCGGGTTGCTTGCCTGCGGCATCCTCAACGGTAGAGCGCCTTCATCTCCCCCCAGGTTCGACCCTCGGCCGCCACCGGATCCGAACAGCAGTTCAGGTCGGCGTAGACGTAGAAGTTGCCGAGCCATCCGTATTCGCCCACGACGTCATGCCAGCCCGCCAGGCCGGTCCTGTTCACCCAGGTGGTGCAGGGAGCCGGCGACGAGTCGACGGGCACGCCGATGAACAGGCCTGTCGTGCCGGGCAGAAAACGCACGACGACGAAATAGTCGTCGCCGGGAGCGAGGCAGGGGCTGTCGAAGGGGATCTCCAGGTTGGCGTTGCCGGTCCCTGGGAAATCGGAGTATTGCACAGGCAGCGAAACCGCCAGGGGAGCCAGGGGAACCTGACACCCACCGACATCCGTTGCGCTCCAAAGCTCCGCCTGGACCACGAAGACCGTGGCGATGTTCACGTACATGATGATATGGACGTCCTGCACGACCACGCCTTCGGTGCAGAGGCACGAGCCGTCGCCGGGACTGATCAGGGCGGCATAGGCGTCATCGGGTCCCCAAAAGTCGCCGTACCAGCCCTGGTAGCCGTCGAAATCGAAGCTGCCGGCGCGGCAGTCGCCGTCGAGTCTGGTGAGGATCCCGTCCAGCGCGGTGTGATCGGGTTGGAAGGTCGGGACGGCGGCAATGGCAGACATCACGATGGTGTGGAGCAGGGCAACGATCAAAATTCGTCTCATGGGAATCTCCTTTCGAAACACATGACTGATGATGTGCTCCGATACGGAGATCGCCCTGCGATCTAACGGGTATTTCTGCCCACGACCCGAGTGCGGAGACCCTGCCGATCCGATCTGCAAGGCCCCCGTGTTCGTATTCGCGCCAAGACCTAACGCAGCAGCACAACTCTGCGCATCGCCGTCGATCCGTTCGCCTCCAGCTTGACGAAGTAGATCCCCGAGGCGCTTCGCTCTGGCCGCCAGACGACCCGATGTGGTCCGGCCTCGCGCTGCTCATCGACAAGCACCGACACCGTACGTCCTGAGGCGTCGAAGATCTCCAGCCGCGCATGGCCCGGCTGCGCCAGGGAGAATTCGAAGGTCGTGGCCGGATTGAAGGGGTTCGGATAATTCGGTCCCAGCGCGAACCGGCGCTGCACCTCGTCGGCGCCGGTCGTCGTGGCGATGACGATCTGGTCGACGACCGCCAACGTATCGGCCGCGCAGACATTGGCCACCGTCAGGCTCACCGTGTAGCGGCCCGGTGCCGCATAGGTGTGGCTGGGGCTCGCGATCGACGAGGCGCCGCCGTCGCCGAAGTCCCAGGCCCAGCTCGTGGGCACGCCAGTGCTCTGGTCGGTGAAGACGACCGTGAGGGTGTCGGCGCCGGCCGTCGGCGCTGCGCTGAAGGCGGCACTCGGCGCCGCGGCCGCCGCCACGCGCCCCGTCACAAGCAGAGTGTCGGCTCCCGAGGCATTGCTGACGATCAGGGTCACGTCATAGACGCCGACCGCGTAGGTGTGGCTCGGGTTCTCGAGGCTCGAGGAGCCACCGTCGCCGAAGTCCCAGGCCCAGGTATCCACGGGGCCGCCCAGCGGGACATAGGTGAAGTCCACGTCCAGGGGAGCGCAACCCGCCGTGTCCGACGCGGTGAACGCCGCCACCGGCAGCTGGTCGAGGACATGGATGTAGTCGGTCTTGACCATCACGCCCCCGCCGCAGGCGTTGTTGGCGGTCAGGGTCACCGTGAAGAACCCCGGGGCGAGATAGGTATGGGTCGGGTTCTGGCTGTCGGATGGTTCGCCGTCGCCGAAATCCCACTGCCAGTTCGTCGGGTCGTTCAGAGTGGCGTCGTTGAACGTGGTCGTGAGCGGAGCAGGGCCGCTGGTGAGGGTGGCCGCGAAGTCGGGCAGCGCCGGCGGATCGACGGTGATCAGGTCGGTCTGGATCAGGGTATCCACTCCGCCCGGACCCGTCACCGTCAGGGTGACGGTGTAGGTGCCCGGCATGGTGTAGTGGTGGGTGGGGTGCTGGGTGAAGTCCAGGCCACCGTCGCCGAAGTCCCATTGCCAACCCTGGACGTAACCTCCGGACATGTCGTTGAAGGCGACGATCAGGGGCTGGCAGCCCGACGTCGGCGAGGCGAAGAACGCCGCCGCCGGCGGCATCGCCGCGGCCACCGCCTGGAAGGCGTTGACCAAACCGTAACCTGAGAAGCGGTCCCAGCCCGGAGCCGATTCGATGCTCACGACGTCCATGGCGGTCGAAACGATCAGCGACCGCACCTGGTTGGGTGTCAACATGGGGTCGGCCGAGAGGACCAAGGCGCAGACTCCCGCCACATAGGGTGCGGAGCAGGATGTGCCGTTGAACCAGGGTTCGAAGTTGCCTAGCTGGTAACCCGCGGCGCCCGAGATGTCGGTGGTCGGCAGCATCGTCGGCGCGAGAACGTCCAAGGCGCCCGCGGCGTCCTGCAGATTGATGCCGTAGTTGGATCCCCACCAGCGCTCACCGTCGCAGGTATAGCCGAGGGGATCGGGGGTCACCAGGGTATCGCATTCGCTCGCCAGGTTGCTGCTGCGTTTGCGCTCGCCGCAGGGCGAGGCGGCGCCGACGGCGATCACGTAGGGGCTGTTGGCGGGATAGTCGAGGCTGCCGTTGTTGTCGTTGCCCGCGGCCGCGACCAGCGTGACGCCCAGAGCGTCGGCGAACTGCATCGCCGGGTCCATCTGCGGGTCCGAGGTGATGCCCGTGGTGCTGAAGCTCATGCTCGCGATCTGAGCGCCGTTGTTGGCGGCGTGATAGAGGGCGTTGGCGGCGTAGGACAGGTAGAGGTTGCCGCCGCTGTCCGCGACCTTCAAAGGCATGATGGTGCAACCGCCGGCGACGCCGGCGGCGACGAGGCCATTATTGGATATCGCGGCCGCGATGCCGGCGCAACAGGTGCCGTGGCCGGCGACGAAGGCGGCGTCGTCGTGGGGACTGGGGTCGTTGTCGCCATAGTCGTAGCCGGGAACAAGCATGAGGTCAGGATGGGCCAGGTCCACGCCCGTATCGATGATCGCGATGGTCACCGACGGCATCCCAAAGCCGGCAGGGAGGTCCCAGGCCAGATCCGCATCAGCGTCGAAGCCGGGCATGCCCACAGGCGCCAGGGTGTGATCGTAGCTGACGTACCAGTCATAAGCCGGGAACTGGCCCTGGTTGTTGTGGCCCCAGTTGGCGGGATAGGTGGGATCGTTGGGAATCCAGTCCAGGTGGATCCGCCAATCGGGCGCGGCGGCTTCGACGTCGGGGTCGGCAGCGAGCAAGGCGGCAAAGGCCGGGATGTCGGTGTCGGGGGGCGTTTCGAAGCGGAAGATGCGCTGGGCTCCCACACGCTCGGCCAGGGCCATGTCGGCGAAGGGGCCATGGGCGCGGGCGATGCGGCTCACGCCGGCCTCGCGGGCGAGGGCGTCGACGCCGGCTAGTCCGGTCACGGCGTCGGGAGCGACGTCGTTCCGGGCCTGGACCGCTTCCAGTTGCGACGCCCGGTAGGCCGCTTCGGTGAGGCGCACGATGACGCGACCGGGTGCGTACGGCAGGACGGAGCCTGTCGCAGCGCCGGTCCCTCCCCTGGGCGCGACACCGAACGCTTCCGAGGCCCCCGTCAGCAGCAGAACACAAATCAAGATCCAGCAGCTTGTCGATCGCATGACGCCTCCCCCTATCGTAGTCATGACCCTTGGGATATCAGTGGGATATTATCATTTTTGAATACTAGGATTCAATAGCCGCGACCCGGATATCCGAGTGATATAGGAGGAGTTAGGATCCGGGAACCGCAGGAAATCAGTGGAGCGCCGAGCCGCAGCCCCACAGACGCCGACCATCGAGATCGATGACCACGGTCGCCCCGTAGGCCGGAGCATCGGCCATGGAGTCGTAGCAGGGCCCGGGGGTCAGCCGGATTTCGATGTGGTGACCCTCGGCCTCGGCTCTGTAGGTCGTCGAGGGCGGATCATTCACATCGATCCGCTCCGGGTCGGGGAAGGTCACGAGCAGCTCGCCGTAGTAGGCCAAGAGCACCAGGCGGTCCAGGCCGATCTCCAGGACCCAGCCCGGTTCGTTGCCCACGGCGCGGAAGTCCATGCCGCGCAGCTTGGCGTCCTCCCATAACGTGGCGCCACGGTCTTCGACGCAGGGCTGGGAGCGCCCCGCGATCTCGAGCCGGGCCTCCTCCCCCTTCATCCAGAACGCGATATCGCCGGCTTGGTAGCGGGCGCCCGAAGCGGAACGAACCGGCTCGAGGCGGTGTCCGTCTAAGGGCAGGAAGATGTACAGGCCGCCGTCCGGTTCGAGAGTGGCGACCACGAAGGAGTCGCCGCTGCAAGTGTAGGCGTGGGTCGTCAGGGGAAAGCCCGTAGGGCCGAGGGGCGGCTCGGGTCGCGGGGGGCGTTCATCGACGCAGCCGGAGGCACAAATCACCGCAACGAAGAGAGCCGTCAGCCTTTGCATCGCACTCCCCCTTCAGTTCGTGCCAGTCCTCTCAGCCTTGTCCACCAGCTTGCCGAAGCGGATCGACACCCAGGGCATCGTCAGCGGCAGGGTCATGTAGCAGAAGCCGGCGAACATGGAAACCGCCGGCGGCATGGTCACCGCCCATAAGGCCGAGAGCACGCCCGTCGCACCGAGCACGAGGTTCTGCACCGCGCCCTGACGGGTGCGGATCCGCTCCACCTCGTTCAGCCCGAGCGCATCGCCGGCCTTCAGAACCCGCAGGTGGAGCAGGGCCAGCATACCGGTCTGGGCGGCAAACCCGAGGCCGTAGATGACGAAGATGCCCAACATTTCGCCGGCGTCGGCGAGGGTGAACTCGGCAGGGCACCAGCCTCCGCTCGCCCAGTAGGCGAAGGCCGAGAACACCATCTTCAGCGGGTAGACGTAGACGAGCATGATGAACACCATGCCCAGACTGATGACCGTCGTGATGCTGTCCTCGAGGCCGTAGCGACGACTCCAGGTGCGGTGCGACCACCAGAACGAGGCGATGGCGGCGAAGCTGGCGGCGAAGGCCGGCACGCCCTTCAGGGCGAGGATCAGCTCGTTGTAGCTGCGGGGTATGCCGTCGCCGATGACCAGCAGAGTGACCGCGAAGGCGAAGGCGGCGTCACAAAATGTCTCGAGGCGGGTCATCTCGACGCCGCGCTGGCGGACGCCGTCGATTACCGGCAGGACGGCCAAGCGTTCTTCGGTCCAGCGTTCGCTCACGTCGGTCCGCCCTTCGTCCGGTCCAGTATCAAGCCAGCAGGAGCAACAGTCCCCGCAGCGCCAGACTCACCGCAACACCCAACACCGCCCCGCCGATCACTTCCCGCGGCGTGTGCCCCAACAGCTCCTTGAGCTTCTCGTGATTCAGGCGATGCTCCGGTGCGAGCAGCTCCTTGACGACCTGGTTGAGGGCCTGGGCCTGGAGGCCCGCGGCCCGACGCAGGCCCGCGGCATCGTACATGGTGATGAAGGTGAAGCATAGGGCCACCGCGAAGACCGGGGTGTCCCAGCCCGCCACCAGTCCCACCGAGGTGGACAGGGCCGTGACCGTGGAACTGTGGCTCGAGGGCATGCCTCCGGTGGTGTAGAGCACCGATATGTTCCACTGTCCGGTCTTGATGCGGGCGTGCGCATATTTGTAGTACTGGGCCAGGAAATTGGCCGCGAGCAGGGCTATGATGGCCTCGAAGCCGGTGTTCAGGATCCTCGCTGCCATGGTTGCGGCACTCCTCGGGTGACGGTGGAGCGCTGAAGGTAGCATGACGGGCCGTTTGCGGCCACGTCCGGGTGTGCTAGATTCCGGCCCACGAACCCGCAACACCAGCCGGAAGGACGATCATGCCCCGCGTGCAGCTCCAGGCCCGGGCCCGCTATGCACACCGTGCCACCATCACGGTGCGCACCACCGACCTGAACTACGGCGGCCACCTCGGCAACGACCGATTGCTGTCTCTGGTCCACGAGGCACGGGTCGCGTTCCTGGCCGCCGCCGGCTTCACGGAACTGGACTGCGGCGGCGTGTCGCTGATCATGGCCGATGCGGCGATCGCCTACCGCGGCGAGGCCTTCGCCGGCGACGAGCTGCTGTTCGAAACCGCTGCCGGCGAATTCGGCCGCCTGGGGTTCCGCCTCTTGCATCGCGTCACCCGGACCACCGACGGCGCCGTGATCGCCCTGGTCGAGACGGGGATGGTGTGCTTCGATTACGAAGGGCGCCGCCCGGTGGCCGTGCCCGACGCCGTGCGAGCCGGTCTGGAGGATCATCCCGATGCCGACTGAGCCCATCTCCAGCCTCCAGAACTCCCGCATCAAGCGCCTGGTGAAGCTGCGCGAGCGCAAGCACCGCGATCGCGAGGGCGTGATGCTGCTCGACGAACTACGGATCGTGCGGCGCGCGCTCGAGGCGGGCGTGGGCCTGAGCGAAGCCTACGTGTGCGGCGAACTGCTCGACCATCACGACGCCGGCGGCGACTTGCACCACCTGCTCGTCGAACACGCCGTGCCGCTGATCGAAGTGGCTCCCCACGTCATGGAAAAAGCCGCCTACCGCCAGAACCCCGAAGGTGTGATCGCCGTGGCCACACCCCCCGCTCACGACCTCGCGGATCTCATGCTGCCCGAGCGGGCCCTGGTTCTCGTGCTCGAAGACGTGGAGAAGCCCGGCAACCTCGGGGCTGTCGTGCGCACGGCCAGCGGGGCGGGAGTGCATGCCGTTCTGGCCTGCGGCGTCGGCGCCGACCCCTGGAATCCCAACTGCCTACGGGCCTCCACCGGCGCCGTGTTTACCGTGCCGACCATCGCCGCATCGCGCGAGGAGATCGTCGCCTGGCTGCACGAGCGGGGTCTTGCACTCGTCGCCACCACTCTCGACACCGACACGGTGCATACCGATCTCGACCTCACTGGTGCCGTGGCCATCCTGATGGGCGCCGAAGACACCGGGCTGTCCCCTGCACTGCTCGAAGTCAGCGACCACCGCTGCCGCATCCCCATGCAGGGCGCGGCCGATTCCCTCAACGTCAGCGTGGCGGCGGCGATCCTTGTCTACGAAGCCCTCCGCCAGAGGAGCCTCTCCCCATGAAACCCGAATACTACGCCCTGCTGACTGCCGCAGCCTGGGGCATCGGCGGCGGCGTGGTGGCGGGATCGTGGTCTTGACTGTGGGCTAAACCAACCGATCCCCTGATAGTTCAAATCAGGGCCATATTACTGCCCTATAGCCACTTATATTGATTTATACATTTCTATTTGATATAATATTATCATCATATTCATCAACAGGAGTTCCTCATGAACGTACTGCTTCGATTGCGCCTTGTTGTGCTGTGCACACTACTGAGTTGCTGTTTCTTCTCCGTTGTTCATGCTGATGTCTGCACGGGATGTCATGCGCAAGGTCGTGAAGGTGTCTATGGAGTTCATCGCAACGGCGTCGCCAACTGCAACATGTGCCACGTCATGCACAACAGTCAGGATGGAACGATCGTCGATCCAACCAGCCCCGGCGGCAATCAATGGTTGTTGGTCAGGGATACGCCGAGCGATGTCTGCCTGATGTGCCATGCAGGAGTCATGGGGAACGTCTTCGGCAACGATCCCATGAATCCGCCGCGAGAAGTCGGGGGCGGCAATTTCTGTTTCCTGCTCGAAGACAACCTCAATGACGGCTACGGCGGTGCGATGAATCCCATCCCTGGTGACGACGCCGGCCACAACATCGTAGCCCCGTCGTTCAACGTCGGTGCCGACGCTACGCTCACCACCGCGCCCGGCGGGACGTTCCCTTCGGCACATCTCGGCTGCACGAGCTGTCACGACCCCCACGGCAATCAGAACTTTCGCATGCTGAACGGCGTTGGGTGGGTCCAGAACGATCTCTACGAGTTCGCCAATCCCGCTCCCGATGCCTACGGGCTTTCGATCTACCACGGTCAGGAACGCGCCAACAGACACACCGCCTATTACGAGGGTGTCAGCGCCTGGTGTGGTAACTGTCATCCGGACATCCACGCTGCGGGCACGAACCACGTTCACATCACAAACGAGCCGATCGGCCAGGACGTCGCCTCCTACTACAACGCCTACGACGGAACCCTGGACATTCTGGGCGGCGATCAGACATCCGCCTATCTCCCGGCTGTTCCTTTCGAAGACCCGACCATACAGTACACGTCGACCTCGGGCCCTACAGGCGCCAGCAAGGTCATGTGCCTGACCTGCCATCGCGCTCACGCCAGCAGCGCCCCAAATTCCGGACGATGGGATTTCAACGTGACCCACGTGAACGATGACGGACAGGCATCCGGGTCCTATGCGATCCCGAATCCCTACGCCGACCCCGCACAGCGATCGCTCTGCAATAAATGCCACCGGAAAGACGAGTTCGACGCCGTTCCCTGAGGGGCCGGAACAGGACTCGCCGCCGAAACGGTGAATTGAACATCGTCGTTCTGCAGTGCATATTCGCGGAAGGACGAATCAAGAGGTGGCGAAAGGAGCGACCATGCGCGCGATGACCGAGACGAATCTGAAGGATGCCTTTGCCGGCGAGAGCCAGGCCCACATGAAGTACCTCGCCTTCGCCGAGAAGGCCGAGAAGGAGGGTTTCGAGAAGGTGGCCCTGCTGTTCCGCGCCATCAGTTTCGCCGAGCAGGTGCACGCCCACAATCATCTCAAGCAGCTCGACGGCGTGGGCGACACCGCGGCCAACCTCGAGGCCGCCATGGGCGGCGAAAACTTCGAGGTCGAGGAAATGTACCCGGCCTACGCCGTGGTGGCGGAGCTGCAGCAGGAGAAGGGCGCCCAGAAGAGCATCCACTTCGCGCTGGAGGCCGAAAAGATCCACGAGGACATGTACAGGGAAGCCCTCAAATCCGTGAAAGCCGGCAACGACATCGATCCGACTTCGGTTTATGTGTGCCCCGTGTGCGGCCACACCCACTTCGGCATGCCCGAGGGCCGTTGCCCGATCTGCAATGTCCCGGCGGAGAAGTACGTGGCCTTCACGGCCTAGTCTTCGGACCGCGGTCGCGGTACACTCGAAGCGGTCGGGATCGTCCCGGCCGCTTCTTCTCGTTCAGGGACCGGCGATGATCCAGGTCAACGACACCATCAGCCTCGACGACTCCGAGCTCACGTTCGACTTCGTGCGCGCGTCCGGGCCCGGCGGTCAGAACGTCAACAAGGTGGCCACGGCGGTCCAGCTGAGGTTCGATGCCGCTGCCTCTACGAATCTTCCCGAAGACGTGCGGGAACGTTTGCTGCGTCTCGCCGGCCGACGAGCCACCGACGACGGCGTGATCGTGATCGACGCCCGCCGCCATCGCACCCAGGAACGCAACCGCCAGGACGCCGTCGAGCGGTTGGTCGAGCTCATCGTCAAGGCCGCGACGCGTCCCCGGAAGCGGCGCCCCACCCGCCCCACGGCGGCTTCGCGCAAACGCCGGGTGGACGAAAAGAAGAAGCGCGGCGCCGTCAAGCGGAACCGCGCTCGTCCCGGTTCGGACGAAGGATGACTCCGACGGTCAGTCGACCGGCGGCAGATGCTCCTCGATGACCTTCCACTGCTGCACAGCCTCGGCGCCGCGACCCGTCTCCCGGAGCAGGGCAGCGTAATCCGCACGCAGCAAGAGATCGTCGGGTCGTTCGGCCACTGCCGCTTCATAGGAGCGCACGATGCCCGCGAACTCCTCCCTCGTCATGCCCTCTCGCATGGCGTTGAACGCCGCACCCCATTCCAGAACAAGAGCTTCATGGTCGTATCGTCCCGGGAATGGCTGCTGCTTGAGCAGGGTTCCGATCATCTGGATGGAGCGGTACTCGTCCCAGGCCGTGTAGTTCAGCCTGCTGGCGCATGTCGCGAGATCCGCCGGCACGGCATGACGGACCGGGTCCGGCAGTATCGACGGCGGCAGCAGAGCCTCGAGGCGGGGAAAGAGAACACGCGCGAGTTCGTAGTTGCCAGTGAACGTGAAGTGAACATGTTCGAAGAAGCGGCGCTCTCGGCGCGGCAGATGCAGATCGGGTCCGAGATCCGCGAAGGCCTCGGCCGCATCGACGAGATGCACGTCGTCACGGGTCGCCGCGACGCCACGGACGATCTCATTGAGCCGCGTGTCCGTACGGAAACGCAGCAGATCGAGATCGCGAGCGGCGCGGACATGAACCTCGGCGGAAGCAGTATCGCCCGCCGCCAGCATGACGCGGCCCAACCGGTAACGGAGTTCGGCATGCTCCTGATCGAGGGCGACAGCACGACCGAAAGCTGCGACGGCGTCCCCGAAGCGGCCGTCGGCCTCCGCTGCGGCGCCTTCGGCGAAGGCCGCATCCCATGCTTCGAGGTCGGTGTCGGTCAGGTCCAGGCGATGGGCCGAAGCGAACGGAGCGCAGTCCCAGTCGTTGACCGCCACGGTGCAGAGCAGCACCGGAATCCCCGCTCCACGAGCAGCATCGCAGACCGAGGACAGGTTCGCTGCGAAGGCAGAGACCACCCGCTCCAGATCGGGATCGTTGCTGGCGACGTGGTGCGTCGCGAACATCTCCATGCCGCCCCAGGTCTCGGTGGCCTCGGGAGCGGAGGCGACCGAACCCGCAAGATTGTGAACGGCCTGGCCGAGGCGCGTTGCGCGCAGGGCGATCCCCGCGCGGATCAACCCGAGACCGCCGCGACCTCCCGCCGTCGCCGAACCGATCCCGTAGGGGCCGATGACCTCGTTGTTGCCCAGGTACACCACGAACAGGTCGGGGTCGTAGCCGGCCACCTCGTCGGCGATGGTGCGCACGACATGAGAATTGGTCGCCGTGATCGACGTGTTGATCACTTCGAAGTCGGTGGCGGGATAGGCGCGTTCCAGCATGACCTCGAGGATCCGTGCGAAGCTGTACGCCCCGCTCGGATAGCCCTGAGCGGCCGAAGCGCCGAGCACGAACACGCGGTACGTCGCCGCAGGTTTTTCCACGGGAAACGAGAACAGCAACGGCACGCGGGCCACTTCGGTCGGAAAAAACCGCTGCGTGAACTTCAAATTCGTCGCATACGACGTTCCGTCGCCTGTCTTCAGGGCGAAGTGCGGATCATAGCCGTAGCCGCCGATACGCAGTCCCGCCTCCAGCAGACCGAGGGTCAACAGCGGCGCCAGCACTGCTGCGACAAGGCGGAGCAGCCAAAGCCGGGGACCGGAGCGGGGAAGCCGCACCTCCGTTGCCTGTGATGGTCTCGCCCGGGTCATGGAACCTGCCTGACGGTGATGGTCGAAGAGTGAGGGATGATCTTCTCCCTAACCTGGACGGAGATCAAGGGCGGAGGCGCCAAGCGCCGGCCACTTCGGTCACCGATACCACTGTCACATCGGTCACGTCGATCTTCGGCAGGCGGGCCAGGAATCGCACGCCGACGCCGTTGTCTTCAAGCCCGTGCCCGGCGCGGATCGTGATGGGGCCGATTTCGGAATTCAGGTAGGTGTTGCCGTCGCTCTGCAGGGGAACATGGAGGCCGAGGTCGCGCACCGTCCAGGTGCGGTCGCCGCGTCGCAGTCGAATTTCCAGGGAGCCGGGTCCTGATACACGTACCACCGCTTCAACGGCGAGATCGAGGCGGATCCAGAGCCAACTGACTTCTTGGTCGTCGAGGGCATGAGCCGTGATCAGGCAGATGTCGGATTCTGCAACGCCTTCGAGAGAGTGTTCGAACCAACCGTCGGCACGCAGCTGGGGCGAGGCAGCCCCGGGCGTCGTCGCTTCCGGGCGCGCGTAGAGTCCGGGGTCGGCACCGCCACCGGCACACCCCAGCATTCCGATCATGAGTCCGATGCATCCGAATCGCAGCATGCCCTGATGATCCTCCCGCGGGCGTTGTTCGTCCAGGATTCCTCATCATGATCGTCGCAGACGGATGGGGCTTGAGGTTTGCGGGACCGAAAGATAATGACTCAAGTCGTTCCGAGACCCGCCGAAAACATATGTGAAGATCGAGCTCACCTGGTGACCCGGACCAGGGACGGAGCCTGTCCCCAAGGGGATACGCATGGAGGCGTGAAAAGCCCCGACGACCGCAAGGTCGCCGGGGCTTTTCGTTGTGCAGCAATATGTTAGGGAGTTCAGCCGCCCGACTTGATCTTGTTCAGGGCCGATCCTGCCCGGAACCAGGCGATCTGTTCGTCGGTCATGGTGTGGTTGACCGGGAACGACTCGACGGCGCCGCCGCCGTGGGTCAGCTCGACTTTCAGAGGCTTGCCGGGGGCCAGAGCGGCCAGACCACGGATCGCGATACGGTCGTCCTGCTGCACCTTGTCGTAGTCGCCGAGATCGGCGAAGGTCAGCGGCAGGATGCCCTGCTTCTTCAGATTGGTCTCGTGGATCCGTGCGAAGCTGCGCACGATCACCGCGGCACAGCCCAGGTGCCGCGGCTCCATGGCGGCGTGCTCCCGCGACGATCCCTCGCCGTAGTTCTCGTCTCCCACCACGACCCAGCGCAACCCGGCGGCCTTGTAACCACGGGCCACGGCCGGCACCTCGCCCGTTTCGCCGGTGACCTGGCTCTTCACGGCGTTGATCTCCTCGGTGAAGGCGTTCACCGCGCCGATCAGCATGTTGTTGCTGATGTTGTCGAGGTGGCCACGGTACTTCAGCCATGGCCCGGCCATGGAGATGTGATCGGTGGTGCACTTGCCCAGGGCCTTGATCAGTACGGGCAAACCCTCGTAGTCGCCGTCGGGCCCCGGGCTGAAGGGCTCGAGAAGAGCCAGCCGCTCGCTGCCGGAATCGACGATGACCTCGAGACCGGACTTGTCCGCCGGAGGCGCCTGATAGCCTTCGACGGAGATCACGAACCCCTGAGGCGGCAGGGAGTCGGCCACGCCGGGAGCCGCGAGCTTGACCTGCTCTCCCGCATCGTTGGTCAGCGCATCGCGGCGCGGGTCGAACTTGAGGGTGCCGGCCAGACTGTAGGCCATCACGATCTCAGGGCTGCCGATGAAGGCATGGGTTTCGGGATTGCCGTCGGCGCGCTTACGGAAGTTGCGGTTGAACGAGGTAACGATGGAGTTGCGCTCGCCGGCCTCGACGTCGTCGCGCTGCCACTGGCCGATACAGGGACCGCAGGCGTTGGTCAACACCGTGGCTCCCAGACTTTCGAGCACGGCGAGCTGGCCGTCGCGTTCGATGGTGTTGTAGATCTGGTCCGACCCGGGCGAAATCCACAACGGAGCCTTGACCGTCAGGCCCTTGTCCTTGGCCTGCTGGGCCACGTCGGTGGCGCGGCAGATATCCTCGTACGAAGAGTTCGTGCAGCTGCCGATCAAGGCCGCGGACAGGATCGCAGGCCAGCCCTCGCGCTCGACGTCGGCGGTCATGGAGCCCACGGGGTGGGCGATGTCCGGCGAGTGGGGGCCGACCAGATGGGGCTCGAGGGTCGAGAGATCGATCTCGATGAGCTGGTCGTAGAAGCCCTCGGGATTGGCCGCCACTTCGACGTCGGCGGTCAACAGGTCCGTGTTCTCGTCGGCGAGGGCCGCCAAGTCAGTGCGGTTGGTGGCGCGCAGGTAGTCGCCCATGAGGTTGTCGTAGGGGAAGATGCTGGTGGTCGCACCCAGCTCGGCGCCCATGTTGGTGATGGTCGCCTTGCCGGTGCAGCTCAGCGCCGCGGTGCCGGGGCCGAAATATTCGACGATGGCGTTGGTGCCGCCCTTGACCGTGAGGATACCGCAGAGCTTGAGGATGACATCCTTGGGCGCTGTCCAGCCGTCAGGCGCGCCGGTCAGCTTGACGCCGATCAGCTTCGGATGCTTGACCTCCCAGGGCATGCCCACCATCACGTCGACCGCGTCGGCGCCGCCCACGCCGCAGGCCACCATGCCCAGGCCGCCGCCGTTGGGCGTGTGGCTGTCGGTGCCGATGATCAGTCCGCCGGGAAACGCGTAGTTCTCCAGGACGATCTGGTGGATGATCCCGCTGCCCGGCTTCCAGAAGCCCATGCCGTAACGTGCCGCGGCGGAACTGAGGAAGTCGTAGACCTCTTTGTTCACGTCCATGGCGTGGGCCTTGTCGGCCACGGCTCCCTTGTGGGCCAGCAGCAGGTGGTCGCAGTGCACGGTGGTGGGCACGGCGGTCTCGTCGCGGCCGGCCTGCATGAACTGGAGAATGGCCATCTGGGCGGTGGCGTCCTGCATCGCCACACGATCGGGACGCAGCGCCAAGGTCGCTTCGCCCCGGGCGAGGGTCTGGTTCGCGGGATCGTCGAGGTGACCGAAGAGCACCTTTTCGGCCAAAGTCAGGGGTCGGCCCAATCTGGCTCGGACGACCTGCAGCCGTTCCCGGGACCTGCGATAGACGTCCTGCACCATTTCCAGGGTGGTTTCGATCGCCATGCTCAGCCTCCACTCGTATCGCGGACACAAGGAGACGACGCCCCCCACGGTTGACCTAGGCGGGTCCGTCTCGCATTCTGGACAGATGTAATAGTCCCAATTTATCAGTTGCGCGACACGGAAGAAAGTCCGAGTTGCGAGAAAAGGCGGACTCCATGCGAAAGACCCTCGAAGTCGTCGATCAGGACGTCCTGCGGCAGGCCGCCGCACGCTGCCGCGAGCGGAACGTCGTGATCCCCACCCTGCAGCAGATGAAGCACCCCGACCTGGTGCCCGCGCGCATCCGCGAACGTCTGCTGGAAGTCGGGCTGTGGGACATCGATCCGGTGAACCTCTTTCGCATTACCTGGAAGAACGATCCCCAGAGCGGACTCTACAACGAGGGCAACTGGGTGGAGTTTCCCAGCGAACTGACCGGGGTTTCCGCCCGCATCATCGGCATCGTCGGCAAGTACTTCCCCACCGGCGCCCACAAGGTCGGCGCCGCCTTCGGCTGTCTGGTGCCGCGTCTGGTGACCGGCGCCTTCGACCCCGTGAGCCAGAAGGCCGTCTGGCCGAGCACCGGCAACTACTGCCGCGGCGGCGCCTTCGACTCACGCCTGCTCGGCTGCAAGTCGGTGGCGATCCTCCCCGAAGAGATGAGCCGTGAACGCTTCGAGTGGCTGGCCGAGGTGGCCGACGAGGTCATCGCCACGCCGGGCTGCGAGTCGAACGTGAAGGAAATCTACGACAAGTGCTGGGAGATCAAGCGCACCCGGCCCGAGTGCGTGGTCTTCAACCAGTTCGAGGAATGGGGCAACGTCCGCTGGCACTACCATCTCACGGGCGGCATCGTCGAAGAGATCCACAACGCCGTGGTTGCTGAAGGCCAACGCTTCGCCGGCTGGATCTCGGCCACAGGATCGGCAGGCACCCTCGCCGCCGGCGACTACCTCAAGGAGCGCTTCCCCGGTTCGCTGATCGCCGCCGTGGAGGCCCTGCAGTGCCCGACCCTGCTGAGCTTCGGCTTCGGCGGCCACCGCATCGAGGGCATCGGCGACAAGCACGTGCCCTGGATCCACAACGTGCGCAACACCGACGCCGTGATCGCCGTGGACGATCAGCAGCCCATGGACCTGCTGCGTCTGTTCAACGAGCCGGCAGGCCGCGAGACGTTGCGCGAAGCCGGCGTCGACGCGTCGCTGATCGAACAGCTCGATCTGCTGGGCATCTCCTCGCTGTGCAACCTCGCCGCCGCCATCAAGACCGCCCGCTACTACGACATGGACGGACGCGACATCCTCTACCTGCCGCTGACCGACTCCCTCGAACTCTACGGTTCCCGCCTCGAGGAGCTGAACGCCACCCACGGCGCCTACGGCCGCGACGACGCCCAGCGCCACTACGCCCGCTGGCTCCAGGGCTGCACCCCCGACCACATGCGCGAACTCGGCTACGCCGAACGCAAGCAGCTGCACAACTTCAAGTACTTCACCTGGGTGGAGCAGCAGCAGCGCGACGTGAACGACCTGCGCCGCCTCTGGGACCGCGACTTCTGGCCGGAAATGTACGCCGAGGCCGAACTGTGGGACGAGGCGATCGGGAGGTTCAACGAGATGGTGGGGTTGGGCT
>CALEMW010000103.1 GCA_937910695.1 uncultured bacterium
ACCGTGCTGGTGCTGCGCGCCGAGGACGACCCCCGGCCCGTCTCCGCCGACGTGGTGACCTGGGACGACCCCGCCGATCCGCCGGGCCCCCTGCGCGGCGTGATCGCGGGCCTGCGGGCCTGCAACGCCGAGTGGGCCTGGGTCACGGCCTGCGACCTGCCCGGCCTGACTCCCGCCGTGCTCACCCTGCTGCGCGCCGAGGCCCGCCCCGGCGACGCCGCCGTGGTCCCGGAATGGGACGGGCGCGAGCAGCCGCTGTGCGCCCTGTACGCCGTGTCGGCCGCCGAGGGGCTGGCCGCCGCCCTGGCCGACGGCGAGCGTTCGCTGGCGGGCGCCTTGAAACGGCTGTCGGTACGCCGACTGCCTCAGGAGCGGATCCGCAGCGTGGATCCCGCAGGAACGAGTTTCGTGAACGTGAACCGGCCCGAGGACCTGGCGCTGCTGGAACAGAAGGCCGACCGACAGGAGAACGACCCGTGATCGACATCAGCCGCAAAGACCCGACCCTGCGTACCGCCACGGCCCGCGCCCAGGTGTTCATGGCGCCAGCCACGGTGCAGGCCATCCGCGACCGCACCGTGCCCAAGGGCGACCCCTTCGAGGTGGCCAAGGCCACCACCGTGCAGGCGGTCAAGAACACGCCGCAGATCATTCCCTACTGCCACCCCATCGCCATCACGGGCGTGGCGGTGAGCTACGAGGTGACCGACGCCGGCGTGACCATCGACGTGTCGGTCAGCGCCGTCGACCGCACCGGCGTGGAGGTCGAGGCCATGACCGGCGCCTCGGTCGCCGCGCTGGTCTTCTACGACATGCTCAAGATGATCGACGACGGCCTGTCCATCGGCTCGGTCGTGCTGGTGGAGAAACGCGGCGGCAAGAGCGACTTCCGCAAGATCGACCCCTCGCGCCTGAGCGCCGCGGTGCTGGTGCTGTCGGACTCCATCGCCGAGGGCAAGAAGAAGGACCTGTCGGGGCTGATGATCCGCGAGCGCCTCGAGGCCGAGGGCATTCCGGTGCAGGACTACCGCATCATCTCCGACGACCGCGACGGCATCATCGCTCAGCTCAAGGCCTACGCCGACGAGGGTCTGAACCTGGTGATCACCACCGGCGGCACCGGCTTCGGCCCCCGCGACCACGTGCCCGAGGCCATGAACGAGGTCGTCGAACGCGAGGTGCCGGGCATTCCCGAAGCCGCCCGCGCCCACGGCCAGGACCGCACGCCGTTCTCCATGCTCTCGCGGGCACGCGCCGGCATCCGCGGCGACACGCTGATCGTCAACCTGCCCGGGTCGCGGGGAGGGGTGAGCGATTCCCTAGACGCGCTGTTTCCCGGCTTGATCCACGCCTTCAAGATGCTGCGGGGCGGGGCCCATGATCATGATCCGCGGCCTGAGGTTAAGGCGTGATCTCGTACGAGGATGCACTCGCGGCCGTGCTGGACGCGGCGAAGCCGCTGCCCGCCGAGACCGTGGCCCTGGACGCCGCCGACGGCCGCGTGCTCGCCGCCGACGTGAAGGCCCGCTTCGATTTCCCCCGCTACGACCAGTCGGCCATGGACGGCTACGCGGTGCTGCATGCCGACACCGTCGGCGCCACGGAGCGTTCGCCCCGGGCCCTGGCCGTCACCGGCGAGATGGCCGCCGGCTGTCGGCAGACCCTGCGCCTGAAATCGGGCTGCGCCGTACGGATCTTCACCGGCTCGCGCCTGCCGGCCGGCTGCGACGCCGTGATCAAGCAGGAGCTCTGCCGCCGCGACGGCGACACGGTGCTGGTGCAGCGCCCCGCCGCTCTCGGCGACCACATCCGCCGCCGGGGCGAGGAGCTGCGCCGCGGAGGCCTGTTGCTCACCGCCGGCACCGTCGTCACGCCCCCGGTCACCGGCCTGCTGGCCTTCAACGGCAACGCGACGGCCCGCGTGCACCGCGTGCCCGACGTCACCCTGATCACCCTGGGCGACGAACTGCTCGGCCCCGACGAGCCCCTGACCCCCGGCAAGATCCGCGACTCCAACGGTCCGGCCCTGGCCGCGGCCCTGCGGGGCATGAGCGTCGGCCGCATCCGCACCGCACGGGTAGGCGACGATCCGGGCGTGCTGAAACGGGTGCTGAAACAGGCGATCGCCCGGTCCGACGTGGTGATCACCGCCGGCGGCGCGTCGGTGGGCGACCACGATCACGTCAAGGACGTGCGGCGCGGGCTCGGCGTGCGCGAACGCTTCGAGGTGGTGCGGGTGAAGCCGGGCAAGCCCGTGGTGTTCGGCACGGCGGCGGACGGGACGCTGCTGTTCGGATTGCCGGGCAATCCGGTTTCGGCGCTGGTGTCGTTCCATCAGTTCGTGAGGCCGGCGCTGGCGCGGTTGGCCGGGCGCATGACATCCGATTCACCTCGATTCACGGCGGAACTGACCGAACCCATCCGGAACAAGCCGGGGCGATTGACGTGGGTGCGGGGGAGACTGGAGATCCGCGACGGCCGCTGGTTCGTGCGGCCGACCAAGGGGCAGGGATCGCACATGCTCACGGGTATGGCGACCGCCGACGTGTTGATCGAGGTCGGTGAAAAGAGTGCGACGATCCCCATGGGCGACATGGTTCATGTGACAATGCTGGAATGGTGTATGCATGGATGATATCCTGATCGGGGGTGATGTGAACCGCCCCGGCTTTTCCGGAGACCAGTTCATTTGAGTCCGGTCGTCACGTCCATCTTCGTCCGCGGCTTCTAGTTCACTATCTGCCCGGCCCTCGGGTCAATGATTCTGGTGCGACGTCTGATCTCAGATTGCCCTACAAGGAGGTGTGAAGGAATCAATAGGAGGACTTAATCCCATTTCGACAGGCACCTTGCCCCCGGCCCACTTCTCGCATAGCCTGCCCCCATGACACGTACCGCCCTCGACATCCTCAACACCGTCTACGGCTATCCCGCCTTCCGAGGCCACCAGGCCGAGGTCGTCGACCATCTCACCGCCGGCGGCGACGCCCTGCTGCTGATGCCCACCGGCGGCGGTAAGTCCGTGTGCTACCAGATCCCGGCGCTGCTGCGCGAGGGGACGGGCATCGTCGTCTCGCCCCTGATCGCCCTGATGCAGGACCAGGTCGACGCGTTGCGGCTGATCGGGTTGCGGGCCGCCTTCCTCAACTCGACGCTGTCCCTCGACGACGTGCGTCTGACCGAGGAACTGCTCCGCCGCGGCGAACTCGACCTGCTGTACGTGGCCCCCGAGCGCCTGCTCCAGGAGCGCACCCTCGCTTTGCTCGACGAAACTCGTGAGGGATCGGGCCTGGCCCTGTTCGCCATCGACGAGGCCCACTGCGTCTCCCAGTGGGGACACGACTTCCGCCCGGAGTATCTGCAGCTCGACGTCCTGGCCTCGCGCTACCCCGGCGTGCCGCGCCTGGCCTGCACCGCCACGGCCGACGAGCGCACCCGGGTCGAGATCCTCGAGAACCTGAAGCTCGGCACCGGCCGCGTGTTCGTCGGCGGCTTCGACCGGCCCAACATCCGCTACAGCGTGGTGCCCAAGGACAACCCCCGGCGTCAGCTCCTCGACTTCCTGCGCGACGAGCACGACCGCGACGCGGGCATCGTCTACTGCCTGTCCCGCAAGCGCACCGAGGAGACCGCCGCGTTCCTCTCGCAGAACGGCATCGAGGCCCTGCCGTACCACGCGGGCATGACCGCCGACGCCCGCCGACGCCACCAGGAGCGCTTCCTGCGCGAGGACGGCCTGGTGATCTGCGCGACCATCGCCTTCGGCATGGGCATCGACAAGCCCGACGTGCGGTTCGTGGCCCACGTGGATCTGCCCAAATCGGTGGAGGGGTACTACCAGGAGACGGGCCGCGCCGGCCGCGACGGCCTGCCCGCCGACGCCTGGCTCTGCTACGGGCTGCAGGACGTGGTGATGCTCAACAAGATCGCCGAGAACTCCGGCTCGGACGACCAGCCCGTCGACGAGATGCACCGCCGCCGCCAGCGCCAGCAGCTCGACGCCATGCTCGGCTACTGCGAGATCGTCGACTGCCGCCGTCAGATGCTGCTGGCCTACTTCGGCGAGGACCTGCCCGAACCCTGCGGCAACTGCGACACCTGCCTCGCGCCGCCGGAGACCTACGACGGCACCGTCGCCGCCCAGAAGGTGCTCTCCTGCGTGGCGCGCACGGGGCAGCGCTTCGGGGCCCAGCACATCATCGACGTGCTGCGCGGTTCGGAGAACGAGCGGATCCGCCGCTTCGGCCACGACCAGCTGCCGACCCACGGCGTCGGCCAGGAATTCGACGCCTTCGCATGGCGCAGCGTCGTGCGCCAGCTCGTGGCCCAGGGCATCCTGGCCCTCGATCCCGAGGGCTTCGGCGGGCTGAAGCTCACCGCGGCGTCGCGGCCCGTGCTCCAGGGCGAGCGCGAACTGCGCCTGCGCCGCGACGTGCTGACCAAGACCGCGAGCCGCCGCCGGGCCGCCTCGCCGGCGGCGCTGACCGCCGACTTCGACGGCGAGGTCGACGCCGTCACCGCCGCGCTGTTCGACCGCCTCCGCGCCGTGCGCAAGGACCTGGCCGCCGAGCAGGGCGTGCCGCCGTACGTGATCTTCCACGACAAGACCCTCGCGGCCATGGCGCTGCACAAGCCCACCAGCGGCGAAGCGTTCCTGCGGTTGAGCGGGGTGGGGGAGAAGAAGTTGGAGCGGTACGGGGAGCGGTTCATGGACGTCGTGCGGAGCGCCGAGACCGAGGCTGGTTAGGGCGTCATTTCCCGAAGATCGCCGCACCGCCTGCGGCCTTCGTGATCAGCACGTTGGCGCCGTTGACCACGCCCGTCCAGGGCGACGACCCCGGCTTCGCCTTGATCTTCGTCCTCATGTCCGTGCCGTTGAGTTGTCCGAGGTTGCCATAGGGGAGGTCCCAGCTGCCGTGGGCCTCGCCGCCATATCCGGGCTCGAGCCAGTAGGCGTCGACCGCTTCGGTCAAATAGGGAAAGTTGAACAGGGCGAGGGCGTTGTACACCTCGACGGCGATGGCCTGGGCGTGGGTCGTCACCCCGTCGTACTCGTTGACCAACACGACGAAATCCGTGCCGTTGGACAGCTGCCACAGCTGGGAGTTGTTGCCGGGCTGAGCGCCGCCGTGGGCTTCGAGATCGTGCGCTCCGTCGATGCGCTTGCCCCGGTCGAGGCCGTTCAGCACGAACCGGTGCGCATGGTGCAGCAACGGGACGGCGCCGGTGACGATGCGGCCATAGCCGTCCTTGAGCTCGTGGTTCCAGCTGCCGTACGGCGCGGGGACGAGAGGGCCGGTCGGGTCGAACACGTTCACCTGCATGGCGCTGCTGTTGTAGTGGGGCTCCCGCAGATCGAGCTCGGCCTCGAAGGTGAAGCCCATCTGGATGTCTTCCAGAGGGAACCAAAGATCCTCTGTCAGCAGATGGAGCCGGACATAATCGAGCAGGCTCATGCCGCTGACCTGCTCGGCGATGAGGCCCAGGGCCAGGTAGCCGACGTTGGAGTAGGCGTAGGTCGAACCGGGATCGTGCTGGAGCGGGCGTCCCATGATCCAGCGCATGAGCTCCTCGGGAACGGGGAGCTCGGGCAGGTTCATGTCCTCTTGGCAATCCAGCTCGTGCTGGGTGGGGTCCTGGGCCAGGGCCCGGTCCCAACCGGCGTAGTGATGGAGGAGGTGGTGCACCTTGATGTCCGCCATGCGGTCGTCGTACAGAGCCGGAAACGGCGCGAGCTGAAGGATGCCGCCATCGGGCTGATCCAGATCGAAGGCGAACTCGCTGATGTCGAGCTGCCCCTTCGCCGCCAGATCCATGATGACCGCGGCGGTGAAGGTCTTGGTGATGCTCGCCACGCGCTGGATGCGGTTCTCGCGCATCGGCACGGTCAGCGCCTCGTCGCTCCAGCCGAACCCCCGCAGATATACGGGTTTCCCGTGTCTTGAGATGCCGACGATGGCGCCCTTGACGTCGTTGGCGTCCATGTAGGCCAGAACGGCGTCGTCGATGGTCGAAAGCTCCGGCACCGGCATGCCCGTGACGGGGCGTTGGGCCGACGCGGTCGTCGTTACGGCGACGACCGCCAGCAGAGCGAACAGGTTCACCGGCACGTTGAATCGTTTCATCATGGTGCTCCCAAGACACTGCTGCCCGACCCGAGAAACATCAGCACCCCGGCGTCGCCCAGCGTGCCCGTATAACCCGGCGCGTTCCCCTGGAGCACGACCTGGCCCCCGATGCGGGCTTGGGCCAATCCGGCTTCCAGGGTCGCGAAGGGCGCATCGACGAATCCCGTACCAGGGCCGGTTCCGTCGAAATCGACGAACGACCGCTCGGGGCGGAAGCCCGCGCACAGAAGGCTTGTCTGGGCATGAACGAGGGACGTATGGGATTCCCCGGGATCGCCGACGGGAACGCCCGTTGCGACTCCGGCCCAGGAGATCGACGGATTGGCGAAGCGGGGGATCCTCGTCATGCTTACCGGGTCGGTGTCGTAGGACATGACCGTTCGGTAGCCCTGGCCGTCGCCGCCGGTGAAACGGTGGCCGTAGGCGTAGGTCGTCAGACCGTCGACCGAGGCGTTTTCGCGATTGTGAGCACAGCCACGGTTGTGGCCGACCTCGTGGGCCAGGGTCCAGACCGAGGCGGCGCAGCGGCGTGAGACGACCGAAACGGCCAGGATCTCGAATTCGGGCACGGCATCGTCCGCGCCCATGACATAGCCGACGCCGCAGGCGTCGATGGGCTGCCCGGTGGCGTCCACGCTTTCGACGAACAGCACCATGAAGTCGGCGCCGACGATGGTCCGCAGGGCCGGCACCTCGTCCATGACGCCGTCGGCGGGGTTGGCGAAGGCGTAGAGGTGGTCGTTGTAGGACCAGGCGGTGTCCTCGTCGTACTCGGTCCGCGCGGCGTAAACCAGGCGCAGCCGCGAAGCGATGCCGCTGCCCGCATACACCATGTTGGCGGCGTCGACGGCCAGCTGGATCTCCGTTTGCATCTGGGCGGCGCCGCCGGCCAGGGCCTCGGTCTTGGGGGTCCAGGCGACGATCAGGTCGTGACGGCTGCCGTCGTTGGCCACGTCGCCGAAGGCGCGGTCGGCCGTCCCTGACGCGGCTGCGCCTTGGACGCCGGCGTATCCGGCGACCAAAGGCGGGAGCTCGGTCGGAGTGCCGGCGCAGGGCTGGAACGCGTCGGCGTCGACACGCTCGAGGATCAGGTCGCCGCCGCTGCCGTGGAGCCGCCAGCGTTCGTCAGCGGATGGTCCGAAGAGAGCCGCGGCGGACCCGTCCTTTCCGACCGTCAGCAGCAGGAACGATCCCTCCACGCCGGGAACCGCGCCCTCGATGCTGACGACGCCCCGCTCGTTCCTCCTCACGGCCTTCACAGCCACCTCGTACAGGGCATCGCCGGCCAACACTTCGAGTCCGGTGGTGCGGGCGTCGGCGAGGCCGGCGACGACGCCAGGGTCGAGCCGGACGACGCGGAGATCACTCGATCCGGAAAGGGGAGTCCACAGCTCCGCGCCGGCAGCGGCCCCGGCCCCGGCGGTGAGGCCGAGCAGGGCGATGACCGGGAAGAGGTGTCGGAAGGGTCGGAATGCCTGCAAGTCGGACTCCCTCGTTGGTGATCTGCGGAAGAACACCAGGACGGCCTCCGGGGAGTTGCAAAGAATATTTGTCGATCCCTGCAACTCCGCATCGCCGGTCCTGGTGTTGTGTGGGTGATCCGCAACCGAACGGCGGATCGTTCCAATCCTCCCGGGAGAAGGACATGAGAGCATTCGATCCGACCCACGGAACAGGCCCCCTTCGCCGGGGGATGATCCTGGCGTCCGTGCTGGCGCTGTTCGCCGTGCAGGCCGATCACGCCGCGGGCCAGCAGGTGATCGAATCCTCGGTGCTGGGCGGCGGCGGCGGATCGGTGGACAACGGAGTCCGGCGGCTGGACGCCACGCTGGGGCAGTCGGCTGCGGGCCCGGCTGCGAACGCCTCCCATGCGGCCGGCATCGGGTTCTGGTCCCTGAACGCGGCGGCCACGGTCACGGGCGTCGACGACGGCGATCCGCCGCCGGCTCGCACCGAACTGCTCCAGAACACCCCGAACCCCTTCAATCCGGTCACGACGATCCGCTACGCCGTAGGGACTGCAGGGCCCGTGTCCCTGGCCATCTATGACCTCCAGGGTCGGCAGGTTGTGAAGCTGGTGGAGCAACCCCAGCAGGTCGGCGCCTACGAAGTCGTCTTCCGCCCGCAGGGCTTGGCGAGCGGCACTTATCTCTACCGGCTGGTCACCGTCGACGGCCTGCTGGTCCACCGCATGGTTCTTTTGAAGTAGAGCGATCCGTCGGCCAGGCTGATGGGGTTCCGAACAGGGAGTACGACGATGAGACTGCTGAAGACCGCGATCCTTCTGACGCTATTGTGCGGCGCCATCCTCGTCGGCGTCGCCGCCGCCCAGGATCTGCCCGTGCGCGACGTGGTCACCTTCCAGGGCGTCCTGCGGAACATCGATGCCACGCCTATTGCGGACGGTCCCCACTCGGTGAGATTCGAGTTCTACAACACCGAGACGTCCACGACGCTCAAATGGTGGGAAGAGCGGACGGTGACGACGGCCAACGGCCTGTTCACCGTCAAGCTCGGCGAGGTCAATCCGTTCGTCTTCGTGGACTTCTCCAAGTCCCAGTGGATCGAAATGGAGCTGCTCGGCGAGGGCGGCGGACCTCTGCCGCGCATCGAACTCACGCCGGCGTCCAACGCGATCATGGCCCGGTCGGTGCCCAATGCTTCGATTAACAGCAACAAGCTGGCCGACAACGCCGTGACTGCGGCCAAGCTGGCTTCCAGCGCAGCGGTCAAGAAGCTCAACGGCCTGACCGGCAACGTCGTGCTGGCCGCCGGGACGAACATCAGCATCACCCAGGCCGACTCCACGCTCACGGTGTCCTCCTTGAGCGGCGGCGGAGACGACGGCGACTGGCTCGTCGACGGGACCGATCTCTACCGTGCCGACGGTCGCGTGCTCGTGGGAGTCGCTCCTCCGGGATCGGGCCTGACCGCGCCGACGCTGCCGCCTCTGCGCGGCGAAGCCGGCGCCGACAAGGATCCCGCCACGGCCAAAATGACCGTCATGGCCGATAACGAAGGGTTCTACAGCGGGATGTGGGTACGCGACGCCCTGTCCGACGGCAGAGCCGCGATCTTCGGCCGGCGCCTGGGTGTCGTCCGCAACCACGGGACCGGGTTCGGCGTGGCCGAGTCCAACACCGCGGTCACCGGCTACAACGACTGGGGCGACAGCTACACCTTCGGTGTCGCCGGCTATACCTGGTTCGACTACAACAACACCGGCGGCGTGCTCGGGGCGCGGGAGAACGGCACGACCTGGGCGTCCCTGGCCTTTCGCGACGACACGGGTCTGAACTGGGGCATGTACACGCCCAACAACCTCCACGTCGGCGGCTTGGCCCGTCTCACCGCCCTGCAGGTGCCCAACGGGGCGGTGGCCGGTCATGTCCTGACCAGCGACTCCGCTGGCATCGCTACCTGGCAGGCGCCGGGAGCCGGCGGCGGCGACGACGGCGACTGGACCATCGACGGCGTCGATCTCTACCGCGACGTGGAAGGCGTCGTGGCCATCGGGACGAACGCACCCATCGGACACGTGTCCAACGAGACCCATCTCCAGGTGGCGTCCACGAGTGCGCCGTCCCTGTCCCTGGACTCCATCGGGGGCATCTACGACCGCTGGCTGTTCGCGAACTACAGCGCCATGGGCCAGCTCTGGATCGCCCACGACTCGGGCAGCGGCGTCGCCGCGCACACGATCCTGAGAACGTCGGGAGAGTTCGGGATCGGGATGTCGCCTTCAGCCCGTCTCCACGTCAAGGGCGGCAACCCGGACCTCAACGCGTCCAACGGCGACTTCTGGGTCGGCAACACGGGCGCCGCGCTGCGGGTGGGCACCAGCGCCACCGCCGAGGACGGGTCGGTCAACATGAGGGCCATGGGCACCTGGGGCGAGCGCATGATCAACCTGGGCGTCGACGACCACACCGTCGTGAGCGTCCGCGGCGACGCTCTCGATTTCCGGGGCGGCGAGTCGACCGTCATGGCGCGCCTCTGGAGCGGCGACGGATCCTTGAGCCAGGGCGCCCAGTTCGACTTGTGGGGTACCGGAACCACGTCGACCATCACCCTGGACGGGCACGACGGCGGCGGCTCCAGCCTGACGATGCGCGACTTCTACAACCAGACCGACGCGAAGCTGGTCTCGGGCAACTCCGGCGGCCGCCTGACCCTCTACAACGAGGCGGGAACCGCGACCGTGATCCTCGACGGCCAGTACGACGACGGCTACGGCCGCCTCGTCACCCCTGTTCTGGAGATCACCGGCGGCGCCGACCTTTCCGAGCAGTTCGGGATCTCTTCACCCGTGGACTGGGAGCTTGAGCCGGGGATGGTCGTGAGCATCGATCCCCACAACCCGGGTGAGCTGGAAGTGTGTCGTGAGGCCTACGATCGCCGCGTGGCCGGCGTCATCAGCGGCGCCGGCGGCGTACGCCCCGGCATGCTCATGGGCCAGTCGGGCAGCGTGGCCGACGGCGAACACCCGGTGGCCCTGACCGGCCGCGTCTACGTCTACGCCGACGCGGCGGGGGGTGCCATCGAGCCGGGCGACCTGCTCACGACCTCCGCCACGCCGGGCCACGCCATGAAGGTCGTGGACCACGATCAGGCCAACGGTGCGGTCCTGGGCAAGGCCATGACAGGCCTCGCGGACGGCCGCGGTCTGATCCTCGTCCTCGTCTCCTTGCAGTAGACGGTGCGGATGATGAACACGAAACAGTACGGTGGGGGGGCCTCGGCCGCGAGGAGGGGGTTCGTGGTCCTGGCTCTCCTGCTGTGCTCTGCCGCGGTGCGCGCCGAGACCTTCCGCATCGAACTCGACTACATGGTCGACGGCGCCCCGGGCGGGCACTCGCATCAGCCCGCCGCCCAGGTGCTCCAGGCCGTGGTCCAGATGTTCGCCTGCCAGGGGCACACTCTGATCATCGACGTCAGCGACGCCATCACCCATCACGACGTGCTGCGCCTGGACAACGTGAACTGGACTTTCTTCGACTATGACGGTCCTGCGGACAGCTTCGGCGCCCTCAAAAACGAATGGTACGACCACGCCGGGGTGGCCGGTTGGCACTACTGCATCTTCGCCCACCAGTACGAGTGGGTCGACGACCTGGGCAATCTCTTTCCCAGCGGCAGTTCGGGACTCGCGGAACTCGGCGGCGACGATCTCACCGTCACGCTGGGCACGTTCATCCACGAGAACGAGCCCGTAGGCAGTCCCTTCGAGCAAGCCGCGACCCTCGCCCACGAGTTCGGCCACAACCTGGGGCTCACGCACTGCGGTTCCCTCGATTGCGGCCGCGACACCACGACGCCGGACTATGTCGGTCCCTTCGTGCCGAACCTGCCGAGCATCATGACCTACATGTACCAGCTGCAGGGAGTCCGCACGAATCTGATCTGCCAGGGCCTGTCGCCGGAATTCATCCCCTTCAAGGATCTCGACTACTCCCACGGCACCATGTGTTCGTTGGACGAGCACGGTCTGGTCGAGCCCTGGGGCACGATGCTCAGGGGCGTCGACTGGAACTGCAACGGCGTCATCTACGGCAACCATCAGGAGAACCTGTCCGGCGGCGACGAGTCGGGCTGGTGCGCGGCCTTCTGGGGACCCGAGACCGTTCTGGACGACTACGACGAATGGGCCAACATCACCGACGCGACGAAGACCAGGAGTGCGGCACAGCTGAAGAATCTGCCCGTCGAGCCGTGTGTGACGTCGGACCAGCTGCGGAGGAACGCCGACAAGGCGGTCTGCGATCGTCCGACCCTCTCGGTGGAGTCGTGCCTGACGGGGGAGACCCGCTACGTGAAATCCGATGGATCGCCTGGAGGTCGCGGATCCTGCGAAGATCCTCTCGACGGCATCCGGGGTGCGGTCGCCGGTGCGCCGGACGGCACCGCCGTGATCATCGAGCCCGGAGTCTGGAGAGAGGGCCCCTTACTCATCCGCGAGAAGGTGTTCCTGCAGGCGCCGTACTCCGCGGTGATCAGATAGCCGGGTTCCTATGAAAAGAGAGAGGCCGCCCCGGAAGGCGGCCTCTCGTGTTCCTGCAGGTGCGGATCAGCCGAGGTCCGACGCGCAATGCGCGCACTTCCTCGCTTTGATCGGAATCGACGACAGGCAGTGCGGGCAGTCCTTGGTCGTCGGATCGGCGGGTGCCGGCGCCGCCTCTTCCTTCTTCATCTTGTTGATGTTGCGGATGACCAGGAACACGGCGAAGGCCACGATGATGAAGCTGATGATCGTGTTGATGAACAGGCCGATGTTCATGGTGACCGCGCCGGCGGCCTGGGCCTCGGCGAGGGTCGCACCGGCGGCCAGAGGCGCCGCGCCTTCCTTGAGCACGAGGAACAGGTTGGTGAAGTCCACGCCGCCAAGCAGCAGCCCGATGGGGGGCATGATCACGTCGGCGACCAGCGACTTGACGATCGTTCCGAACGCGGCGCCGATGATGATACCGACGGCCATATCGACCACATTGCCTTTGACGGCGAATTCCTTGAACTCCTTGAACATGACGCGTCGTCTCCTCGAAAGGGGATTTTGAGCAGGGGACGGACCTCTCAGGGACCGCATTGCAATCTACGATATCATGGACCCGAGTTGATACTAAAAGTCACTTGTCATCTCCTGTTTTCTCCATCACAGCATGATGATTTCGGTTGTGCCCTCGAAATTGTGTATGGCCGTTCTCTTGC
>CALEMW010000104.1 GCA_937910695.1 uncultured bacterium
GTGGCGATGGCGAGCGAGACCTTCGAGTCGCTGACGGCGCGGGCGAGGGCGATCTCACGATCCGCGTCTTCCTCGAGGCGCTTCCTGCGCTCTTGGCTCGCTTTCTCGTCGGCCTCGGCCTGCTTGCGCTCGCTTTCCTCTTTCGCCTCACGCTCCTTCTCGGCCAGTTCGTCGATCTGGCGGAGTCGCTGGTTGTTCGCGGCTATCAAGGCGGCGGCCGCGGCCTTTCCTGCCTCGCTCTCGTCGCCGTGCTCGTCAATAATGTCGAGCAGTTTGTTCTTTGTGTCCTCGTAGGCCAGGTTCAGCTTGGCGCGCTCGCTCAGGAGGTCGGAGATCGCGGCACGTCCGATTTGCTGGGCCTGCTCGAAGCCCTTGGCGATCTTACCGCCAGGTGTGTCGCTGCCGTCGCCGCCACCGCGGAGCGGGCCGCTCGCGCCGCCCATGATTCCGTCCCACTCCTCCCCGAACTCGACGATCGCCTTTGACGCCTCCCAGAAGCCGTCGGCGATGGAGCCGGTCGGGCTCTCCACCTCTTCCAGCCCTCGGATCACACCATCGAGGTCTCCCTCCTTGAGCTTCTGCCACGAGAACGCCAACCCGCGGATCGAGTCGCCAACCGAGTCGAAAGACGCCTCCACCAGGGTTGCCCAGAACACGACCACAGACGCCGTCGCCTTGAGCGAATCCGACTCGATGATCATCCCGCCGATCTTGTCCTTCACACCCTCGAGCACGAGATCCAGAGACGCGTAGCCGATCTGCATTTCTGCCGCCGTCTGGATAGCTTGCGGGCCGACGTCGGCCCCCCAGCGGTCGGTGAAATGGACCATGCGCTCGAACTGCTCAGCGCCGCCGCCGACCGCGACGATGAGATCCCCGCCCTTGCGCCCGAGCAGGTCGGTTGCTCTGGCGGCCTTCTCGGTCTTGCTCTCGATCCCCTCCAGCGACCGGATGATATCCTTGAATACGGCGTCGGCCTCGCGGAACTTTCCATCCGTCGTCTTCGTCTCGATCCCGAGGTTGGCGAATGCGGTGACGACCTTTTTCGATCCTGCGTCGGCATCAGCAAGCCGCTTCGGGATCTGCTGCATGACACGGACGAGCCCGGCGAACTCCTGCCCGCTGGCCTCCGACGCAAATTTGAGCGTCCGCAGGGTCTCGGCTGTCACGCCCGTCCTGGTGCTCATGTCGCCCATTTCGTTACGGAGATCGATCACGCTGTGAATCAGCCTGTCCACAGCGAGCGCCGCGCCTACGATTGCGCCGACAGCGAGCGCTGCGGTACGGAACGAACTCACCCACGCGGCGCCAGAGTTCTCGGCTGCTTTCTTCTGCGCGTCCTCGGCCTTCTTCGCCGCTGCCTGGTGCGCCTTCGCGGCCTCCTCGGCGCGCTTCTTGTCCTCGCGCGCCATCTTGAGGCCCTGGGCGGCGGCCTGCTTCTCGGTCATGCCGAGCGTCTGCGTGAGCTGGCGCTGGTACGCCTGGGCGTTGAGGATCAGATCGAGGGATGCGACGGCCATTGTCTACCTCCCGACCTTGGCGACCTTGATCGCGCTGCCGATGCGTTCCGGGGTCTGGTTCCAGCGCTTGCGAGCGGCGGCCCAAGCCCTCGAGGTGCTCTGGGCTCCGAACGTGTAGCCTGCCCCGGTCATCAGACGGACTTCGACCCCTGCTGCGGCCACGCCCCAGGCCAGGGCCAGTGACGAGCGCCAGCGCCCGGAGTAGACCGGAGCATCGCGCCAGATGTCGAAGGCGGCAGATGCGACCTGCTTGTCTGCCTCGACCTGAGCTGCGCGCATGAACTCGTCGGTCATGGCGTCAAGAGCAGGCCCGAGCCCTTCGACGGACAAGGCGCTGTCCCTGATCTCGACCTGCTTGCCGTGCTTGGTCGTACGGTATGACACCAGATCCGGGACACCCCCGGTCTCGTAGGTGGCTGGTGACGTGATCTCGCGGCCGCGCTCCCAGGCGAGCATCTTCGCGCGGGCCTTGCGGGCGTTGGCCTTGTTGCCCTCGTCGGCGCCGAACCCGCCTGCAGCCTGCCACGCGGATTCCAGGCGGCCACCCTGTCCGTCAGCCCATGCGTCGCGGGCGGCCCGGAACTTCTCCGTCTCTGGGATCCTGCTGGTCATGGCCTGTCTCCGCGAGTGAGGAGCGGGCAACGCATGGTATCCCGCTCCGAGAGAGCCCATAGCGCAGCCCGCTCCTCAGAACTGTACCCGCCCGCGTCCTCGGGGAGCAGCCAGCGCAGGGCGCTACCCTCGTAGCGGGCGGAGATCATCATCCCGTGCCCGAGTCCACGGGCGTCGAGGCTTCCCCCAAGTCAGCCACCTCCTCCCGCGTGGGCGGGCGCGGGATCTTGCCGAGGCCCTCAGCGAGCGCGTCGTCACCCATCCCGAGGATCTCGTAGTGGGTCGCGCCGAGCCCGGTGAGGTGGTCGTAGACACGCTGACCGTAGGAGGCGAACGGCTCGCGCTCCATCCGATGCGGCGGCTTGGCCTCGCCCCGGAGGCAGAACCCCAGGTAGGAGCAGAGCGCGAACAGGCGATCCTCGCGGTCGGTGAAGGCGTCGAGCACGGCGGCGATCCGCAATGGATGCGGATGCTCGACCGTGAGGGTGTGGTTGCCGATGCGGAGCGGTTCCATCGGTGGATTCCTCGTGGGTCAGGGTCAGGTGATGATGACGGGGAGCCCGCCGCCGGAGGGGCGGTAGCAGGTGAAGCTCAGGGCCAGGGTGTTCCCGTCGCTGGCCGCGGCGTAGTCGGCCATCGGGCGTGCGTTGCCGATCGTGTAGGTGTCCACGCCGCCGCCGGGGTGGGTGACGGTGACGACCAGCTTGAGCGTCCAGCAGACGAGCCCTGGATCGATCGTGGTGTCGGCAGATGCGGCGCCTTGCTTGAGGATCATGTCCGCGATCTTGGCGGTCACGGCGTCGGTCAGGCGCCCGTCATGGTGGACGGTGATCGATGCGGTCGGGAAGGTGTCGTCGCTCTCGACCAGTTCGGCGAAGGTGCCGCGGTCCAGCACCGGAACAGCGTCTGCCTGCCCTGCCTGGAGCCCGGATACATTGATGTCGCCGGGGTAGGTGTCGAGGGTGAGCGAGCGAGCGGAACCCGTGGTCAGGGTCACGGCGATCATCTTGCGAGTACGGACGGCCATGTCATGCCTCCAGAGAGTCGGTGAAGAGCAGGGGGATCTGAACGTGCCCCATCGCCCACTCTGTCGAGACGGGCATCAGGCGGTAGAGGGTAAGCCCAGCCTCGGACAGCGCGGTCACGTTGCCCAGGTGGCGCTCGATACTGGCCAGGGTGTACCAGACGTGACGTGCTGCCATGAGCGCTTGGTCCCAGGACGCGGACCGGGCGCCGCGCCCGTCGTCTGTGGTGCCGCGGGTGCGGATGGCGCAGAGGATCCAGACCTCGACCATGGCGCGGGAGAGGAGCCCGCCCCGGCCCATGCGCTGCGGCGATACCGATGTGATCTCGGTGTGGTACAGCAGATGACGGGCGCCGGCCAGGTCGTCTGGCGGGAGGTCGGCGGCGAACGGCTCTGCGGACACGGACCAAGTGTCGGTCGCAACCTGGACATAGCTCGACTTCGCGGGGAGCGTGCCGATCAGGTCGCTCACCGCGAGTCGAAGCTTGTCCGGGCTGTAGGTGGTCATCAGGCAGAATCGCCGAGGGCGGTGACTTGGACGGTGACGGTCGCGGCCCCGCCCACTTCGTCGATCTGGAGCAGGTCGGCGGTGGCGGCGGTGACGGTGACTCCGGCGCGGGAGATGAACATGTAGCAGTCGCCTTCGCTGGCGAAAGTCTGGGTCTTGTACCCGGCCACCGCGAGGTGCAGGATGCCGTTCGCCGGGACCTCGACCTCGAAGGTTCCGGTTCCGCCGGTCTTGCGGATCATCAGGGACTTGAGCTTGACCATGGCGACCGCCGAACCGTCGGGCTGCAGGAGCCCGCCGCCGGTGGCGAGGTCGAGCGACAGGGTTCCGCCCGCGCCGATGGTGTGGCTCGCGTCGTACACCTGATCGCACTGATCGGATCCGGTGCCGTGGTCGAAGTGACGATCCGACACGTTGTCGGTCTGCGCCCCGCCGATGAGCGGGGTCGAGAAGGTCGGCGCGTTCTGGATGCGGCAGGTCGCCTGGGAACGGTGGGTGATGGCCATGGCTCAGAATCTCCTGTAGAGAGCGCCCGGGGCGCCGAGGACGATGATCGGGGATGCGGATCGACGTGGTGCGGACGCCTGGGCGCCGGTGTCGGATTCGTCGTAGGTGAATGACAGGCGCTTCCAGCCAGCCTCGTAGGCGGCCCGGTGGTCGGCCGCCATCTGGCGCCAGTCCCGCTCGGTGCTGCGCTGCGTGCTTCCGATGTCGGCGAAGATCAGGGCCAGCGTGAGATCGCGGTGTACGTCCAGCAGCGCGCTCGGCTCCATGATCAGCCACGGGCGCTTGGCGTCGAGGAACAGGCGGCGGGCGATCTCCTGCCATGCTGTGGTGATCTGCCCCTGCCACGAGGTCTCGGACGGAGACAGGTAGCGGTCCAGGTCGGCGTAGCGATCCGTCAGGTCGAGGTCGGACAGGACCGGGTGCAGGGCGCGGCGTACCAGCGCGGCGGGGTTGCTCGCCGTGTAGGTGCGCCCGTCCGGCATCACGAGCACCCACTCGACGCGCCAGCCCATGCCGAGCGAGAGTGCCGAGGTGTCACCAGCGAGCAGGGCGAACGTAGCGTAGCCGTCAGCGATCACTATCGCCCCGGTCTTCACCACGTCGCCGTTGCCGTCGTAGACCGTGCAGGTGCTGCCCGCGACGGTCGGCGTCGCAATCGCGCCCCCTGTCCTGGCCTCCACGTACAGCGTCAGGCCCTTGCCCTGCTCGATTGAGTCAGGGCCAGGGAACCGGAAGCTGTACGGGG
>CALEMW010000105.1 GCA_937910695.1 uncultured bacterium
TGCCGCCGCCGCCGCTCATGCCGCCGCCGCCGGAAAAGCCGCCGCCGCCGAATCCGCCGCCGCCCCCGAAACCGCCGCCGCCGCGTCGACTGCCGCCGCCCATGGCGGACATCAGGATCAGCGGGCCGAGCCAGCGGGATCTTCCAGCGCCGCCGCCGCCGATGATCATCAGGATGATGATGAGTTTGATCAGGCCGCCGATCAGGCTGCCGCCGGACGAGCCGCCGCGGCTCGACATGCGGGAGCCGCCGGAGAACTCCCCGGCGGCGAGGGGGTCGTCGGGGGCGATTTCCGCCGCGATGTTGACAAGCACGTAAGCGACGCGCTGGCCAGGTTGATCGCCTGGGATTTCTTGCATGCCGCGCAGGATGCGGCCGGCTTTGGCGTCGTTCAGGTCGGCTTCGAGGCCATAGCCCACCTCGATGCGGGTGCGTTTCTCGTTGGGCCAGATGCAGAACAGCACGCCGCGGTCCTCGCCCTGCTTGCCCAGGCCCCAGGACTGGTAGAGGTCGACGGCGTCGTCCTCCACCGCCCCTTCGAGACGGTCGAGGACGGCCACGACCAGCTGGATGCCGGTCCGCTGTTCGAAGTCGGCCAGGGTTGCGGCGATCACCTTGCGTTCCGATGAGGGCAGCAGCCCAGGGCCGTCATGCACGTGGGTCGACGGCGCCGAAGGCAGCGCCAGGGCGGCGACGGCGGTCGCGAGGACCGCCGCCACGAGGATCGTCGACAGAATCGTTGCTCTGCGGGTCACCATCTACTCCCCGAAGCTGACGGCGGGGGCCTGGTCGGCGCCGGCGGCCGCCTCGAAGTAGGTCCGTCGTTCGAAGCCGAACATGCCGGCCAGGATGGTCGTCGGGAAACGGCGGATGGTGGCGTTGTAGCCCTGGACCGCCTCGTTGAACCGGCGCCGCGAGACGGTGATGCGGTTCTCGGTGCCGGCCAGCTCGTCCTGCAGGGCCAGGAAGCTCTGGTTGGCCTTCAGGTCGGGATAGCGCTCCACCACGACCATCAGTCGGCTCAGGGCCGAACTCAGCTCGTCCTGGACCGCTTGGAAACGCTGGAGCATGGCCGGGTCGTTGAGGGTTTCCGGTGAGATCTCGGCAGTCATCTGCGTGGCCCGGGCGCGGGCGTTGACGACGGCTTCGAGGGTCTCGCTCTCGTGGGAGGCGTAGCCCTTGACAGTCGCGACCAGGTTGGGGATCAGGTCGGCGCGGCGCTGGTACTGGTTCTCCACGTCGCCCCAGGCGCCGTCGATGCCTTCCTCGAGTCCCACGATGCCGTTGTAGCGGCCGACCATCGACAAGGTGATGACGGCGATGACCGCCAGGATTCCGATCGTGATCAACAGTCCCTTGGACATGAGCCCCTCCAGGTTGATGTCAGTCAGAAACGATCTCCAGCCGGAACCGATCGTCCGGCTGCACAAGATCGACGATCTCCATGCCGTTGACAACTTTTCCGATCACGGTGTAGCGCCCGTTCAGGTGTGGTTGCGGCGAGTGGCCCACGAAGAACTGACTGCCGCCGGTGTCCTTGCCGCTGTGGGCGATGCCCACGGTGCCGCGCTCGTACGGGGCGTCGGACCATTCGCTGCGGATGGAATAGCCCGGGCCGCCCCAGCCCGTGCCGTCGGGGTCGCCCCCTTGGATGACGAAATCCGGGACGACGCGGTGGAAGGTCAGGCCGTCGAAGTAGCCCTGACGGATCAGGTCCAGGAAGGTTGCGCAGGTGTTGGGTGCGCGGTGTCCGTCGAGGCGGATGGTGAAGTCGCCGCGGTCGGTGCGGCAGATCACCTCGGGTGCGTCGAATGGAACGACCAGGGCCGCTTGCTCGGGGTGCCGTGCGTAGGACGGGACGGTGGCCCTGAGGCTAGCCTCCCCGGGGATCGCCGTGGCCGGGACCAGTGCCGAGGCGATGGCTACGGTACGGGCACGGAGGCGTTGGCGGATGTCGGGGGCGTCGAAGCCCTCCTCCAGGACGGCCCTAGTGGCGGTGAGCAGGCTGTCGGCCGGGGCCCAAAGGCTGTCGGGAGAGACCGGAGCGGGGAAGTAGGCGGCGAGGGCGTCGAGCACGCCCAGGCGGATGTCTGCGGAGCCCCCGCCCGTAGCGGCGTTCCAGGCGGCGAGCAGGGCCGCGAGATTCTCGTCGGCGGGATCGGCGCCCAGCAGCGAGGCGCATTGGGATGCCGCGGCCCATGGTCCGTTCGCCATCACAGCCCGTAGCCGGGTTTGGAACACGTCGGCGACCTGGGCGAGGACGCTGTCGGGGCGTCCTTCCCGCTCATATCGGGCTCGGGCTATGGGCAGAGCCGCCGTGGCGGCCAACAGAGCGCGGCCGGGACGGTCGGGAGTCAGCGACGCAGCCCAGGCGATCATCTCATCGGGCTCGGCGACGTGGGCGGCGACCGCCGTGGCCGCCACGTCCCTGACCTGCGGCGCTGGATCGGTGACAACCCTGAGCCAGTCCTCGTCGTGCCGCAAGCCGGCGCCGCGCAGGGCGCAGACGGCTTGAACAGCCGCGGCACGGACCACGGGTTCGGGGGCGTCCTGTTCCGATACGGCCCCGTCGGCCAAGGGCACGAGATAGGCGCGGGCCGATTGGAGCAGGCGGATGCGCCACACCGGGAGCAGGCTTTCACGGTCGGCGGCTTCGGGCGGCAGGGGCATCTCGGCCACGACCGCGGCCATGGCTTCCAGAGCTGTGCGTGCGACGTGGGGATTGGCACTGCCGGCGTTCCCGGTCAGTGCGGACACGATGGGCACGTGTTCGGCCAGTTGATTTTCGAGACGCCGGGGGGCGAGTACGCCCAGGGCGCGCAAAGCGGCGATGCGGACTCGGTCGGCGTCGTGGGTCGAAAAGCGGTCGGTTACCAAGGCGTTCAGGACGGCTTCCAGAGCGGCGTCGAGGGCGAGGTCGTCGTCGATGTCGGCGGCCAGCGCGGCGAGGGCGCGGCAGGCATGAACCCGAACTTCGGGGCGACGATGTTCAGTGAAGAAGACGATTTCAGGCACGAGCTCGTGAGAACCGGAACGTTCGGCACAGCGCAGTACGCGCCACAAGACGTCGGGATCGTCGCGCACCAAGCCGGAGCGGATTGCGTCGGCGAGTCGTGTTGAATCGAGGTCGGCGGCGCGGTCGCGCAGGGCGTTCCAGGCCAGGAGGGCGTCGGCGGGGTCGCCGTGAAGGGCGATGTCCCAGAGGGCTTCGCCGTCGCCGGGGACGCGGGCCAGAGCGAAGAGGGCCGCACGTCGCACGCTTGAGTGATCACCTGCCGCGGCGGTGCTCAAAGGTTCCAATGCGGCGGGATCGCCGACGAACCCCAGGGCCAGGGCCGCCTCGACCTTCACGGCGTCGCTGGGGTCGTCCATGGCGTCGAGAAGGGCCGGCAGGGCGTCGGTGCGTCCGATCCGGCCGGCGCAGCGCAGAGCGGCGCGACGGATGTGGGCGTCATCATCGCTGATCAGGGATATCAGGGAATCGGCGGGAGCGAGACGGCGATCTTCCCAACGCGCCAAGGTGTGCAGAGCGTCGTCGCGGGTTTCGGTCTCGGCACAACCGACCAGCAACGATGCGGCCGCGGCGACGATGACGGGAATCAACAGAGATTTCGCGGGGACCACGGCATACCTCCAGAGTTCGCTCGGACCCTAGCACCACCGCCGCCCGCCGTCCATGCCGAGAGCTCCTCTACGAGTCGACTTGGACAGGCGGCGGGTCATCGGGTACATTGCGGACGGGCGTACGACGAAAACGAGGTGAGCCATGCGAATCGCCGTGGTCGGCGCCACCGGACTGGTGGGCCGCAGCATGATGGAACAGCTGTCGGACCGTCCTTGGCTGGATGGTTCCCTGCGTCTGCTCGCCAGCGCCCGCTCGACAGGGAGGGTCCTCCCGTTCCGGGGAGAAGACCTGGTGGTCGAAAATGCCGCAGAATTCGATCCTAGTGCCGTGGATCTGGCACTGTTCAGTGCCGGTGGTGCGACTTCCAGGGAACTCGCGCCGCGGTTCGTCGAGGCCGGTTGCTGGGTGATCGACAATTCCTCCGCCTGGCGCATGGATCCTGCGACGGCCCTGGTGGTCCCCGAAATCAACGCCCACGCCCTGCCGAACCGGCCCGCGGTGATCGCCAACCCCAACTGCTCGACCATTCAGATCGTGATGGCCCTGGCGCCGCTTCATCAGGCCTTCGGTCTGCTGCAGATGCATGTGGCCACCTATCAGTCCGTCTCGGGCGCCGGCGCGGCGGCCCGCCGAGCCTTGCTCGATCAGATCGATCAGCGGCGGCCTGCGGATCTGGATGCTCCGCTGGGGGAGGCCACGGGCGGAGTGTTCGCCAGGCCGATCGCTTTCGATGCCGTTCCCGAGATCGGTCCGGCTGACGCCGACGGCTTCTTCCAGGAGGAGACCAAGGTCGTCCAGGAGTCCCGCAAGATTTTGGGTCTGCCCGACCTACAGGTCACCTGCCTTGCAGTCCGTGTTCCTTCATGGAACGGACATGGCGCGGTGGTTCGTGCAGTCTTCGCAGATCGTGTGGACCGTGACGAGGCCGTGCGGAGACTGGCGTCTTTCCCCGGCCTGGTGGTTGCGGACGATCCGCTCGGCTATGCCACGCCGTCCGAGGTCAGCGGCGACGGTCGTGTCCATGTCGGTCGCCTGCGTATCGACTCGGGCGAACCGAAGGCGTTGACCATGTGGGTCGCGGCCGACAACCTGCTCAAGGGTGCGGCCCTGAACGCGGTGCAGATCGCCGATGTCCTGGCGGTGCGGAGGGCGCAGCGGTGAACTGTACCGTCCGCATCGACCTCGCCTACGACGGCGGCGGCTTCCACGGCTGGCAGTTCCAGCCCGGACTGCGAACCGTGCAGGGCGTGTTGGAGGCGGAAGTCACTCAGCTTGTGGGACGAAAAATCGTGCTCTTCGGTGCCGGCCGCACCGATGCCGGGGTTCACGCCCTGGGTCAGGTGGCGCATGTGGGTGGTCTGAACAGCATCGAGGCTCTTCGACTGGAGCGTATTCTGCCGGGAAGGGGACCGGACGATCTTCGCATTACATCGGTGCGTGAAGTCTCCCCGGAATTCCACGCCCGTTTTTCGGCCTGCTGGCGCCGGTACGAATACCGTATCTCTTTCATTGATGATCTGTTCCTGCGCGGAACCCGCTGGCGGCTCGTTGAACAACCGGACCGGACCGCTATTGATGCCGCCTGTGTTCACTTGATCGGCCGTCACGATTATCGCAGCTTCTGCAAGACGTCATCATGCAAGGCCGATAATCACTGCCACGTGACAGAAGCAGGTTTCGTCTGGCATGAGGACGGCGCGGTCTTCCATGTGCAGGCCGACCGTTTCCTGCACCACATGGTGCGGATCATGGTCGGGACCCTGCTGGAGGTGGGGCGCGGACATCGTGTCCCTGACGACATTCCAGCGATCATCGCCGCCTGCGAACGGAGTGCGGCGGGAACTATGGCCCCCCCTCAGGGATTGTATCTGGCCGAGGTGGGCTATCCGGATGAATTGATGGACCCCGGCCGTCGGCCGGATACGAACGATCACGACGACGATGCCGGACACGCCGGCGCCCAACCCGAGGAGACCCCATGAAATTCTTCATCGATACCGCGAATCTGGAAGAGATCGCCGACGCCAAGTCCATGGGCGTGCTCGACGGCGTGACCACCAACCCAAGCCTGATGGCCCAGGAGGGGCGCACCGATACCGATGCGCTCTTGCAGGAGATCTGCGCATTGGTCGCCGGCCCGGTCAGCGGCGAGGTCGTGGCCCTCGATGCGGCAGGCATGATCAGCGAAGGTCGGAAGCTGGCCGCTTTGAGTGAACACATCGTTGTGAAGATCCCGACGACTCTGGACGGCCTGAAGGCGTGCCGCGCCCTCTCCGACGACGGCATCCCCGTCAACATGACCCTCGTGTTTTCCGCTCCCCAGGCGCTGCTCTGCGCCAAGGCCGGCGCGGCGTACGTTTCACCGTTCGTGGGTCGTCTCGACGACATCGCCGCCGACGGCATGCAGCTCGTCGAGGACATCTGCGAGATCTATGAGAATTACGAGTTCCCTACGGAGATCATCGTGGCCAGCGTGCGGCATCCCGAGCACGTGGTGCAGTCGGCCCTGCTCGGCGCCGACATCGCGACGATTCCCCACAAGGTGATCAAGCAGCTGGTCAAGCACCCCCTGACCGACAAGGGTCTCGAAGGGTTCATGGCCGACTGGAACAAGTTGCAGGGCTAGGAGGACGCTATGGGCAGGGCTCCGGTTTGGACGGGTGTGGTCATCGGCATGCTGGCAGGCATGTTGCTCGGCGCGGTCTGGCTGCTCGGCCGGCAGTCTGTCGAGCCGGTCGGGTATCGTTCGGCGGCGCCCGACACGGTCGTGGTGCGCGAGATCCAGCAGATCGGCCCGGAAGCAGTGGAGTCGGGTCGTCGCAACGCCATCGTCCAGGCCACCGAGAAGGTCGCCCCGGCGGTCGTGAGCATCAACGCCATCGACACCCGTGTCGTGAGTCGGGCGGTTGTGCCGCGTGGCATGGAGTTCTTCGAACGGTTCTTCCCGGATTCGTTTCCCCGGCAGCAGTTCGAGCGGGACTTCACGAGCATGGGCTCGGGTGTGATCGTCTCGGCTGACGGCTATGTGATGACCAACGTCCACGTGGTCGAAGGGGCGGACCGCATCGTCGTGACCCTCAACGACGGCCGCCAATACGATGCATTGGTTCTCGAAACCGTCAAGAACTGGGACCTGGCACTGATCCAGATCCAGGGAGTCGAGGGCGAGCTGCCTTTCGCGCCCATCCATGTGGCTGAAGATCCCCTGTTCATCGGGGAGTGGGCCATCGCCATCGGCTCGCCCTTCGGTTATCTGCTGGCCGACACCCAGCCGACGGTGACCGTCGGCGTGATCAGCGCCCTCAACCGCGACATCAAGAACCAGCAGCGCGAAAACACGTTCCTGGGCATGATCCAGACCGATGCGGCCATCAACCCCGGCAACAGCGGCGGCCCGTTGATCAACGCCAACGGCGAGGTGATCGGCATCAACACCTTCATCTTCAGCGAGAGCGGCGGCAGCATCGGCATCGGGTTCGCCGTGCCGATCGAGAGGGCGGGCTGGATCATCCGCGATGTGCGGGAATATGGACGCTACCGCAGGCCTTACTCGGGCATCGGCATGAGGATGCTCACGGAACTGCAGGCCCAGGCTCTGGGAGTGGAACGAACATATGGCTTCATCATCTTGACGGTCGATCCGGGATCGCCGGCCGACCGCGCCGGACTGCAGCCCTACGACGTGGTCTACAGCTTCAACGGCGTGGAATTGCGCGACACCGACACGATCAGCCGTCTTCTTTACGAGGCGACCGTGGGTCAGAAGCTGACGTTTGCGGCGGAGAGAGACGGGGCTCAGATCACCGGGACGATCACCCTGGAAGAAGGTCCGAACCGCTGAACAGGATCTTGGCGGACATGAAAAAGCCCTCCCGGTCGACCGGGAGGGCTTTTTGTGATGCGGAAACTAGCGGAACATCGTCTTGAGTTCTCCGAACGACATGTCTTCGGCAGGCGTCGGAATGCTCGACGCGGTTTCGATCAAGAAGGCCACGAACAGCGGACACACGGTCTGGTTGGCCAGCATGTTCGGGTGCGAGTCGTCGTTGGAATGGCTGCGTTCATATTCGTAGCGCAGCATGTTCCGCGTTTCGCTGCCGTCGTCGGCCTTCGCGAGCAGAGTGAAGAAATCGAAGGACACGATGTTGGCATGACCCGCGAGGAACTCGGGGCTGCCCAGCCACTCGGCAAAGGCCCGCGCGCGGTCGGCTTGGGCGACGGTCGTCGCGAGGCGGTGACGCGGGGGTTGGCTCATCACCACGAAGACCTTGTCGGGGTGCTGGTCGAAGACGTCGCGCATCTCAAGGTACCAGCCCTTGCGCTCCTCGAGCATGGCGTCGCTGGTGATGTCGCTGGCCGGGTAGCACGACTTGAAGGCGATGACCTGGTGGTTGGCCAGGATGGCGTCGCGGGCCGGGTTGGACGTGGTCCACAGCTGGTGGAGTCCGTCGGGGTCGGTGTTGTCGTCGGGAATGGAATAGGTGCCGACGTAGCCGCCTTGGGGGTCGCGCAGGCCGATGTGGTTGTAGTCGTGGTCCCAGAGTTCGTAGCTCGTGCCTTGGCGCGAATTCATCGAAGCGATCGTAGCGCGGGCATCACCCTCGTCGAGCATGTTGCGGCCCGTGGAGTGGTGCAGGAAGAACAGGTTGGTGGCGCCGTCTGCTGTCGCGAGGACGGGGCAGAGCAGCAAGGCGATGAATATCAAGGTGCGTAGCATGGTTGTGTTCCGTCCCGGGCGTCGAGGGTTGCTATTGATATCTGATCAATAAACTCCTTTTCGACAGATTCGGCAAATACTTGAGGGTATGCTAGCGATATTGAGACTTCAGATCCCCAAAAGACGCTGT
>CALEMW010000106.1 GCA_937910695.1 uncultured bacterium
GCCTGCTCGGCGATGTGCTGAGTCTGACCCGCCTCGAACTTTACCTGCACCACGACCGTCCCCTGACCGGCGAAGAAACCGCCCGCTACCGCGACCTCGTGAAGCGCCGCGGTGCAGGCGAACCCCTGCAGACCCTCATCGGCCAGACCGAGTTCTACTCCCGCGCCTTCAAGGTGGAGGCCGGTGTGTTCATACCCCGCCCGGAAACCGAACTGCTCGTCGAACGCTGTGTCGCCCTGATGACGAGCGATACCAGCAGTCTGCTCAATCCGACGGCCCTGGAGATCGGCTGCGGCAGCGGCGTGATCGGCGTGTCGCTGGCGGCCGAGATGCCGCGGTTGAGGGTGTGGACCTCGGACGTGAACCCTGCCGCAGTGGCGCTGACAGCGGTCAATGCGAGGCGTCTGGGCGTGGGGGCGAGGGTCGAGCCCCTCGCGGGACCTCTGTTCAGACCCTTCCCGGCCCAGCTGCGGGGACAGGTTCACTTGTTGGTGAGTAATCCGCCCTACATTCCCAGCGACGTGGTGCCGACTCTCGACCGCGAAGTGGTCGATCACGACCCTCATGACGCCCTCGACGGCGGACCCGACGGCCTTGATGTCTATCGCGCCATTGCCGCAGGTGCTGGAGCCTGGCTGACGCCCCGTGGCTTGGTGGCTCTCGAGATCGGCTATGATCAGGGCGTGAGCGTGCCGGAGATTCTGACGAATGCCGGCTTCGTCGACATCGAGGTGCGCAACGATCTCAACGGCCACCCGCGGGTCGTGACCGGGCGCTGGCCCGGAGCGGGCGACGGCTCGAACTGACGGGCGCACGACGGGGGCCGTCCCCCCGGACCAGGAGGACGACGTGGATCGTTTCGTGATCGAAGGACCGACCAAGCTTGCCGGCGAGGTGCGTTGCAGCGGCGCCAAGAACGCCGTGCTGCCCCTGATGGCCGCAGCACTGCTCTCGCGAGGCGTCTCTGAGATCGGCAACGTGCCCGATCTGCGGGATGTGCGCACCTTCATGCGCCTGCTCGAAATCCTCGGGGCGAGGTGCCATCTCGAGGGTGGCGACCTGACCATCGACACCACGGCAGTGACCGGTGTCGAGGCCCCCTACGATCTGGTCAAGACCATGCGCGCGAGCATCTATGTCCTCGGTCCGTTGCTGGCCTACGGCGGAGAGGCCCGGGTCTCGTTGCCGGGTGGCTGCGCCTGGGGTCCGCGGCCCGTCAATCTGCACCTCGGCGGCTTGGAGAGGCTGGGCGCGAAAGTTCAGCTGGAGGCCGGATTCATCCACACCACAGCACCGGACGGCGGCCTGCAGGGCGGCAGCTTCCGCTTCGAGCCCAGCAGCGTGGGCGCCACCTGCAACGTGCTGATGGCGGCGACTCTTGCCGCAGGTCGGACAGAACTCAGCAACTGCGCCATAGAACCAGAAGTCACCCAGCTGGGCAGGGCCCTGGTGGCTGCCGGAGCCCGCATCGACGGTTTGGGGACGCCGACCCTGGTGATTCAAGGCGTGGGTGAACTTGATCCCATCCGCCACCGCGTCATTCCTGATCGCATCGAGGCCGGCACGTTTCTTTGCGCAGCGGCTCTTACCGGTGGCGACGTCGTGGTGCGCGACTGCGTTCCCGCTCATCTTGAATCCGCTCTCGCCGCCCTGGGCGACATGGGATGTCTGCTGGACGTCGGCACCGATTTCGTGCGGTTGCAGGCTCCGGAGCGGTTGCGCGCCGTGGAGATCGTGACGAGGCCGTACCCGGCCTTTCCAACCGACATGCAGGCCCAGTTCATGGCGGCCGCCTGCGTCGCCGAAGGTGTGAGTCATCTGACCGAGACGATTTATCCAGACCGCTTCACCCACACCGCCGAACTGCGTCGCCTGGGTGCTGAGATCCGCCTCGACGGCGCCACCGCCACCATCGTCGGCGTACCGGTGCTGGAAGGAGCGCCGGTCATGGCCACCGATCTGAGGGCATCGGCGGCGTTGGTCCTCGCCGGTGCTGCGGCCCGGGGCACCACGACCGTCGACCGCGTCTACCACATCGACCGGGGCTATGAGCGGATCGAGGCGAAGCTCAACGCCCTGGGCGCGCGCATCCGCCGGGAGAACGTATGAGCGAACGCCGGCACTACATCCTGGGCACAGCGGGACATGTGGACCATGGCAAGTCGGCCCTGGTCAAGGCGTTGACCGGCGTGGAAACCGACCGTCTCAAAGAGGAGCGCCAGCGAGGCATCAGCATCGAGCTGGGCTTCGCCGAGTTCCCCCTTGATGATGACGTCCTGCTTGGAGTGGTAGACGTGCCCGGCCACGAACGCTTCGTCAAGCAGATGGTTGCGGGCGCCGGCGGCGTGGACCTTGCATTCCTGGTGGTGGCCGCCGATGAAGGTGTGATGCCTCAGACCGTCGAACATCTGGAGATCCTCGCCCAGCTCGATGTGCGGGGCGGTGTGATCGTCGTGACCAAAACCGATCTGGTGGATCGTGAGCTGGCGGAAGTGGCGGCCGAAGAAGTGCGTGACCTTTGTGCCGGCACGTTCCTGGCCGACAAACCCGCCGTGCTCGTCTCGGCCCACACGGGTGAAGGGCTGGACGATCTGAGAGCGGCCCTCCGGGCCGAGGTCGACGCCTTGCCGCCTCGTACCCACGACGGCCCGTTCCGCCTGCCCGTGGACCGGGTGTTCAGCATGCCGGGTGCGGGTGTGATCGTGACCGGCACCTGTTGGGACGGCACCGTAGCTGCGGGCGACCAGTTGGTGCTCGAGCCGGGGGGCGCCAAACTTCGCGTACGCGACGTTCAGGCTCACGGAGCGGTGACCGAACGTGGTGTCTCGGGCCAGCGTCTGGCCCTGGCTCTCCACGGCGTGAAGAAGGATGATGTGGAACGTGGCGATCAGGTCGTGGCGCCCGGCGCCGTGCAACCGACTCTGCGTATCGACGCCCGCGTAACCCTCGTGTCCCACTTCAAGGGTGAGCTCAAGAACCGCCAGAGAGTGCACGTTCATCATGCAGGGCGCGAGGTCCTCGGAAGGGTGATTCTTCTGGACCGCGAGGAGATGTCCCACGAATCCTTGAATCCGACCGGTTTGGTGCAGATCCACCTGGAGAAGCGCCTCGTGGCCCGCCCCGGCGACCGTTTCGTGCTGCGTTTCTATTCACCGCTGATCACCATGGCCGGCGGCCGCATTCTCTCGACCGAGCCGCCTGTCCGCAAACGCTTCAACGAAGCTTCCCTGGCCGAGCTGTCCATCTTCGAGGATGGGGGCGCCGACGACCTGTTCCGTCAAAAACTGCTCGAGGCCGGCACAGAAGGTCTGTTGATCCGCGAGCATGAGGTCTTCGCCGACGACCAGGCGACGATCCGCGCCGGCAAGCGTCTTTACCACACCGAAGTGGCTTCTGGAGTCGGGGCCCAGGTTGCCGATCTGCTGTCCGTCTACATCCAGCGCTATGCCCTGCGCCGGGGCATGCCCCGCGAAGAAATGCGCCGCCGCGTGAAGTTCAAGGGCGGCAGCGCCGAGTGGAACGTATTCTGCGAAGCGGTGGGTGGGGAGCACGGCTGGTGTTCGGAAGGCGACCGAGTCGTGCCTGTGGAGCGGGCTCCTCTGCCGAGAGAGATCGAGGCCGCCGTGACGGCCCTCACGGCGGCATTGACCAAAGCCGGTCTGCAGTGGCCCGGCTCCGAGGAGCTCTTGAAGGCCCTGCCTGGAGGCCGTGACCATGGCTATCCGCCGGAGGAATGGCTGCGCCACCTCCAGGAGCGCGGAGATGCGGTGACCGTCGCCCCCGACTACGTTGTCGCCGCGGCAGCCATCAACGGCCTGCACACTGCCCTGCGAGGCTGGTTCGCCGAGCACGAGGAGATGAACTTTTCCGAGTTCCGCGAGCTCAGCGGATTGGCCCGCAAGCTGGGCATCCCGCTGCTCGAACACCTGGACCGCAGCGGTTGGACCCGACGCGCCGGCGACGTGCGCACGGCGGGTCCGCATCTGAGCGAGGATTCATGAGCGTATCTGATCGTCAGCCTGTCACGGCTCCCCGCCGCCCCACCCGCCAGGTGACCGTCGGCGATCTGACCATCGGCGGCGATGCGCCGGTGCGTGTGCAGACGATGACCACGACGATCACCGGCGACCTGCTCGCCACCGGCCAGCAGATCATGGAATTGGCCAGCGCCGGCGCCGAACTGGTGCGCGTGACGGTCAACGACGATGCCGCCGCCGAGGCCCTGCCCTTGCTGGTGAAGGGTGCGAACGTGCCCTTGGTCGCCGACATCCACTACCAGCATGAGCTGGCTCTGCGGTCCATCGAAGCCGGCGTGGCCAAGCTGCGCATCAACCCCGGCAACATCGGTTCTCGCGACAAAGTGCGCGAAGTGGTTCAGGCCGCCAAGGATGCCGGCGTGCCGATCCGCGTGGGTGTGAACAAGGGCAGTCTGCACAGGCGCTACGAGAAGCTCGCAGCGACCGACCCCGCCGGAGCCCTGGTCCAGAGCGCCTTGGACGAACTCGAAGTCTTCGAGCAGCTCGACTACCGTGACGTGCTCGTGAGCTTGAAATCGAGCGAGCCCATGGAGGTTATCGAGGCCTGCCGTCGCTTCGCGAAGATCTCCGATGTGCCACAACATCTGGGCGTGACCGAGGCCGGCACCCTGGCCGCGGGCATCGCGCGTTCGACTACGGCCATGGGCGTGTTGCTGGCCGAAGGTATCGGCGATACGGTGCGCATATCTCTGGCTGACGATCCCGTCTACGAGGTCAACGCTGCCTTCCATATGCTCCAGGCCCTGGGGCTGCGGGAGGGCAAAGCGCGGGTTGTGGCGTGCCCCACCTGCGGGCGCGTCGAAGTGGACGTAGTGGCCCTGGCGAATCGTGTCGAGGAGCTGGCCAAGGACCTGCCCGGTGACCGCGTGATTTCGGTGCTCGGCTGCATCGTCAACGGGCCGGGGGAGGCCAAGGCTGCGGATCTGGGGATTGCGGCGGGAAGGACCAAGGTGGCGATCTACCGCAAAGGGGTGCTGCATCGGCAGGTGGACAAGGCCGAGTTGGACGCGGTTTTGGAAGAGGAGATCGAGCGGTTGCGTTGACCGCGATCTTCTGAAACCGCACGGTTAACATTGAATATCTGCAGTCCTAATGTGGTATAATTCCGCGACATACTCACAGGGGGAAAACCATGAAATATCTGATCCTGATCGCCATCCTCGTTGCCACCGCTTTGCCTGTCGCGGCTCAACCCAACATGGACGGCATGGACTTCCCGCCCCTGATGTGGCAGGACGGCATGCGCATCTTCTTCGACGCCTCGGTTACCTGGGCCTGGGGCGGCATCCTCCAGAATCCTCTCTGGGAGCTCTGGCAAACCACAACGGTCACCGACGCCTACCTCGTGCTGACCCATCCCACCCGATCCGAACTCGGCGGCTATCAGGTGCGCATGAGCCTGGAGGGCAACCACATAGTGTTGTCGGAGGAAGTCGTCGGCCTGCCGCTCTCGGTGTTGCTCGACGGGGATGAACTGACGGTGGCCTACGACCCGCCGCGGCCCATGAACGGCGATCCCGTGGTGCTCTATCACTGGAGCCTGCTCAACGTGCCCTTCACGCCCGTGTCCTTCTTCCTGATGCCGCCGGCGGCCCACGCCACGCCCGTCTACTTCGACGGCGCGGGCGCGACGGTGCCGTCGAACACCTACAACGGGGCCGGGAACGAGTACGCCATCCCGGTGGCCATGCTCAACGGCGCCACGGTGGACAACGAGATCGCCACATGGAGCGACGTGAAGGCCCTGTTCCGCTAGTTCGGCTTGAGATGAAGAAACGGGCGATCAGTGCTGCTGGTCGCCCGTGATCATGGGCTCGACCATCAGCGTCTTGACCCGTTGGGGCAAGGCCGCTCCCGCCGCCGACTTGCGCGGTTTCCGCACATACTTCCGCAACGTCATCATGACCGGCACGATGCCTGACGTGCGCCCCTTGGAGTGGTGTGCCGCGATGGCGGCGGCCTTTTCGAGTACGGCTTTGGGCACTTGGTCCGGCTGGCCGCCCGTGCGCAGGATCACGTGGCTGCCGGGCACGCCCTGGGCGTGGAACCACCAGTCGTCGGGAGACGAGGCGCGGTGGGTGAGTTCGTCGTTCTCCAGGTTGCTGCGGCCGACCCAGACCTCCCAGCGATCATCGACGAGGTAGCGGCGGAAGGGCTTGTCGGAAGGCGGGGTGGCGATGCGCTCGCCGCGGGATGTGCGGCCTGGCAGCAAGTCGTCGTGGGTGGCGCGCCAGGCGGCGAGGGCTTCCAGAGCAGCGTCGTGGTCGTCATCGTCGACAGCTGCCAGGTTTTCGGCGGCGGCTTCGAGGCCGGCGAGCGCCGTGACGGCGTCGGTGTGGCGGGTGCGGATGGTCTCGAGCCCGCGCTGGGCCTTGCGGGCCTTCTTGAAGCAGTCCTCCATGTTTGCGTGCGGCGGTTTGGCGGGGTCGAGGGTGATGACGTGGTCGACGCCCTCGGCATCGCCCAGCACGACCTCGGTCAGGCCCTGGGTCAGGGTGTGCAGATGGATGGCCAGGGTTTCGCCGATCAATCGCCAATGGTCGCCGTCGTCGGCCGCGCCCAGGTCGCGGGCCAGGTTGTCGCGCAGGCGTTCGGCGCCGTCGCGGGCGCGGCGCAGATCCGTTTCGTGGCGGTGGCGCGTCTCGGCGATCAGGGCCGCCGTCAGGTGTGTGGGGGCCTCGTGGCGGAAGAGGTTCGCGGCGTCGGCGGGAGTCGGCTCTGTGGGGACCGCAGCGTATTCTCGCGGCGGCTCGAGCAGCAGAGGATGGGGCGAGGGGTGAGCCGACCAGAGACGGCGCTGTTCCCCGTCGATCAGCGCGGTGTTGCCGCGGGGGCCGAACAGCTGGTGCAGCAGGTGGAGCGGGGATCCCGTCGGGGTCCGCAGTTCCAGGACGAGGACGAGATCCTCGGGCAGCACGCCTGCACGCACGAAGGTCGCGCCGAGCAGGTGGGGCGTGACCCACACGTCGCGCTGCTTCTCGCGGCCGAGAGCGTCGAGCACGGGCGGGGCGGGGGAGCGGTCGGCGTCCCAGCACAGTGCGGCGCCGGTTCGAGCCGTGAAAAAACAATGCACGGGTGGAGCCGACTCCTCCCGTGTATCGATCAGGGTCAGCCTTAGCCAGCCCGGTCCTCCTCCGACGCGGTCCACCCGCCGGCCGGCGCAGCGCCGGTCCCAGTCGCGGGCCAGGGCGGCCAAGTGGCCGTGTCGCCGCCAGGGGTAGGGCAGGTCGGCCATCTAGAAGAAGTTCAGGCCGGCCAGGATCTTGAGATCGTTGGCGTAGTCGCTCAGGCCCAGCTTCAGTTCGAAGAACATCTCCTTCTTGTCGTCCATGCGCTTCTTCATGCCGGCGACGCCGTTGATGACCATCTTGTTCTGGGACTTGAGGGACGAGGAGACGCCGCCAGATATTTCGTCATCGTAGTTGATGACATTGAATCCCAGTTCGCCGCCCACATACGGCTGGAAGCCGTTCATGTTGGAGCTCAGGAAGGCGTAGTGCAGGGCCGCATTGAAGGAGTAGATCGAGATGTTGTCGCCGAAGCCGAACTCCACGTTGGGCACGATGTTCATCTCGGGGCTCAGGTCCTTGGCCAGCAGCTGGCCGCCGACGAAGAACTGGTCGGGACTTGTGGCCCAGCCGCCGCGCACGCCGAAGGGGTTGGTGCCGGCGGTGGCCGTAGTTGCGACGATAATCAGAAACACGATGATGCACAGACGTTTCATGGAGGGCTCCCCCTGAGTTGATGGGACGATTGATAACGGGCAGGAGGATGAAGTCTCAGAGGTATTTCGTCAATAGTGCAGCTAGATTTGTGTGTGCAACTTATCGATGTCTCGCATGGTGTTCATTTCCCATACCGCCTCCAGGCAGGAGGCGATTTCGGTTGAGAACTCAGGGGGACCCCATGAACATCAGGTTGCTGTCGTTGTTCGTCGTGCTGACCGTCTCGGCGGCTGGAGCCGCCACCATCCACGTGCCCGTCGATCATGCGTCCGTCGGGCTGGCCGTTGCTGCCGCCGCCGACGGCGATACAGTTCAGGTGGCGGCCGGAACCTACAGCGGCGCCGGGAATCACGACATCCAGATTGATGGTATGGGGCTTGTGCTAATCGCTCCTGACGGCCCGGAGCTCACCATCATTGACTGCCAAGGCCTGGGTCTGGGCTTCAATATCCGCAACGGCGCGGATGTCCACATCGAGGGTTTCACAATCCTCAACGCCTCCGGGGGCAATGGCAGTGCCGTGGTTGTCTACCAATCGACCGCCGTGATCGCAAGCTGTGTCTTCGAGCTCAACTCCGTCAGCATGAACGCCGGGGCCGTCTGGATCGGCTACACCACCTCGTCGTCCTCTGTCCTCGACTGTGAATTCCGCGGCAACACGAGCGTTTACAGAGCCGGCGCTCTGATGATCGATCATGCCGAGGCTCAGATAGCCCGTTGCCTCTTCGTTGAAAACACTGCAGGCACCCTCGGCGGCGGTGCCATGCACTTCAACTCTTCGACTGCCACTGTTGACGCCTGTATCCTCATGCGCAACGACGGTGGCGCTGGGGCCGGCGGCATCGAGGCCGATTCCTCCATAGCGACGACGGTCTCCAACACCATCATCGCCTTCAGCAGCGCCGGAGCCGCAGCCAACGGCGGTATTTACACCCATTGCATCGCCTGGAACAACTTGGGCGGCAACGATCTCGGCGATCCGGTGAACAACCTCGCCGTCGATCCCCTGTTCTGCAATCCTGAGGGTGACGACTTCCTGGTCTGTGCCGACTCGCCCGCCCTTTCCGGATCCTTGAACAATCCCTGGGGTGAGGATGTTGGATTCCTGGGCCAGGGTTGTGCTGCTTGCAGCGGTGTCGCCAACGAAGACCTGAGCTGGAGCGATGTCAAAACGTTGTTCCGCTGATCGTCAGTCGATGCCTGAGCGAAGAGCCGGCGAACGCCGGCTCTTCGTGTGCAAGGATGAGCCTTGCCCGCCACGGCCCACTTGCCTACACTTGCGCCGCCCAGCCATCCAATGCCGAACCGACGGGAGACGACGATGTTGAGCATGACGGGATTCGGGATCGGCGAGGCCGCCGCCGGCGACTCAATGGTCTCGGTGGAACTTCGCGCGGTGAACCACCGCTTCCTGGATGTGGCCCTCAAGATTCCCTCGGCCCTGGCTAGCTTCGAGATCGACGTGCGCAACGTTCTGAAGGAGCGTGTGGCCCGCGGCCGCGTGAGCTGTCTGATCCAGATCGAACGTGAGACTTCGGTGGAGGGCTCCGCTGTAAGCGCCAAGGCTGCCGACCGCGCCTTAGCCACTCTCGAGATGCTGGCCGCCCGCATGGAGGCCGCCGGCCTGCCCCGGCCCCAACCTTCGCTGGCCGATGTTCTGGCCGTGCCGGAGCTTTTCAGGGGGGAACAGGCCGAGGACGACGCCGAAGTTTTGCGCACCGCTCTGCTCGCAGCCCTGAACACCGCCGTCGACGGTCTGCAGATGATGAAATCAGCTGAAGGCGCCGAAACCGCTGCGGAACTGTGCAAGCGTCTCGATGCTGTGACCGTCCATCTCGCCAAGGTGAACGAGCTGGTGCCCCAGGCGCTTGAGGAGGCCCAGACCCGCCTCCGCGAACGCCTCGATACCCTTCTCGAAGGCTCTCTTGATCCCCAACGACTGGCCCAGGAGGCTGCCATCCTGGTGGACAAGGGGAACATCAACGAGGAGTGCGAACGGCTTTCCTGTCATCTCGAGCAGGTCGCGGCAGCCGTCAAAGGCGGCGGGCAGGTGGCCAAGCGTCTGAACTTCCTGCTGCAGGAAATGCACCGCGAGGTCAACACCATGGGTTCGAAGACCCAGAACATGACCATCACCAACAGCGTGATCGCCATGAAGGAAGAGGTCGAGTCCATGCGCGAACAGGTCCAGAACCTGGAGTAGCCCCATGATCGTCCTGATGTCGGGGCCCAGCGGGGCCGGTAAGAGCACCCTCGTCCGCACGCTCCTGGAGCGCGTGGAACGACTGAATTTCTCGGTGTCGACCACGACCCGTCCGATCCGCGCGGGCGAAACCGAAGGTGTGGACTACTATTTCGTGGACGACGCCGAATTCGACCGCCTCGTCGCCGCCGATTCCTTTGTGGAGTGGGCCCACGTCCACAAGCGACGCTACGGTACACGCAAGGACCACGTGGCCGCCATGATCGAGCGGGGGGAGATTCCCCTGCTAGACCTCGATGTTCAGGGTGGCAAGAAGGTCATCGATCTGTATGGGGACAAACTCGTTTCGATCTTCGTGTTCCCACCCTCCTGGGAGGAGTTGGAACGCCGACTGCGGGAGCGGGGCACCGATGCCGAAGAGGTCATCGACACGCGCCTCGGGAACGCCCGCTGGGAAGTGGATTACGCCAAACATTACCGTTATTGGGTTGTGAACGGCGATCGAGATGGGGCCTTGACTCGTCTGGAGGCGATCATTCTCGCCGAATCCTGCCGCCGGGTACGGATTCCAGGATCTCCGCTAGAGGACTGATCCTTGCCAAAATCGTTTTGTTGACCTACATTTTGCGGTTCCGGCCCGTACCGGCGGTGTCGCGGTATGCCGGCGACAATTTGGACTCCGACCCCCGAGAGGTGACCATGACCTACATCCGACGCAAGGATGTCACGGACGTCATCCCCAACAAGTTCGAGGCCATCAAGGTCGCGGCCCTTGAGGCGCGCCGCTTGAACGACCGCGCACGCACCCTGGGCGTCGCTCTGCCCGGCAAGCTCACCTCGACCGCGGTCCAGCGGCTGATCGACGGCAAGATCGATCACTACGACCAGCGCGATCGCCTGCGCCAGCTCCTGGAGGAGAACGAGCAGGTCGAGGAGTAGGGCCATGACTACGGTCGGCGTTCCCCAGAACGTTCAGCTGCCCAGAAACATATTGCTGATGGTGACCGGCGGCATCGCCGCCTACAAGACGTGCTTCCTCGCCCGCCTGCTCGTGCAGGCGGGCTTTTCCGTACGCTGCGCCATGACCGAGTCGGCGCAACGCTTCGTGGGTCCGGTGACCATGCGCTCGCTGACGGGTCACGGCGTGGCCACCGACCTGTGGGGCGAGGGCGATACCGACCCCCTCGACCACGTCGACTTCGCCCGCTGGGCCGACATTGCGGTCGTAGCGCCAGCCACCGCGAATCTGCTGGGCAAGGCCGCCAACGGCATCGCCGACGACATCGTGACCACCCTGCTGTTGGCCTTCGACGGTCCCTTGGTCCTGGCGCCCGCCATGAACGACGCCATGTGGCGTCACCCGGCGACCCGGGCCAACCTCGACCAGCTCCGCACACGGGGAGCCCATGTGGTCGAACCGGGTACAGGCTGGCTGGCTTGCGGCGTGGTGGCCGAGGGGCGCATGGCGGAGCCGGAGGAGATCCTCGCCCGTGTTGTCGCCCTGGCGCAGGCCCTGCCCGTCCGGAGCGAAGCCGAACGCGCCGCACTGCAACCGACGGGTCCCCTGTCCGGCAAGCGGGTCCTGGTGACCGCCGGGCCCACCCGCGAGCCCATCGACGCGATCCGCTACATCACCAACCGTTCGACCGGATCGTTCGGTTTCGCTTTGGCCTATGAGGCGGCGGCTCTGGGAGCCGAGGTCGTACTCGTGCATGGGCCGGTCGTCGCACCTGTCCCGCGGGGCATCGGCGATGTGGTCGCCGTGGAGACATCCTCCGAAATGGCGGCTGCCGTCCGCGACCATCTCCAGGACAGCGACCTGCTGATCATGGCTGCGGCTGTGGCCGACTTTACGCCGGTCGCGCCGGTAGAGGGCAAACTGAAGAAGGAATCCCTGGGAACGTCGTGGAACGTGGCGATGATGCGCACCACCGACATCCTGGCCGAGATCGTGGGCCGACACCGTCCCGCTGGGTTGAAGGTCGTGGGCTTCGCCCTCGAAACCGAAGATCTCCTCGAGCGAGCCGCTGCCAAGATGCGTGCTAAAGGCATGGACTGCGTCGTGGCCAACAACCCCACCGGCGACCAAGGCAGTTTTGGCGATGGTGCCCACCGTGTCTGGCTCCTCGGTTCCGACGGTGTGATCTGGGACAGCGGTTCGTCGGATAAGGCGCGCATCGCCCACGGCCTGATGGAGCAACTCATTCCCTTGCTGGATGGAGACGAGGCGTGAGCGATTCGATTCAGGATGTGACCCGGGATCTGGCCCGTTTCGTGAGACAGCAGCAGGAAGAAGGCGTGGAGTGGTATCTGGACGAGGGCGAGCCGACGGTCTCCGCTCCGGTCGTAGTGCCCCCGGCCGAACAGGCAACGGTCCATCCTGCGGCAGTCCCCGCCGAGTCCGCTCCACCCGTCGACGCCGCCAAGACTCGGCGTGAGAACGAGTTCCGGCAGCATTGCGAACTCTTCGTCGCTTCGACCCTCGCCCTGATCGAACAGAACGATCCGCCCGATGCAGATGCCACGGTTCCGCAGACCCGTGAACAAAAGGCCACATCCCTCGCCGAAGTCGCCGCCGAAGTCGCCGTGTGCGAAGCCTGCAAGCTGCATCCTACACGTACCAGGACTGTATTCGGCGTCGGCGACCCCGACGCGAATCTGGTGTTCATCGGCGAGGCTCCGGGACGCAACGAAGACGAACAGGGTGAGCCCTTCGTGGGGCGGGCCGGCAAACTGCTCACCGACATCCTCAAGGCCATCGGCTTCGACCGTGACGATGTGTATATCTGCAACATCCTGAAGTGCCGTCCGCCAGAGAACCGCGATCCCGAAGCTGACGAGGTCCGGGAATGCGAACCCTACCTCAAACGCCAGCTCGCGATCATCGAGCCCAAGGTGATCTGCTGTCTGGGACGTCATGCCGCCATGACCCTGCTGCAGACCAAGGCCTCGCTGAAGTCCATGCGCGAGACGGTGCACTTCTACGAGGGCGTGCCGGTCATGGCGACCTTCCATCCCGCCGCCCTGCTTCGCAATCCGAACTGGAAAAAGGATACTTGGGACGACGTGCGCAAGCTGAAGGCTCTGCACGACGCTCTGAACATCAAGTAGTGTGGTGTACGAACGGCCTATGGATGCCTTGCTGAAGGTGTTCATGCATGTCGAAGTGCTGCTCGGGTCGCCCAGCATTGGCTATTTACTCTATGGTCTTGGTGAGCTGAGAGTTGGCAATGGGGAGTAGACGAGGGCTGGTCATGGGGCTTTGGAGGAAACGATGACGGGAAACTCCAACCGCTCGTCACAACCTGTGATGGGTGGATGGAAGGCCGGGGCGACGAGCCCGGCCACCGCGAGCAACTCCACCATCTCCTGATCACTCCAGGCGCGATGACACTGGGTGAAGCGCCTGATCCCGCCGGTCACCGTATCGAGGATCCAGTGGTCGTTGATTTCCGACCGCGTGTCCTCGTCCCAATGATACTCCTGAAGCCAGAGCTGGGGGCCGTCGTGAAAGACAGAACCCTCGACGGCCTGCCATTCCTGAACGCTTTCCTTGAGGAAAAGGTCTTCGGGCTGGTACTCAAGAACGCAGATCCCGCCGGGGCGGAGAGCCCGGCTCATGGCGCTGAGCACGTTGTGGGCGGCATCGGGCGGAAAGGCATGAAACTCGCCGAACCAGAGTGTCACCAGGTCGAACTTGCCGATCTCGTCGAAGAGGTCGTCGTTCAAGGTGCATACGTCGGCTTCCAGAAAGCCACAGCTCAGCTTGGTAGCCTCGGCGGTGGCGACGGCGTGATGGATGGCCGCAGGAGAGAAGTCGATGCCGAAGGCGTCGTGACCGCGGCGGGCCAGTTCGTGGCAGTAGAATCCTGGCCCGCAGGTGAGGTCGAGCACGCGCAGGGCCTCGTGATCGCCGAAGTTGGCGGCGGCGATGTCCAGCAGCCAATCCACGTGCCGCTTGATGATCTTGAAGCTGCGGCTGGCCATGTGGGTGTTCTGGTCGAGGTGCACCGCGAGGAAGCGGCGGCTCAGGTCGGGATCGTTCCAGGGGATCTTGACACCATCGACCCAAGGGGTCGCAGGACGTTGGACGTCGGCGAGTTCACGCCAGCTGTTCAGGAGTTTTCCACCGTCGTTCATCCACTGTCTCCTTCCGGAGGCGGTCGAGGGCATCTTATGTGCAAACAAGGAGTTCCGGAGATCAATATCAACGGAACCAGATGAATATCCACAAACATCGCTGGTTTTCCACCAGCTGTCCACAGCTGAGGCGGGACTTATCCTCTCCTTGTCCACACCTCGTCCCCATGAATCGGGCCACCGTGCCGTCGGGAGGCTTGGTCGGTATGGAACGATGGGTTACAGTACGGGATTCTCCGCGACGAACCTGTCGCAAACCCGAAAGGACGACCCTTGGAACAGGCCCTGCGACAGTACGATCACCAAGGCGGCCCCGCTCATCGTTTGCCGCCCCAGAATCTCGACGCCGAACGCGCGATTCTGGGCGCCGTCATGCTCGACCGCGATGCCATCGCCGTGGCCCTTGAGGATGTGCAGGCTGAAGACTTCTACCGCCGCGAGAACCGCTTGCTGTTCGAGATCATGTGCCGCATGTACGAGAGCGACCAAGCCATCGATGCCATTACCCTGGCCGAGGAACTCGAGCGGGAGAAGCAGCTCGACAGGATCGGCGGTACCGATTATCTCGGCCTGTTGCTTTCGACCACGACCTCCGCCGCCAACGTGGCCTACCATGCCAGGATCGTGCGCGAGAAGGCCATCCTGAGGCGGCTGATCAGCACGGCCAACGAGATCGCCGCCGACGCGACCGAGGGCGTCGAGGAAACCGATGTAATCCTCGACCAAGCCCAGACCAAGATCTACTCCATCGCCGAGACGCGGCAGACCCAGGCCTTCGCCGCGGTCAAAGACGTGGTCCCCGAAACCTTCAAGCGGATCGAAGAAGCGTTCCGCAACAAGAGCGATGTTACCGGCGTGCGCACCCACTTCGCTGACTTGGACCGCATGACCGCAGGCTTGCAGAAGTCCGACCTGCTGATCCTCGCCGCCAGGCCGTCCATGGGCAAGACGACCCTCGCCTTGAACATCGCCTACAATGTGGCGGTCAAAGAAGAGGTGCCCGTCGCGATCTTCAGTCTGGAGATGGCCAAGGAACAGCTTGTGATGCGCATGCTGTGTTCGAGCGGCGGTTTCAACAACCACGACATCCGCAAGGGGCAGGTCAAGCCGGAGGAATGGCCCAAGTTGACCGAGGCCTGCAGCCGGTTGTCGAAGGCGCCCATCTTCATCGACGACAGCAGCGGCATCTCGGTGCTGGAGATGAAGGCCAAGGCGCGGCGTCTGAAGCAGCAGCACGGCATCGGGCTGATCGTCATCGACTACATGCAGCTGATGACCGCCGCGTCGAAATCCGAGAACCGCCAGCAGGAGATCTCCTTCATCAGCCGGAACCTCAAGGGCATGGCCAAGGATCTCGACGTTCCCGTCGTCGCTCTGAGTCAGCTTTCACGCGCGGTGGAGAGCCGCGGCGACCACAAGCCCATGCTCTCGGACCTGCGCGAGTCGGGTTCGATCGAGCAGGACGCCGACGTGGTCATGTTCATTTTCCGCGAGGAATACTACAAGCCGGAGGACGAGTCGGTCCGCAACCTGGCGACGGTCATCGTCGGCAAGCAGCGCAACGGCCCCATCGGGCAGTTCGATCTCCACTTCCACAAGGCGTTCACCAGGTTCGGAGATCTCAAGCGTTGAAACGCTCCGCCGCTGTCTGAGGCGGGGCGCTGAACTGGGTCCGGTTCATTCAGACGAGGGCTCCGGTTACCTTTTCGACGATACGCGACAGGTCCCGCCGTCTGTAGGGCTTCTGGATGAACGGCACGTCCATGCCGATGCGGCTGGCGATCTCGCTGACGTGGTATCCACTGGACAGAATCACCGGTAGTTCGGGGTGCAGGCGCTGGATGCGTTCACGTGCTTCGATGCCCCCCATGCGCGGCATCGTGACGTCGAGGATCACACAGGTCAGGTTGGCTCCGTTCTTTTCGATGATCTGGACGGCCGCCAGGCCATCCTCTGCTGTTAAGACGTCCCACCCCAGACTGATCAGCAATCTCGCGCCCAAACGCAGAACGGATTCCTCATCGTCCACCAGCAGGATCGAACCGCCCGAAGGTGCCGACACAATCTCGGAACATTCGACCGCAGCCTTCGACTTGTCCTCGACACAATCGCAAGGCAGGCACAGGCCGATCTTCGTTCCTCGTCCTGGCTCGCTCTCGATGGTGATGTTTCCGCCGTGAGATTTGATGATGCCGACAACGGCAGCCATACCCAGGCCTCTTCCGTCGTTTTTGGTGGAGAAGAACGGTTCGAAGATTCGTTCGCGGATGGCTTCATCCATGCCGCAGCCGGTGTCGGCGATTTCCAGATTCAAACATGAGTCCGTGCAACTCTTGCATGGATCGCCGTGCAGACCCCGACCCGCACAGTTCTGGTTCTTCAACAGCGAAGTCCGGACTTCGATGGATCCATCCCGGTCACCGATGGACTCGGCGGCGTTGGTGATCAGGTTCATGACGACCTGGCGGATTTGGGAGACATCGGCCCGGACTCCGGGTAGGGACGAGTCGAGATCGAAGCGTAGATCGATTTTCTTGGAGATGCCCACCGACAGCATGCGGGAAATGGCTTGGATCTCTGAAGCGAGGTCCACATTGCTGACCTGGAATCGTCCCTTGCCTGAGTAGGCGAGCATCTGGTTGCAAAGGTCGGCGGCACGTGCCGCAGCGCTCTCGATTTCCTTGATCTGTTCGTGCACAGGGGAGTTGTCCTCAAGATCTAGGCGTGCGAGCTCGGCGTTGCCCAGGATCGCCATGAGGATGTTGTTGAAATCGTGGGCGATGCCTCCGGCCAGCATGCCCAGGCTCTCCATTTTTTGTGCCTGTTGGACCTGGGCTTCCAGGATGCGTGCTTCAGCTCTGGCTTCTTTGCGGGTCGTGATGTCCAGATGGGTGCCTGTCATCCTGAGAGCGGCGCCGCGATCGTCGCGTGACGTCACGCAACCCCTGCCAAGGACCCAAACCCATCTGCCGTCGGCATGGCGGAGGCGATGCTCCGCTTCGTAGATGTTGGTGTTGCCCCTGAGGTGGGCCTGCAGAGCGGCCATTACCATTTCCTGATCTTCCGGGTGGATGCGACTTTCCCAAGCCGAGACATGATTGTCGACATGTTCGATGTCCAAGCCGAGCATCTGGCACCAGCGCTCGTTGAACACTCCGCGACCTGAGGGAAGATCCCAGTCCCACATGCCCAGATCGGCCCCCTCTAGGGCGAGTTCCATGCGCTCTTCGCTGTCGCGCAACATCTGGGAGATGATCTCGCGATCGGTGACGTCGACCATGATGCCGTGGTAGTGGGTGGCGAGGCCGACGTCGTCGCGGATGATGACAAGCCAGGTGTCGACCCAACGGTCGCGACCGACGTCGTCGATCATCCGGTAGCTCAGCAGGAAATGGCCCTTGTCCCCAGCGGTATGTTGTTCGATCTCTGCGTTGATGCGGGGAAGGTCGTCTGGGTGGATGAGGGCCGGAAATAAGATGCTGCCGTCGAGGAAGTCCTCTGGCTCGAACCCCAGCTGACGAACGTTTTCGCTGATGTATTCGACGGTCCAATCGGCGTCGGCCTGCAACTTGAACACGATGTTCGGACTACTCTCGATGATCTGATGGACCTGGCGGGATTCGTCGCGGGCTTTTCGCTGTTCGGTGACGTCGTGCATGGAGACCACGGCACCGAGTTTCCTGCCGTCGGGACCGATCATCGCGCGGCCGCTGGCCAGGATCGCCAGGGGCTCACGTCCCGCCGGTGCGATGACCATTTCACTGTCCAGGACCATCTCGCCCATGAGGGCCCGGTAGAGCGGGATCTCGTCCATGGCCATGGGCGTTTTGCCGTCGAAGTGATAGAGGTCATACTGCTCGGCCCAGCTCTCGCTGTCGATGGCATGCTGGGGGAGTCCGTGCATCTCGCAGGAGGTGTTGTTGAACAGGGCAAGCTTGCCTTCGGCATCGCAGGCGACGATGCCATCGCTGATGCTATCGAGGACCGTCGATAGGAAGGCCCGGTCAGCCTCGATTTCTGCTTCCAGACCCTCATGGCGCCGGTATGCACGGCGTGAGATGAGGAGGCAGGCGCAGACGCCTATGACCATCAGGGCAAGGTGTCCAAGATCCATGAACGGTCTCCGGTCGTCAGATCGAGACAGACTCGCCGATCAGTTTCTCCACAGCATCGAGAAGATCCGAACGGTCGAAGGGCTTCTGCAGGGACATGGCGGCGCCCTGGCTCCGAGCCGACTCCAAATACAGGTCGGCGGGGATATGCCCTCCACCCGAGATCGCAATGAACTTCAGGCCGGGGAACTCTTTGTCCAGGTCGGCGATGAGTTCGATGCCGTTCTTCTCCGGCAACAGGATGTCCGTAATCACGAGATTGAAGACGTGCTCGTGGACGGCCTTCATGGCCTCTTTGGCGTCGCCTACGGCGATGACGTCGTAGCCGTCGTGCTGGAGATACCGAGAGATCACGTTCCGGATCTGCTCTTCATCATCGATCACCAGGATCTTCTTCATGGGTTTTCCTCATTAGATTATCGGGTCCCAATGAATTGCCAGATTGGGCATTTCTGGTCCGCTCTGAATCTGAATCGACGGTTTTATGTCTCGCTTGAGCAGAATCTGTGTCGGGTTGTGATGTTATCATTCAATCATTACGTTGGTCCGGCCGGCGGGCAGGTGTCCGTGCCCGATTTCTGACTCCATCTCCCCTGAGGATTTCTTCTATGTCTGCAGTTTCAAATCCTGTTCTGATCGATCTCGACCAGCCGCGGCCAGGGTATCACCACTTCATATCGTGCTGGTTGCATCGCGTCGGGATGGCGACACTGGTTGTCGATCCCGGTCCAGCTTCGACGGTCGATCAACTCGTCGAGGAACTGCGATGTCATGGTGTGGACCGTCTCGATTGGATTCTGTTGACCCACATCCATCTCGATCATGGCGGGGGTACGGGCCAGCTCTGCCGGGCTTTTCCGGAAGCAAGGGTCGTGTGCTACGAACCCGCGGCAAAGCACCTGATCCAACCGGATCGGTTGTGGGAGGGATCGCTGCAAGTACTCGGGGATAAGGCCCTCCTGTTCGGAAAGCCGATGTCGGTGTCGGCGGAGCGGTTCGCCGCCCCGACCGAGCTGATCGAGCTGGGCATCGAAACAATTCCAACCCCGGGTCATGCTCCCCATCACCAGTGCTATATCCACGGCGACCTGCTTTTTGCTGGGGAGGCTGCGGGTATGACCTGTCCGGGCACAGCGTCGTTCTACATGCGGCCGGCTACGCCTCCGCGCTTCTTTCTCGACGTAGCGACGGCGTCGATAGATCGACTCCTGGCGAGGGCTGTTGATCTGAAACGGGCGGCCTATGCCCACTATGGGTTGTACGAAGACGTACCTGAACTGCTGGCGGCGGCCAGGGCCCAGATGATTTCGTGGGTCGAGGTGATCGACGGACTGACGGCTCCCGGCCGACGCAGCTGGTCGGTCGATCTCCAGCAGCGGACTGTGGCGCGGTTGCTGGAGATCGATCCGTTGTTCGCCCCCTTCAAGGATCTGAACGACGATCTCCGCTCCCGGGAGCTCGACTTTTTCCGCAACACCCTCGAAGGCATGCTGGGTTGGCTCGATTACAGGGATCGATGCTGAAGGTTCAGTGCAACTCGACTTGGGGATGTACGTAGGTGCCGAACGAGCCGGTGGGGTTTCGCGGGGGGAGACGAATCATGAACTCGGAAAAAGGCGTGACAGGGTGGATACGATCCCGGATCGCCAAGGGTGACGCCGACGATCTGTTCTGTCGGATCACCCGCTGAAGACACGGTCCGGTACCCGTGACGGGGCCGAGACCTGCAAGTCGCCCCGGTCGTTGTGGACACCCGACCGGGGCGAGCTTATATTCGGCGCACCATGACATCCCTTATTGCAAGCATCGGTCGAGGAGCCCTCGACAATCTGGCCGCCGCAGGGCGCGGCACTGTGTTGCTGTTGGATATCCTGCGCCAGCTGCCCCACGTCTGGAAGATGCGCAGCGAGATCCTCGAGCAGATGCACATCGTAGCGGTGGGTTCGCTGCCGCTGGTCTTGACGACATCTGTTTTCGTGGGTGCGGTGACCGCCGTGCAGGCCGTCTATCAGATGCAGGCCTATGTGCCGATGAAGTTCCTCGGTACGATCATCTCCAAATCCGTTTTCATCGAACTCGGGCCGGTGCTCGTGGCCCTGGTCGTCGGCGGCCGCCTGTGTGCCAACTACGCGGCGGAACTGGGTACGATGAAGGTGACCGAGCAGATCGACGCCCTGGAAATGCTGGCCATCGATCCCATGCGCTATCTGGCCATGCCGCGCTTCGTGGCCACGTTCCTGATGCTGCCGGTGATCACCGTCTTCGCCGACGGCATCGCCGTGATCAGCGGTTACTTCGTGTCGGTGGCCACCATGGATGTGACCGTCAGCACCTTCGTCGAAGGACTGCGCATGTACTTCGACGTGGCCGACGTGGCCAGCGGTCTGATCAAATCGTTCTTCTTCGGCGCCATCATCGCCTTGAGCGGCCTGTTCTTCGGGCTGGGCACCAAGGGTGGCGCCGAAGGCGTGGGCAACGCCACGATGATGGCCGTGGTCGGCAGCTGCCTCAGCGTACTGGTGGCCGATTACTTTCTTGCCATGCTCCTCTTCCAGGTGGTCTTCAACAAATGAGCGACCTTCTGCAGGGACTCCCCATGCCCGACTTCAGCGTCGCCGATCCGTCGTCGCGCGACGGCATCGTGCTCCAGGGCGTGACCAAGTCCTTCCAGGGCCGCAAGATTCTCGACAATTTCGATTTCACCATCGAGCGCGGAGAAACTGTCGTGATCATCGGGCGCAGCGGTGAAGGCAAGTCGGTCATGCTCAAGCATATCGTACGGTTGCTGAACCCCGAGGCCGGGAATGTGTGGATCGACGGCGAAGACATCACCCACATGAACACGAAGCGTTTGTTCGAGGTGCGCAAGAGATTCGGGATGCTGTTCCAGGGCGCGGCCTTGTTCGACTCCATGACGATCTGCGAAAATGTGGGACTAGGCCTGAAAGAGCATTCTGGCCTGTCCGCCGAGGAGATCCGCATTCGTGCCTGCGAGTGTCTGGCCCAGGTGGGACTCGACAAGGTGGAGGACAAGCTGCCGTCGCAGCTGTCCGGGGGCATGAAGAAGAGGGCCGGGCTGGCCCGTGCCATCGCCATGCGGCCCGACTACATCCTGTACGACGAGCCGACTACCGGCCTCGATCCCATCACCTCTGACGCCATCAACGATCTGATTCTGCAGCTTCAGGCCGAGCTGAACGTCACGTCCATCGTCGTGACCCACGACATGGCCAGTGCGTTCAAGATCGCCGACCGCATGGCCATGCTCAGCGGCGGCCGGATCATTTACGCCGGGAGCGTCGATCACGTCAAAAAGACGGGTCATCCCGTCGTCCGCCAGTTCATCGAGGGCAGTGCTCAGGGACCGTTGAGCGTCTTCTAGGCGCCACAGGAGGAGTTACCATGAACCGCAAGAAGGAAGTCCAGGTCGGCATCACCGTGATCCTGTCGGTGATCGTGCTGGTCGCTGGACTGATCTGGTTCAAGCAGGTGCGGCTGTCCGGAACCGTACACCGATACCAGGTGGACTTCCCGTCGGTGGGTGGCCTGCAGGTGCGCGATCGTGTTCAGGTGCAGGGCATCCGCATGGGGGCGGTCAGCGACTTCGAGATCGTCGACGGTCAGGTGCGCGTGAGTTTCTATGTGAAGGAGACCGAACCCTTGCGTGGAGACGCCGAGATCAAACTCACCAGTATGGGGATCGTGGGCGAGATGCTCATCGAGATCATGCAGGGTACCGGGGAGGTCGTGCCGGCGGGCCACCTGTTCCAGGGCACGGTCATGCAGGACATGAACGCCATGATGAACGAGGGCGCGGCGACACTCGAGGACGCCCGCGAACTGACGAGGGAGCTAACGGCCTTCATGAAGCAGCTCCGCGACGACGATCGTCTGGCCCATGTGCTCGACAACACTGCGACGGCCACCGAGACCATCGTGCGCACCACCGAAGAGATCGCCCCCGAACTGCAGGCGCTGGTGGGCGAGCTGCGGGTCACGACCAGCGCCATCCACGCTTCGGTGGCGGGGCCGGACAGCCTTCTGCTCAACACTCTGGGCGGCGCCCAGGCGGCGATGGCCCGCGTCGACACGCTGACGCTGCTGCTTACGCGTACGACAGAGACACTCACTTCGATGGTGGTGCGGCTCGAGGCCGGCGAAGGTACGGCCGGCCGCCTGATGACCGACGATTCCTTGTATGCTGAGACTGAAGAGACCATTCTTATGGTCCAGGACCTGATCGCGGACATGAAGGCGAGGCCGAAGCGCTACTTCCATGTGAGCCTGTTCTGACCTCGCGTGAACCCGGACGGCGCCAGACCGCTCTACCGAGGAGATCGAGATGACCGACGTGAAGACGCAGAGCATGATCCAGGCGGTCAAGGACGCCATCATGACCGAGATCAAAGGGCAGCAGCTCTACAGCCACGCCGCAGCGACGACCGACGACCCTTCGGCCAAGGCCATGTTCACGGCCCTGGCCAAGGACGAGGACGAACACGTTGCGCTGCTCCATGCCCAATACGAGAGCCTTCTCGACAACGGCAAGATCGACCTTTCGAAGGTCAACCCCGCAGAAGTCGATCACGGTGCAGGCCACGTCATTGATGACCAGTTCCGCAAGTCCATCAAGCGCGGCACCTTCGAGATGGCCGTCATCGGCATCGGCTGCGACCTGGAGAACAAGGCCATCACCTACTACCAGACCGAGGCCGGAAAGACCGACGATGCGGATCTGAAGCAGCTGTTCACCTGGCTGGCGGAATGGGAAGTGGGGCATCTGGAGCAGCTGGTCGAGCTGGAGAAGTTGCTGCAGGACGAATATTGGGCGGATCAGGGGTTCTCGCCCATGTAAGAGGCTTGTGAGATAATGACCTGCGAGGAACGTCGGGCCGGCACATCGAGTGCCGGCCCGACGCGCGTTTCCGGGCGCTCCGCTGTCCTGGCTTTGAACCCCTGCAATACGTCCTCGAGGACATGATCTGCCGATCCGAGGTTTTTCATGCACGATAAAACAAGATCGATTAAGATATGAACGCGATTTCATCCGATTTCTGAAGCCGATCATATGGATGGTGACATGGAGTTCGTCCGATTCATGACTCGTTGGCTGGTCCTCGCGGGGCTTCTGCTAGGTCAGGGAGTGCACACCGCCCATGCCGGCGAGGCCAGGATCGATTCGGTCAACGCTCTGGGGCGGGCCTACATCTTTTCGAACATCGATGTTTCCATCGTGCTGTATCGGGGCCTGGCCAACGAGGCCCGGGAGCTGGGCTATGCACGGGGAGAGGGCCAGGCACTGCAAAACCTCGGTGTAGCGTACACGTTGAGTGGGAATCACGATCTCGCGACCGAGGCCCATCTGGAGTGCATTCGGATCTTCGAGCGCAGCGGTATGACGCGCGAACTGGCTCTGGCCTTCGGCGATTTCGGCTACCAGATGAAGCGGCGCGATCTGCCCGGAGCCATCGTGGAGATGCGTCAGGGGATCGTCATCGCCGAACGGGAAGATTACAGGGTCGTTCTGTGCTCTCTCTATGACAACTTCGGCGTGCTGCAGGAGATGAACGCGGAACCGGACAGTGCGGCTTATTATTACCGCCGGGCTCTCGAGTTCAAGACGGCCTTCGACGACAGCATGGGGATCCCTTTCAGCCTCAACAATCTTGCGAGCATTCATGCGGCCCGAGGCGAGTTCGCTGCGGCGGATTCTCTGCTCACCCGTTCCGACGCCTACCGTCAGAACCCTCTCGACACCTACGGACGGTTGTTGAACAACGTCCATTGGGCGGACCTGAATCAGGCCCGGGGAGATCTGGAAGAGGCCGAACGGCGCTACCGAGAATGCCTGACCATGCCGGGCGCCGCCGATCAGAGCTATCTTCTGATTCACTGCTACGAACAGCTCGCCGCCGTCTACGAGCAGCGGCAGGACTACCGACGGGCCTATGAGAGTCAACGTCGCTTCGCTGCCTACCGGGACAGTCTGGTCACGGTCGAGACCAACGAGCGCATTGCGTCGCTGGAGATCGAGTTCGAGACGGAGAAGAAGGACCGTGAGATCGCCGAAAACAAGTTGGCCATCGCCGCGCGGACGCGTCAGGTGCTGGTGTTGGGGATCGGTTTGATCCTGGTCGCGGCCCTCGGAGGCGGATTCGCCCGGTATCAGCACCTCAAACGAACCCAGTTGAAACGTGAAATGGAGCTGCGGGCCCAACTACGTCGGGCGGAGTACGAGCAGAGCATGGCCGACGAGAAGTTGCGCATCGCGAGGGAGCTCCATGACAACATCGGGGCCCAGCTCACGTTCCTGATCAGTTCGCTGGACAATCTCGCCCACGGCGTCGGAGCCGAGGACCTGCCCGGCCGGCTGGACGACATCAGCGCCTTCGGCCGTACCACCCTCGACGAGTTGCGGCAGACGGTCTGGGCGATGAAGCACGAGGGGGAAGGACTCGACGCCCTGGTTCAGAAGCTGCATGAACTAAAGAGGCAATGCTCCTCGGCGGGACAGACTCTGGATCTGGATATCCGCCGCGAAGCCGATTCGTCGCCGTCGCTTTCGTCTCCCCGCATGCTGAACCTCTACCGGATCGTCCAGGAGGCGGTCCAGAACGCCATGAAGCACACCGAGGCAGCACGGATCGTCGTTCTTCTTGAGACCGAGGGAGACGGCTTGACTCTCGTGATTGCCGATGATGGCCCCGGGTTCGGGGAAGCTGCGGTGGACCATGTAGGTGGATTGGTCCATATGCGGGAACGCTGCGCAGAGGTCGGTGGCGAGCTCGAGCTGGAAAGCAACTCCTCCGGAACCAAGATCACTTGCAGGCTCCCCCCCGAATAGGACAGGTGCCGTATGGGGGGCCGTGGGCGATTCGGCTAGACTATGGGCCTACTTCAACGGGAGAGACCGACATGACCATCCGCGTCGCCCTGGCCGAGGACAAGCCTTTCCTGGCCCAAGCCGTCCAGGACAAGCTCGCCCTGTTTCCGGATGCCTTTTCGTTCCAATTCCATGCCGTCGACGGGCGGGAGCTTCTCGATCGCCTGACGGAACATCCGGGTGTCGATGCAGTGCTGATGGACATCGAGATGCCAGTGATGGACGGCATCGAAGCCACCGCAGAGGTCAGCGAGCGCTTTCCCCACGTCAAGGTGATCATGTTCACTGTATTCGACGATGAAAAGCGGATATTCCAGGCCATCCGCGCCGGAGCCATGGGCTATCTGCTGAAGGATGAGACGCCGCCCGCCCTCCGTGACGCCATCGTGTCGATCATGGCCGGGGGGGCGCCGATGTCACCCACCATCGCCGCCAAGTCCTTGAAATTGCTGCGCGATCCGTCCCGCTCAGACCTTGCACCGGTTCCAACCGATTTCGCCCTCACGCCGCGGGAGATCGAAGTCCTCGAACAGCTCAGTCAGGGCCTCGAGTACCAGGAGATCGCCGCCAACCTTTTCATCGCGCCGGCCACAGTGCGTAAGCACATTGAGAACATCTATCCCAAACTCCAGGTGAACAACAAGATGCGGGCCGTCAACAAAGCGACTCGGCACGGCATCATCTAATCATCAGCGAAAAGCGAGGGTGTGTTCCAGAAGTTCGACAATTGATGGCGATTCTGATGGTTTTCACGAAGGCCATCAAGTTGGGTTGGTCCGGGCTGAATAAGGCATGTGTCGTATTGTCGGCGCCGAGAGGATAGGCGATTATTTCAGGGTTGTATTGACGGTGCTGATCCGATCCGAGGTCGTCAACCGCACCGCTAACCGACCCTGAGGAGAAACGGAATGATCGTGCATCCTATGAATGATCGACGGTGGAACATGCCTATAGTCCTGATGACTCTATCACTCATGGTTCTAGTCGCCACGGCGGCTCATGCGGCTTGGGATCTGCACGAGAGTCCCTACTTCAGCGAATTCACCAAACTGCAGCGCCTGCCATCAGGGCCCATTTTCGCGGGCAATCAGGGCGGACTTTTCGTGTCGATGGATGAGGGTTCGACCTGGACCTTCAGCGGTCTAGGTTCCCTGGACGATCCCAACGCAGGCAACGACATCCATTTCGACGCTGTGGAGATGTCAAATGGCGCCGTCTACGCTGTCATGGAGTATGCGTACCGCGCGTCGCCGGATCTGATGTCGTGGACCCGGGTTGCCTGGCCCTTCGGCCTCGAGTCGGTCGTCGCGGTGGGGGACACACTGGTGGCAGCTACGTCGCTGCAGATCCACCGCAGCATCGACGCAGGCGCCACCTGGACGGAAGTGTTCACCGACTCCGGCAATTGGGACGACATCGTCGACCTGCATGTGAATCCCGTCGACAGCACGATGGTCGCGCACATGGAACGAGCGGGGGGCATCTGGTTCCTTGTCTCGCACGACTTCGGCGCCACCTGGGTAGAACAGCAGATCGCCGGCGTCTACGGAGATCTATTCAGCGCCCAGTTCGCAGCGGACGGCACTCTGTGGTTCGGCCACAACTATTTCAATAAGGGTTACCTGCGCACGACCACCGACTTTGGTGCTTCAAGCACCCTTGTCTACGAAACTCCGTCCAATACTCCTCTTCACCACCTGACTCTCGGACCGGCCAACCGCATGGCCATGACAAGGGGGGCGGGCATTGTTGTTTCGACCGACGGCGGGGCATCGTTCACGCCGTACTCCCTAGATGTCTCCTGGCCCGAGCCATTGTTCTTCACGGGCGGCGAGCGTCTCTTGGCTGGCACGAAAGACGGTCTCAGGATCAGCGAAGACGAGGGACAGTCATGGACCCCGGCGACGTCGGGACTTTGGGCCAACATCATGATCGACGCCGACGTGGACCCCGACAACACGGTCTGGATTCTCAGCAGCGGTAGGATCTGGCACGACATGGACGGATCCTGGCACCGTCTCGATATGCCGGGCGGAGTGGCCCAGCAGACAGCGGCGCTCCGGGCCACAGCGACCGGTCGGGTGATCCTCTTCGGCCGCGCGGCGAGCGGCGAACCCGAGGCCTACTACACAGATGACCATGGCGCCTCTTGGTTCTTGTCGACAGGACTCGACGCCGCAACCAGTTTCAATACGTTCAACCGCATCTTCGAACGCGGAGGCACACTTTACGCCGGTCATGACGGTCTGGGTCTGTTCGTATCCACGGACAATGGGACCAGCTGGACGCTCCGTGGCGCCGGCGGCTTCGGCCCCCTTGCCGTGGCAGGCGACGGCACCCTCTACGCCTCTGGATGGCAGGGGCTTCGCAAGTCCGTCGACGATGGCGTGACCTGGTCGCCGATCACGACCACGACGGCTAACGAGCCTGGCGTTGCATCCACCGTCACGGGTGCCTATATCATTCCAGGCTGGAACGAATTGCTGCGCACCACCGATGGCGGTGCCACCTGGACCGACCTGATGCCCGCAGCCTACGCCGCTCTCGACTCCTATTGGTTCGTACAGTTCGACGGCATGGGGTATGGGGCCGACGGCTCCCTTTATCTCGCCATAGAGACCGATGATACCATTGCTCATCGGCATGAAACGCGGTTGCTGAAGTCGACCGATGATGGTGCTACGTTCAACGACATCACCGAGGACAGTCCTATCAACAGGGCAGTCGTGACGTCGCTGAAACTGAGCGCTCAAGGCGGCATGATCGCGACGTCAAATCAGGGTCTCTTCGGATCAGCCTTCAGCGGCATCAGCCAGGTCGAACCGGGTGACGGCGGCTTCACGCCACAGCTGCCGACCACATGGCTGGGCCGCAATCGGCCGAACCCCTTCAATCCGCTGACAGTGATTCCCTTCAGCATGGGTCGGCCAGGAATCGTGCGATTGACCGTGACCGATGTGCGTGGCAGGCATGTGGCGACTCTCGTGGATCACGCCGTCGCCGTTGGAGATCATACGGTCTCCTTCGATGCTTCGCAGTTGAGTAGTGGCGTATATCTCTACCACCTGCAGACGGGCGACGAGATGCAGACCGGGAGAATGACGCTGGTGAAGTGAGATCCGGCTAGAATATCAGTGCGGGGGTCTGTTTCCCTGGAGGGAGAAGACCGCGAAAAGGGCCGGCACATCGAGTGCCGGCCCTTCATGACTTACAGGCGAGATCTCACCGCCAGAGATTCTTGATCCCGCTCCAGGTGTTCTCATCGTTCCCCACGAGGGACGAGGCATCCCAAGGCTTCGTACAGTTGGCGATCTCATAGCCGTTGAGCTGGCCGTCGCCGTCGGAGTCGAGCCCCTCGATAGCCGCCCAGCTTTCGCCGTTGTCCAGGAAATCCTGCTCATAGTTGGTGCCGTGGCAGGCGCTGCAGTTGTTGATCTGAGCCGTCAGTGTGGCACAGGCATCGGGATACTGGTCGAGCCAGTCGTTCTTGAAGCCGTGAGTAGCCTGGGCGGTCGTTGCCATGGCGATGATTGCGATCATCAACATCAACACGTTCGCTGATTTCTGCATGTTGTCCCTCCAGTTCAGGTGCAATTCCCCTTGGATTCCCAAGATAATCCGAATTCCGGAGAGAAACAGGCAGAAATCGTTCCAGTTCTCGCTAGTTGATGTAGCCGAGGGATTCGAGCTGACGACGGATCTCGTCGCCCACCGCTGGATCGACCTCTCCGTCCACTGTGACATTCGGGCGCAGAGCCTGATAGCTGTCGATGCGGTGGGTTTCGAGATGCTCCACGACGGCCTGTCCGAAGCTGGTCAGGGCGTCGGGGAGCACGCGACCGGGCATCTCCGAGCTGGCTGGCAGACCGATCAGGGCCAGCAGCGTGGGGAATACATCGTAGATGTGCAGGTTGTCGAATCGAGCTCCGGCCTGGTAGAGGGGGCTGCGCACCAGGAAGATGCCCCATTTGCTGTGCTCCTCGGTGCCCTTCTTTCCCGATTTGCGCGGACCCCAAAAACCATGATCCGAAACCACGACGGTCTGTTGGTCCGCCGGGAACCACGCGAGGACATCGCCCAGGACTTCGTCGGCGAATTCGTAATAGCGGGTCACCACTTCGCCGAAGATCTCGCGCTGGCGTTGGGAGACCGTGCGGGTGGTCTTGTCGGGATCCATGTACATCCAGAACTCGTGGCTGATCATGTCGGGACCGCGTTGATAGAAGAACGTGATGTCGGTCGGGTGTTCGGCGTGGAGCCAGCGGGCGACCTCCAGGTATCCGAGATCGGCGGCGTAGATATGACGAAGGTCCGTCATGATGCTCGGGTAGTCGCGCAGGGCTTCCTCGATCACGCCGTCAGGGAAGAAGCGCGCCAGGGCGTTCCAGTCCAATGCTTCGGGATCGACCGAACGGGCGAGGACCCCGTCGGTCAGGCTGTCGGGAAACACGAGGCCGTCGTGGGCACGGTCGCGGCCGTGTCCGTAGGGGAGAAAATCGCTGACCATCACGCCTTCGATAGGTCGGGCCGGGTGAGTGGACCACATGCCGAGGAGCATGGTGGTGAGGTTCGAGGCACCGGCGATGTCCCACAATGCAGGTGCTTTCCAGCTCGCGGCCCCGACGATGTCTTGCCGCTCACCCTCGACGAAGCCCCCGATGCCGTGGATCTCGGGGCGTACGCCGGTGCTCATGCAGGCCCACAGGATGGGCGACTTGTTCAGAGGCACGAGGGTCTCCATGCGTCCCGAAGCGGATTGCTCCCGGAAGGCGGCCAGGTGAGGCAGGCGGCCGGCGTCGAGCATCGGATCGAGCAGGGCCCAGTCGGCGGAGTCGATGCCCACGATCAGAAGACTGCGGGGGGTCTTGTCAGCGTCGTCTTTGCTGCTGCACCCGGCAAGCAAGGCGGTCAGAGTCAAGACGAGCACGGCAAGGAAGCGGGGCGATCGGATCACGCAGGGACCTCCGGTTCGGGACCAGCCGATGATAAGCTCGAACGCCGCGTTGAGCAATCGCCGGAGGCATTCGTGCCGGGATGACGGTTGTTGATCGTCTCCGGTCCGTCCCCTATGTTCGGTCGGTTCGCTCGACCGAAGGGGACGGTGGGGCCTCAACTTCGGAGGGATCGTGACCTTCCTGCTGCTGCTGACGGGCGGCGTGTTCGCCGTAGCATTTCTCGTGCTTGCGTTCGTCTCTCACTTCGAGCGGGAGTTCGTGGCGCGAGGTCGAGCCGCGTTGTTCGCTGTTGTCCTGCCGTTGCCGTATCTGCTGACCGCCTGGTTCGATGCGCCGCTCCGCGCCATACTCGGCTGGACGTTGTTGGTCGCCACCGCCGCTTTCGGCGTGTCGCTCGTCGTGCCGGGACGTCGTCCCCGGATTCCTGCCGTCGCCGCCGGTGCACGCATCGATGAACGCACCATCATGTTCTCGCGCGCCGCCCTCGAGCCGGGGGGCGGACGCTTCGAAACCTACTACGAGCTTCATCCTGAACATCGCCCGGCTGATGATCGTTTCCGCGCCAAGCCCGGCCTGATGTCGGAACGGTCGGTGAAGTACGAGCCCCTGAGTTTCGCCGCGGCGGCGGCCAGCTTCGCGGCCGTGGAGCATTTGACGCCCCTGACCGAGGGCGACGTCGCCGATGTGAGGCGAGACATCGCTCCGGACCATGCAACCCGCTTCCTGAAGGGTTGGTCCCACAAGCTGGGTGCTGTGGCCTGCGGCGTGACCGCAACGCGTCCCGTACATTACTACTCCGTCAAGGGGCGCGGACCACGCTGGGGCGAGACCATCGAACCCGAACACCGCTGGGCGGTGGCGATCGCCGTGGAGATGGACCACAGGCAAATGGCTTCGGCGCCGGACGGACCCACGATCATGGAATCGGCCCAGCAGTATCTCGATGGTGGGGCGATCGCGGTGCAGATGGCCGAGGCGATCCGTCGGCTGGGCTGGCCCGCGGAAGCTCATATCGACGCCAATTACAAAGTGATCTGTCCGCTGGTGGCCCGCGATGCGGGACTCGGAGAGATCGGCCGTATGGGACTGTTGATGACGCCGCATCTCGGACCGCGGGTGCGCCTGGTCGTGGTGACCACCGATCTGCCGCTGGTCGCCGACAGGGCCGCCGACGAACCGTCGGTATTGGACTTCTGCGCCATCTGCGAGAAGTGCGCCGACGTTTGTCCCAGCGAAGCCATCCCGCGCGGACCGCGGGCCGAAGCCGACGGCCGACGGCGCTGGCGCATCGACCAGGACGCCTGTTTCGCCTACTGGTGCAGCGTGGGTACCGATTGCGGACAGTGCGTGAAGGTATGTCCTTACAGCCATCCGGATACGGCAGTGCATGCTGTCGTGCGGTCCGGATTGCGGCGCAACGGCTGGACGCGGCGAGTGGCGCTGACCATGGACGATCTGCTCTACGGTCGCCGTCCCACAACGCTTTCGCCGCCCCGTTGGCTCCGCGGATGACGCCTCAGGCGCCGCCGAACACCCTGCGCAGTCGGGACCGCCAGCCCCACTGCTGCTCGTAGGCGCCCGCGATGGCGGCCCGGATCTCCGGCACTGCTCTGCGTGCCGCCTCCTCGCCGCGGAGGCGACAATCGTCGCTGCAGCGGAAGTCGGCCCAGTGGTAGTCCGACACATCGGGGCGGATCACCACGTCGGCGTTGGCCATGACGAAGGCGTCGAGGCGTTCGCGGGCCAGGGCGTCGCAGCGGAACATGATGTCCAGTCCCGTGCGGTATTCGTGTTTGCTGGATTCGAAGCCGGGGATGTCCACGGCGATGACGATGTCGGCGCCCATCTCGCGGCAGGTGTTCAGGGGCACTCGGAACGGTGCGCCGCCGTCGACGATCAGCATGCCGTCCTTGACCAGGGGCGGGAACACGCCGGGGATCGCCGCGCTGCCGTACACAGCTTCGATGACGCTGCCTTCACGAAACACCACCCGCTCGCCGCCGATCAGGTCGATGCCCACCGCGGCGAACGGTATGACGAACTCGCGGAAGTCGCGGGCCGTGAACAGTTTTTCCAACGGGCGGCGCAGCTTGTCGGCGTCGACCAGGGCCGGACGAGTCACGGTGCGGATCTGCATGAAGCGGCGGTTCAGCGATGAGACGAGGCTCTGGATGGGTCCCTGGGGACCGTCTTCTCCCGAGCCCTTGGCGATGAAAGGGGCCCAGGTGTCGAGGAATTCCGGGTCCTGGACGAAGGCGGCGAGTCGCCGCCAGGTCGTACGGGGATCGGCCGTCTCGGCATAGATGCCGCCGACAATGGCTCCCATGCTGGTGCCGGCCACGATGTGTGGAGCCAATCCCTCTTCGTGAAGCACGGAAAGGACGCCGGCGTGGGCAAGACCGCGGGCGCCGCCGCTGCCCAGGGCGAGACCGTGTCGGATCATCTTTGTCATCCCTCACCTCCGAATCGGGCCGGAGTCTAGCCCGGATCTTCGATCGGGTCTAGATTCATGGTATCATCGTGCGACCCGCCGAACCGAGGAGACGTCCATGCGCCGAGTCTGTCTGTCGTTCTTACTGGCCGTGATCGCACCGGTCGTGGCCGCCGCTGTGGACGGTGTTCCTCTCCAGGAGACGTTGACGCCGGGTCTGCAGCGAGCCCTGGCCGTTGGTGATTCTCCTGCGCAGGCGGCTGACGGCACTTTGGCAGTTTGGGTCCACTTTACGGACAAAGGCGTCGATGGCCCCGCCCTCGCAGCCGCCCTGCAGAGGACCGAGGACGGTCTCGGGGAACGTGCGCGCAAGCGGCGCGCCAAGGTCGCCGCCGACAAGGACGGACGGTTGGTCGACGCCACCGACCTGCCCCTGCATCGCCCCTACACCGCTGCGGTTGCCGCTACCGGCGCCGTACCGCGCCGGGAGAGCCGTTGGCTCAATGCGGCCAGCTTCGACGCTACCCCGGCTCAGATCCGTACCCTGGCTGCGATGCCCTTCGTCCGCAGAGTGGAACTCGTCCGCCATTCGCGACGGTCTCCGCTGCCGGCCGTTCCGGCTCCTGCCGGCGGCGGCTTCCGTGCCGGCAAGGCGACCACCGCCCTCGATTACGGCGGTAGCCTCGCCGAACTCGAGCAGATCAACGTGACGGCGGTTCACGACGCCGGCTGGCACGGTCAGGGCGTCCTGATCGGCATGCTCGATACGGGATTCTCCGTGCTTCACGAGGCTCTGGCTGCGGTGAACGTGATCGACGCCTGGGACTTCGTGAACAACGACGGCGTGGTGGACAACGAGACCGGCGACCCGTCCAGTGCCCGCAATCACGGCACCATGACCCTCTCGACCGTGGGCGGCTACAATCCGGGTACATTGGTGGGCCCGGCCTACGGCGCTTCTTTCGTCTTGGCCAAGACCGAAGACGTGGCCGATGAACTGCCTGTCGAAGAGGACAACTGGGTGGCCGGCATCGAGTGGCTCGACACCTTCGGCATCGATGTGGCGAGCAGCTCGCTGGGATATTACGACTGGTACGTGTTCGACGATCTGGACGGCGCCACGGCGCCCTGCACCATCGCTGCTGACCTGGCCGTGGCCAAGGGCATCGTCGTGGTGAATTCGGCGGGCAACGAGCGGGCCAATGCCTGGGGTCACATCATTGCTCCCGCCGACGGCGACAGCGTGATCACCACAGGTGCGGTGGACCCCGACGGCAACCTCACCTACTTCTCCTCGCCGGGCCCCACCGCCGATGGCCGCACGAAACCAGATGTCTCGGCCCGCGGGCAGGGCAACCACGTTGCCAGCCCCAGCGATCCGGCGGCGTACCTGTCAGTTTCCGGCACCTCGTTCTCCTGTCCCCTGACCTCCGGCGTGGCGGCCTTGGTGCTTTCGCGCGTGCCTCAACTCACTCCCATGCAGGTACGTGAAGCCCTGCGTATGACAGCGAGCCGGGCCGGAACTCCTGACAACGACCTGGGCTGGGGCCTTCTCGATGCATGGGCCGCCGTGCACTACTTCGGTGCGTCGATCACCCACGAGCCGATAGGCGACATCGAAGACACCGTCGGACCCTACACTCTGACGGCGACGATCACAGACCGTGAAGCCCTAGATCCCGCCGGCCTGCTGCTTCACTGGCGTGTCGACGGCGGACCGTGGCAGGATGTCTCACTCACGTCGGCCGGCGGCGACCTCTTCACTGCAGACATTCCGGGCCAGCCGGCTGGCAGCGACATTGCGTACTCCTTCGAGGCCGCCGACGTACTGGGTATCGTCACTCTGCTGCCCATCGACGCTCCGGACACGTCCTTCGGTTTCCACGTTGGACCCGACCTCACGCCCCCCGTCCTGAGCCATGCGCCTCTGGGCCCGCAGCCCCTCTCAACATGGCCGCCGACGGCTGCGGTCCTGGCGACCGACAACCTGGGCATGGGTTGGGTGGATGTGAGCTGGGATCTCAATGGAGTTCCTCAACCTGTGTTCGGCCTGGCCGAGACGACGCCCGGCCATTGGTCCGCAGCATTTCCTCTCGACGCGGGCTTGGTGTCGGTAGGAGACGCCGTAACCTACACCGTCACGGCTGTCGACGCCTCAACCGCGGCGAATACCTCCACGTCGGGTCCCCACATCTTCGTGGTGATCGACGCCCTCGGCGTGGTCCTCGTGGTGGACGACACCGCCGCCAAGGCCGGCACCGACCTGAAATTCGACGACGCCAAGCAACCCCTGGCTGCGGCGGCCTCTCCATCTAAGACCTCGGCGCTGGACATGACACGCTGGTTGCGCGATGCAGGCTACGTCGTTCACGAACAGACCTGGGCGGCGTTCACGACCCTCGATCTGGACGGGGTGCAGGTGCTGGCCGTCGCCAGCGGCGGCAACACGGCCCCTGTGGCCGATACAACCCAGCGTGGGGTGATACGGACCTGGATCGAACAGGGCGGACGCTTGATTCTCGAGGGCGGCGAGATGGGTTACGACGCCTTGAACACTCCCGGTTATCCGGACTTCGCCGACACCGTGATGCACGTGTCCGCTTGGCGCGGAGACAGTGCCGGAGACCTGCAGATCGCCAGCGGTCAGGAGTTTCATCCCCTGGCCACCACACCCCATGCCATGCCCGCGGTGCTGGGGCTGAACTACGGAGTCTACGGCGATCAGGACGCCCTCGATCCCGACCCTGAAGCCGTCGTCGTGTTCGAAACTACAGGATTCTCAGGTGCTGCCGGCATGCTGGCCTACGATGACACGCCGGCGCCCCAGGCCGGTCAATCCGTCGTGCTGGCCTGCAACCTGGCCGCCCTGGCCGACACCGTGGCTGCGCGGCACCTGATCGAGAATGCCGCGGCCTGGCTGCTGGCGTCCGAGGGCTCCGCCGACGGGACCATCAGTGGTGTGGTTTGGTATCTGGAAGGCGACATTGTCGATGCGCTCTCCGGCGCCGTGGTGACGCTCCAGACCGGAGAATCTGCCGTTACCGGCAGCGACGGCTCGTGGAGCATCGGTGGGCTCTATGCGGGGAACTACACCGTCACGGCATCCGCCGCCGGTTTCATCTCCGAGGCTGTGGCCGTGGAGTTGAGCGAAGGCGGGAGCGTGATCGCCGAGCACATGCTGTTGATCGCCCTGACCGCTGATGAGACCTGGACCGGACCGTTGGCGATTCCCGACGGAGACACCGCCGGCGTGTCCGCTGCGGTGGACGTTGCTCTCAACAGCCACGTATCCGCGGTGACGCTTTCGATCAATTTGACCCATCCCTGGACCGGCGATCTCGTTGTGGAACTCGAATCGCCCACCGGAACGATCGTGCGCCTCCACGACCGCAGCGGCGGCTCATCGGCAGACCTTGTGGGCACCTGGGATACGACCCTCGACGTGGACGGTCCCGGCGCTCTCGCCGATTTTATAGGCGAGGCGGTCGTCGGCACCTGGACTCTCCGTGTCAGCGATCGCGTGAGCGGCGACATAGGCGTGCTCAATGACTGGACCCTTCATCTGGTGATGCCGGTGCCTCCTCTGTCCGTGGACGACACGCCGCGTCTGAAGACGGCCCTGGGTTTCGCCTCGCCGAATCCGTTCAACCCGCGGACGGAGATCCACTTCTCTCTGGCCAGGCCGGCGTCTCCTCGCCTCGAGATCTTCGACCTCAAGGGTCGCCGGGTCCGTACCTTGCTGAGCGGTGCCGAACTGCCCCCGGGCCACCATGCCGTCACTTGGCTGGGCCGCGACGACGAGGGCCGCGAGGCGGCCAGCGGCGTCTACATGCTCCGGCTTCGTGCCGACGGTGTGGTCCAGGAACGCAAGGTGACTCTGGCCCGCTGATTCCCCAACGGGGGGTGCTTGTACAGCGCCCCCCGAGCGGTTATCCTCCCCCGGCCCGATCCAACCCGAAGGGACCTGTCCATGGCCAAGACATCGAGTCTGTACGTCTGCGGCAACTGCGGCCAGGAGGAGCACCGCTGGCTGGGCCAGTGCCCCCAGTGCCGAGAGTGGAATTCATTTGCCGAGATGAAGCTTGCCAAAGCCGAAGGAAAGGGCCGCGGCGCCGGATTCCGCAGTGGCCGCAGCGAAGGGCCGACGCGAGAAGTGGTACGGCCGATTCCCCTGCGCGAAATCGGCTCGGCCCGCGACGAACGCCTGCCCGTTCACCCGGAGGAAATCTCGCGCGTACTCGGCGGCGGGCTGGTCAACGGCTCGGTGGTTCTGCTCGGCGGCGAGCCCGGCGTGGGCAAATCCACACTCCTGACCGGACTGGCCCTCGACTGGGTCCGTGCCGGTGTGCGTGTGATCTACGTGGCGGGGGAGGAGTCCCCTTCCCAGATCCGCATGCGCAGCGAGCGCCTCGGCTTCGATCCGCAGAAGGAGGAGGGTTTTCAGATCCTCAACGACGTTGAACTCGAGCAGGTGATTGCGGCCCTCTACGCTGACCGCGAAGCCCACCCAGGTCCCTGCGTGGTGATCGCCGACTCTGTGCAGACCCTCCACAGCCGCGAGATCGACGCCTTCCCGGGCAGCGTCAGCCAGGTCCGCTACTGCGGCGGCGTACTGGCCGACTTCGCGCGCACCGGTGGCTGCCCCGTGTTCCTTGTGGGCCACGTGACCAAATCGGGTGATCTGGCCGGGCCGAAGGTGCTCGAACACATGGTCGACACGGTGCTGGCCTTCGAAGGCACCGGCGGCGGCGCTATTCGTCTGGTGCGGGCGGTGAAGAACCGTTTCGGCGCCACCGGCGAGCTGGCCGTCATGGAGATGCGCGGCGACGGTTTGGTGCCGGTGGACGAAGCCGGCGCCCTGTTCCTCAGCGGCCGCCGAGGCGACGAGCCCGGTTCCGCCGTCTGCGCCGTACGCAACGGTTCACGGACGTTCTTGATCGAAGTGCAGGCCCTCGTTTCTCCCAGCCATTACGGTACCGCCCAGCGGGTTGTACAGGGTGTGGACAGCAAGCGTGTGGCCCTGCTCGCGGCCATTCTCGAAAAACGTGCAGGGCTTGATCTGGCCGGTTGCGACCTCTTCGTCAAGGTGGCCGGCGGTGCTCGTTTGGACGATCCCGCCGCCGATCTGGCCATCTGTGCGGCTCTGGCCTCGTCGCTGCGGGAGATCCCCATACCCGCCGACACGTTGCTCGTCGGCGAAGTGGGCCTGACCGGCGACGTCCGCGATGTCGCCGACAGGACTTCGCGTCTCAAGGAAGCGGCCCGACTCGGTTTCAAGCGCGCCGTGGTCGCCGCAGCGAAGACCGAGCGTCGCACGGAGCAGGGGCTGCAGCTCGCGGCGGCTGCTACGGTGACCGAAGCGGTTGAGCTGGCCCTCGAGCGGACCCGTTCCTCATCGGGATGATCGGAGACGATATGTCGACCCATCTGCATCTGGTGATCCTCGCCGGCGGCAGCGGCTCCCGGGCCCGTCGCGACGATCAGGAAATGCCCAAACAGTTTCGGGAGATAGGCGGCACGCCCTTGGTGCTGTGGAGCGTCATGACGCTCCTCGAGCACCCCGATACGGTGAGCCTCACGGTGACCTGTCCCGACGGCTGGCACGAGGTCATGAACGGGTTGCTCAACGAAGCTCCGATTCCGGTCCCCTGGAGTGTCGTACGCTGTGGCGACACCCGTACCGCCTCGACCTGGAACGCCCTGGAGGCTTTGGCGGTCTCGGAGGCGGCACCCGCCCCCGGCGATCTCGTCGCCGTGCACGATGCAGCCCGACCCTTCGCATCCGCGGAACTGCTCGAGCGATTGGCCGCGGCTGCATCCACTCACGGAGGAGCGCTGCCTGCTGTGCCCGTGGTCGATACCACGATCCGCTTCGACGAAACCTCGGGCACGATCGACTACCTGCCCCGCGCCGAACTCCGCGCCGTTCAGACACCTCAGGTGTTCGGTTGGGAAGCCTTTTATGAGACGCACCGTCGCGCTCACGAAATCGGTAGCGACACCACGGACGACGGCGGCTTGATGGCCGCAGCAGGACACTTACCGGTGCTTGTGGAAGGGGAGCTGGAGAACATCAAGGTGACCACGCCGGACGATCTCGAAGCCCTCGAGGAGCTCATGGGAGACGGTTCATGACCTGTTGCAGGGTGTGCGGACACGACGGCGAAGCGACGCTCCATCAGGCCCGGGAAATGATGTTCGGTCGCGGCGGGTCCTACACGTATCGCGAGTGTCCGGTCTGCGGCACTCTGCAGCTGCTGAACGTGCCCGACGACCTGTCGGCCCACTACCCACCGGACTATTACTCGTACGACGCCGGTCGCCGACCTCGTTGGGAAATGCTGACGACCTGGCTGAAGATGCGCAGGGGAAAGGCTCACCTCGGCGGCGGCGATCTGCTGGGATCCCTGGTTCTGCGGCGAACCGGGCCATCACACAACCTACTCTGGCTAGAGCGTCTGGGCCTGGGGCTCGATGCCACGATCCTCGATGTAGGCTGCGGCCATGGCGAGCTGTTGATGGAGATGCAACGCGACGGTTGCCGCCATCTGACCGGTGCCGATCCCTTTGTGGACGCTGAGATCGATCACGGTGCCGGATTGAGGATCCTCAAGACGGACCTCGGAGGACTCAACGGCGCTTGGGACCTGATCATGCTCCACCACTCATTCGAGCATATGCCCGATCCCGTCGGCACCTTCACCGACCTGGCACGGCTCACCGCTCCGGGGGGGCATGTCCTGATCAGGGTTCCCTTGGCTGATTCCGCGGCTTGGCGTCGCTACGGCGTCGATTGGGTTCAACTCGATGCGCCGCGCCATCTCTTTCTCTTCACGAACGATGCGGTTGGTCGCTTGGCTGCCGGATCCGGATTCAGAATCGATGCTGTCGATTACGATTCCACGGCATTCCAGTTTTGGGGGAGTGAACAGTACCGCCGGGGGATTCCTCTGCGTGGGACGGGTTCCCACGGCTCGGATGCTGCCGACCCTCTATTCACGCCCGGCGAGATTGCTGCCTGGAGCGACGACGCTTTGCGGCTCAACAACGCCGGCGAGGGTGATCAGGCGGCGTTCTTCCTCTCCAGAATCTGATTTCCCAGCGCATTGGTTGCGGTATGGGATAAAAATAGTCTACAATGTATGGGCGGACCGCCGCGCTGTAGCCGACTCTATCGACCTGGAGGACTCGGAGTGGCATTCTTCTCTGTTTCTTTGAAACGAAGCCTGCTGGTGCTCGTCATCATGCTGGCCGCGTTGCCTGTCGCCGCCCAGAGCTCCTACTCCGCTCTCGGTCTCTCGGCCTCACCAACTGAATATATCGGCGAGATTACCGTGCCCTTCGGCGATGACTTTTCCCTCTACGTTTTCGTGACCGGTCCCGATCTGGCCGTCCTGCCCTTCGAGCTTGCAGCGATCGACTGGGCGCTGCTCGGGAGCTGTTGCGGTGGATCGCCTGCCTACTATGTGCAGACGCTGTTGAGCGAGACTTTGCAGCACGAGGGCAATCCCACCATCGCGGTTCATTCCACTGCCGATATCTGCGTATCCGGAAATTTCATCGTGCTGGCGGAAGTGCAATTCAACTGGATATATGAACCTACGGGACCGTTCTATCTCGGCGTGGCGACCCTCGCTGCGGCGGTTGACTGCGAAGGCGATCCCTGGATCATGACGGGTCTGCCGCTCCAGGTGATCCCTACGGGCATCACCCCGACACAAGACGAGAGCTGGAGTTCCCTCAAGACTCTGTTCCGTTGACCGTGGGCCGGGGGCCGCTGTCGGTCAGGCCGGAGTGATAGCGCCCGGTCTTGGGATCCATGTACACCTTCACCTGCCGGTACAGCTTCATGCGTCGTCGTCCTGCGGCAATGTCGGCGAAGAGCTGATCTATGCATAAGGCCAGGTCGTCCATCTGTTGGCTGATTCCCTCGACACGCTCATGAAGAACTTCCTCGGCCGAGGTGCCGCCGGCTGTGGAAAGCTCTTCGCGGATGTGGTAGAGCTTCAGGGCGAGGATGCTGATGCGGTCGACGATGCTCGCCGGCGATTCCGAGTGCAGAGGGGCGTCGGGGTTCGGCAGACCTGCCGTTTGCAGGGCTTGCCAGATGTGCACATCGAGCGCGTCGATGGTTTTGACGCGACGGGCGTTGGATGCGTCGATGGAACGCTTGACCGAGGCAAGAATCTCGTCGCCGGCTTCATAGGCGTGGCTGCGGTCCTCCTCGTGCCATTGGAAGGTGTTGATCAACTGGAGCAGTTCGGCATACCCTGCCCATCCCGTATGTTCCGGTTGTACGGCGCGTACGGCGTTCTCCCAGTCTTTGATTCCCGTCTCGGCTTCATGCCAGCGGTCGATGATGTGCCAGAGGATGGGCAGGAGTTCCTTGGCGCGCGGGAGGTCCCGGGTCGGATCCATGCTGCGCTCGTTCGTGGTCATGATCATCCCTATCTTATGGGGTGAACCCATCGTGTAATCCGGTGTGTGCGGACCAACCGTACGCCAATCCGTCCTGCTCGGCAAGCTGATGGAGATCCAATGCGCCCGAACTCACTCCTTCTGATGCTGCTGGCTCTGACTCTGCCCGCGACGACGGCCCGTGCCGTTCCAGCCGAACATGTCCTGACGCTTCACGCCTCGGTGGGGGAGGTCGTCGACGCCGAGGAAGCTGCACGCTGGGGGATTTTCCCGGAACTGTCCGATCTGAGCCAGGTCGTCTTCGTGCGGACCGCCGCCGGGGTACTGGTGGCCCGCATCACCTTGCCCGGGGCCGACGGTCCGATCCTTCGGGAGCGCAATGTGCCGGCTGCGACGTGGATATCCTGGCAAGCATCGCTGGCTTCTGGCGAGCGGGTCACGACGACTCTCGCGTCGCCGCCTCCGGGATTGGTCTGGCCGGAAACCGCCCTGCGCGCCGATCAGATCGAACCCCGCGACGATCTACCCGTCATCCCGGTGAGCGAAGCCACCCTCGAGGATACCTGGGTCATGCTCTTCGACGTCGGCTACAAACGCAGCGACACTCGATTCCGTGACTATTTCACCGACATGATGATGGTCGACCTGGCCGTGGGCTACGCCATGGGCGAACGGTTCACGCCGTTCCTCGGCTTCCAGGCCGGGTTCGGGGACCTGCAGGACGACTTCGAAGACATCGCAGGCGACGGAAAATCCGCGGTCTACGCCTTTGAACTCGGCGCACGCGCCACCGCACCGCTGAGCCCCCGGCTCGACGCCGTTGCTGCGGTTGCCGGCGGCTACTACATGAGATCTCTGCGTTGGGGCGGCACGGTGTTCCTTGGTCCCTACGGTTATGTACAGGGTGGCGCCGCAGTGCGCGAATTCTCCGACTGGGGCGGCAGCGTGAAACTGGGCTTCCAGTACGCCCTGTCCGCCAAGGACGGCCGGGCCCGCTATCTGGACGTCGGCGTGCGTCTGGAGCGCTTCGGTGCCGACAGGATCGTGTTGACCGATCCCGAAACGGACATCTCCCTGCTCGCCGACGACCACGACATCTGGGCCGGTGTTTCTGTAGGCCTCGTGTTCGGACTCTAGATCCCGGAAGGAACGACGTGATCCTCAACGACCTCTCCACCACCGAGCTCGTCGTCCTGCAGCTCCACTTCGGCGGCGACCGCAATTTCAGCTACCTGATCGGCGACCGCTCCAGCGGCGAGGCCGCCGTCTTCGACCCGGGCTACCAGCCAGGTGAGCTGAAGGCCGCAGCCGAGGACGAACAGTTCCACATCACGGCCATCGGAGTGACCCACGGCCACTCCGACCACGTCGGCGGCTTGCGGGCTTTGGCCGACCTGACCGGCGCGGCAGTCTACGCCGGCGCGGCATCCATCCATCCCGGAGCCGTTGTTCCCGTTGGCCAGGGGCCGTCGTTCCATCTCGGCAAGCACCCGGTGACCGTGCTGCCGACCCCCGGGCACTCTCCCGACCACCTGTGCTGGCTCTGTGGCGCATTCCTGGTCACCGGCGATCTGCTGTTCTGCGGCAAGGTCGGAGGTACCGGGGACTATTTTCCGGGTTCGTCGGCGGAGCAGGAGTGGACGTCGCTCCACAGACTGCTCGAACTGCCCGACGCCACCGTCGTGTTGCCCGGACACGACTATTACGGGGGAGAGGGAAGACGGCCCCATTCCACCATCGGTCATGAGCGGCGCAACAACCCCTTCCTACTCTGTGAAGACTTCGCGGCCTTCGTTCATCTCAAAGAGAACTGGGCGGCCTACAAGGCCGAGCACGGTGTTCGTTGATGACTGATTCCGTTTTTGCATGGAATTAGCGCCGCAGGCTGGCTAGGATGCTTTCATTCCCTCGCTGAAGATCGGCGAGCGACCCGAACCCGGAGTCTTCACCATGACCCTGCTGACCAAGATGTTGCCGATCCTGATCCTGCTGTTCGTGGTCACGGTCGTGATCATGCGCCTGCCCAAGATCGACGTCGGCCACGACGACCGTTTCCGCCGCCGCCGGGTCTGGAACTGGCTGCCCCTGGGCCTGACCTACGCCCTGCTCTACATGGGGCGCTACAACCTCAAGGTCAGCAAGTACGCCTTCGAGGAAATGGCCGGCGCCGACGGCGCCTCGCTGATGGCCAACGCCGACTTCGGCGTGATCTTCGGCGTGGGCACGATCGTCTACGGCATCTCGTTTTTGATCAACGGCCCGCTCACCGACCGCTTCGGCGGCCGCTTCTCCATCCTGGTGGGCGCGGGCGGCGCCCTGCTGATGAACCTGCTGATGGGGCTGGCGTCGCTCTCGCTGATGAACCAGGGCGTCGGCTACGAATTCCTCGCTCGAAACTTCGTGGTGGTCTTCTCGGTGCTCTATGCCGCGAACATGTACTTCCAGAGTTTTGGCGCGGTGGCCATCGTCAAGGTCAACGCCTCCTGGTTCCACGTGCGGGAACGGGGCGTGTTCGGCGCCATCTTCGGCATTCTGATCTCCTTGGGCATCTATTTCGCCTTCGATCTCGGAGCCAAGATCCTCGAGGGCATGGGGCTGGCGTGGGTGTTCCTGATGCCGGCGCTGCTGCTGGGGATCTTCCTGCTCATCGACATCGCCCTTGTCCGCAACGAACCAAAAGACGCCGGCCTGGAGAACTTCAACACGGCCGATGCTTCTTCGGGCGATACAAGTCCGCGCCTCGGTGCGATCACGGTTTTCAAGATGATGATGCGCAACCCCATCATCTTGACCATTGCTGTCATCGAGTTCTGCAGCGGGTTTTTGCGTCAGGCGATCATGCAGTGGTACGGCACCTTCGCCAAGCAGACCGATGCGCTGCTGGGACTGCGTTCGAGCTTCGTGAATGAAAACTGGGGTCTTCTGTTGTGCTGTGCCGGCATCCTGGGCGGCGTCATGGCAGGCACGATCAGCGACCATGTGTTCCAGTCACGACGCGGTCCGGTGGCGGCCGTACTCTACGGTCTGATGTTGCTGGGCGCGATCGTTCTCACCTTCACCTATCAACAACCCTATGTGGGCTGGCTGATGGTGATCATGTCCATGGCCGTGATCGGCGTGCACGGCATGCTTTCGGGCACAGCGAGCATGGACTTCGGCGGCAGCAAGAATGTGGGTATCGCCGTGGGCATCATCGACGGCTTCGTGTACCTGGGTACTGCGGTCATGTCGTTCACTTACGCGCTGGTGCTGCCGGGTGAGCAACTCGATGCAGCGGGCCATATCGCCGGGCCGGCCACCGATCCCGCCAACTGGTGGCCCTGGCCGGCGGCGATGATCCCGATGGCGGCCATCGGTTTGATTTTGGCGACGCGGGTTTGGAACGCCAAGCCCCAAGGCAAGAAAGCCTGAGCGGCGGGGCGTGGTTCTATGGAGGTGCGGCGACCGGCCGCGCCTCCTTTTCTCATGGGGAAAAGCCCGGTGATTTCTTCTCCCGACGACACCGGTTCTGATTATCTTACGCCGAGCACCCACCCAAATGGAGGATCGTTCATGGCCCGGTATTCCCTGCGTTTCGGCGCCGTTCTCGCCCTGTTGCTGCTTCTGACCACGTTCACGGCGCAAGCCGAGGATCCACCGCCGCTGCGCTTTTTGATCGTCGACGGCGACACGCTTTGGTTCACCGAGCCCATCGTGATCATCGGTTCGAGGGTGCCGGTTGCATTGCCTGGCCTGTTGCGCTCTGTCTCGATCGTGAGTGCCCAGGACCTGCAGGACCGGCCTGCCCGCTCTATCGCCGAAGCACTCGGCGCCGTGGCAGAGGTGGAGGTTCGCCAACGCCAACTCATGGGCGTTCAGGGCGATGTCTCGATCCGAGGGTCGACCTTCGAACAGGTGCAGGTGCTTCTCGACGGCGTGAACGTGGGGGATCCACAGACCGGGCACCACAGCATGAACCTGCCGGTGGGCATGGGCGAGGTAGCCCGCATCGAAGTGCTGCCGGGGCATGGGGCCACGCTGTACGGTGCCAATGCCTTCGGAGGTGTGGTGAATGTCGTGACGCGGGATCCTGCTGAGCAACGCGGCGGGATGGCTGCGGTCACCACAGGGGAGCAAGGCACGCTGGGTGGAAGCCTCAGCTTGGAGTCGGGGACGCAGAATATTCTGGGCGGCAACTGGCAGACCAGAGTTTCGGCCGAGAACTTCACCACCGACGGCGACCGGCCCGGCACCGACCTGGAAAACACGACTCTGTCGCTGAGAAGCCGGGCTAAGTTAGAGCTCGGCGAACTCGACGTCCTGACCGGCTTCTCAAGCCGCCGTTTCGGAGCCCGCGATTTCTACGTTCCCTACGATTCCGAGGAGCAGACCGACGCCCTCTTCTCCATGATCCGTCTGCGCAGCGACCTGGGCGACCGTTGGACCGTGGAGCCCACCCTCGCGTACCGCCGCCACACAGATCACTTCGTCCTGCTGCGCGACAATCCCGAGGCCTACACGAACGATCACATCAGCCGCCGCGCCTCGGCCGATCTGCGCGCGAGTGTCGAGGCCGGTTATGGCTTGGCCGTGGCGATGGGCCTGGAGGGCGCCTATGAGGATATCGAGAGCGACGGTATCCGCAACGGCGTCAGCGGACCGGCCCTGGGTGATCACGAACGCCGGCGCACTTCCGGCGGCGTGGAATTCGTAGGTCGTCACGACCGTCTGCACTGGTCCCTGGGTACGCGCCTCGACGCCTGGACAGACATGGAACGGCTTGTGTCGCACTCCGCGGCCGCCTCTTGGAACGCAACCGCGGCCCTCGCGCTCCGGGCGTCCGCCGGCAACATCCACCGGATTCCGACCTTCACGGAGCTCTATTACGCCGACCCCGCCAATCAGGGCGCCGCCGATCTTGCCTCGGAGTCCGGCTGGACCTGGGATGCAGGTCTCGATGTACACCACGGCCCTTGGGCCCTGGGCTGGTCCTTCTTCACCCGCTATGAGGAAGACCTCATCGACTGGGTGAAGCCTTCCCTGGACGACGCCGTTTGGACAGCCACCAACATTCTCGAAGGTGAGACCCGCGGCTGGTCCCAGTCCGCCTCTCTCGAGACCCCGGCGGGCCACCGTTTCGCCGTCCGTTATGCGGGGCTGTCTCGATCGACCACCCTCGCCGACGGTTGGGTCGGCAAGTATTCCTCACTGTCGCCGCGCCATCGCGTGACTGTAGAGGCCACGGCGGTCCTGAAGCCCAACCTGCGACTGACGCCCATGCTCCGTGCCTGGGAACGTCCCGACGGTGAAGACGATGTAGTGGCTGATCTGAGGCTGATCTGGAGTCCGGCGGCTTGGGACCTCGCATTGACAGTGACCAACATGTTCAACGTCGCCTATCAGGAGGTTCCGGGTGTCCTGTTGCCTGGCCGCCTTGCATCCGGCACGATGACCTTGCGTTTTTGAGCACTGGTTCAAGCCGGATCCGAGCCATCGAGACATGGGCGAGATTCTCACGGTTTTGTGATGGATCTCGCTTTTTGTCCTATGATGAAGACGTACAAGTGGAATTTAATTCAAAAAACTCCCCATATATTGAATAATAATGAGAGTGAGAGCGGATTGGTGAGTTGCATTTTGAAGCGCAGTCATGATATAGTCATCCTATCGGGGGTTCCATCTAGAGGTAATCTCGCCCTGAATAGATAGAATCTCGCTCCCGTGGTTTTGGTTCAACGACCGGAATCACACACCATCTGAATCGCATTGAGGGGGTACCCATGCGTAAGTTGATGTTGATCGTCCTCGCGCTGGCTCTTGTTGCCAGTAGCGCCATGGCTGCGAAGCTTCCCGCGAAGCAAGCATCTCCGTCCGTTTATTCCGTCGACTTCGGTCGTTCGATGACCGAGGGTTTCGAAGGCGCCTTCCCGCCCGCCGGCTGGAGTGCCGGTGTGACCAACGCCGGTTACACATGGTATCAGGATGCCGTCTCCTTCTATGAAGGCGCCTATGCCGCGCACATCGGCTGGCAGGCCGGCCTGCCCCAGGATGAGACCCTGAGCTTCACCTACACCGTGGCCACCGGCGACGCCCTGTCGTTCTGGACCATGGGTAGTGTGTACTGGGCCGCCTATGGCAACTTCACCGTCGAGATCGACGGCACGACCGTCTACGACTTCGCCGCCCAGGGTCTGGCGGACTTCGTCTGGGAAGAGATCATCATCGACTTGGCCGCCCATGTCGGCAACACGATCACCGTGACCTTCCGCTATGCCGGCGACGACGGCGCGGATCATCACCTCGACGCCGTGAACATCGGCGACTACTCGCCGCCGCCCCCGCCGCCCCCGGTGGAATTCTGCGCCGACGTGATGCCCCTGACCGAGCTTTCCGGTCCCCTGGCCGGCGACACCTGTGACGGTGTGAACCTTGTGACGGACCTCGACTGTGATGTCTACACAGAAGCCGGTCTGGAAGACTACTACAGCTTCGAGCTGTGTGCCGGTGGCACCTTCTCCGCCTACGTGACGAACACCGCCGACGGCGCCCTGTGGCTCCTGGGCGACTGCTCGGCCGAGGGTGGCGCCTTCACGTGCCTCGCCTACGGCGATGCCACGCTGAGCGGCGAAGAAGAAATGGTGACCTACACCAACACCGGTGCCGGTCCCATGATGGTCTACCTGGTCGTGGACTCCTGGGGCTCCGCCTCCTGCGGAACCTACACGGGCACCTACATGGTGGACAACTGCATCGTTGGCAACGAGGACTTGGGCTTCGGCGAACTGAAGGCCCAGTTCCGGTAGACGACGCACGACATCATCGGTCCGCCGATGACGCCAGAGGGCCCCGGAGCGATCCGGGGCCCTCGTTGCGTCAGTGGCCTTGCCGTGGGTGGATCAGACGGCGCTCGAGAAGATCTTCACGCGCTGCCAAGAGTCCGAGCGAAAGCGCAGCCAGAAAGCGACTCCCTGGATCATGTAACTGAGGCTCGCCACGGCCCAGGCGGTCGTCACGTCGCCGCCCTGTCGGACGATAGCCCACCAGGATCCTGGCAACATCACACCCCACATCACACCAATGGTGATCAGCATGACCGGTTTCGTGTCGCCGGCGCCCGTCAGCAGGCCGCTGCCCACCATCCGCATGCCGTCGCCCACCTGGAAGATCGCCGCCAGCACGGCGAGCACGCCGCCGAAGGCCAGCACCTCGGGATCGGGCGTGAAGACGCGGAACACCTGATGGCGGAACAGCACCAGCAGCACACCCAGACTCAGGCAGTAGTAGAGTCCCAGCTTGTAGACCTGCCGTCCGTATTTCGAGGCGTCGGCCGGCCGGGACGCTCCCAACCAGTTTCCCGTCAGCACGGAACCGGCGGTTGTCAGGCCCCACATGGGCATGAAGGAGAACGACAGCAGCTGGATCTGGATCTGGTTGGCGGCCAGAGCAATTTCGCCGGAGCGACCGATGAAGGTGGAGAAGAGAGCAAGCGTGCTCATGTCCACGAAATTTTCGACGGACGAGGGCGCCCCCACGCGGGCAATGTCCTTGAGCTTGCGAAGATTCGGAATTCTGGGCACGTGGATCCGGTAGCGGCGACGCGCCTCCGCCGAACCGAACATGGCCAGGAACATGATGGTCGTGTTCAGGGCTACGCCGCAGCTCGTGGCCAGGGCTGCCCCACGCAGGCCCATGGCCGGGATCTCGAAGAAGCGATGTCCCGCCACCTCGATGCCGGCCCAGCCGAAGATGAACCACCAGTCGAGCAGGGCGTTGGCGAGGTTGGAGATGATGCCTGCCCACATCGGCACGCCTACCTTGCGCCGGCCCTGGAAATAGCCCATCAGGGCGAATCCCCACTGGGTGAACACGGCGCTCAAGGCTCGCCAGCGCATATATACGGCGGCGCCGTCGAGTACGTGGGGGGGGATGCCGGTCCAGTCCATCAGAGGGCGGGCGTTCATGCCCAACAGCATGAGCACGAGGCCCGTGAGCGTGGCCATGTACATGCCTTGCCAGGCGTAGTCGCCGACCCGCGAATCGTCGTTCTTGCCGTGGGCTTGCGATATGAAGGTGCCGGTGATGCGGCTGAGGTTGTTCACGGCGCTGTAGGAGGTCCACAGCAGGATGCCGCCCAGGCCCGCGGCTCCCAGAGCCAGGCTCGAATGGTGGCCCAGGAACATCGTGTCGACGGTCCACATCAGCGTCTGGGAAAACATGGTGAGCACGATGGGCGACGCGAGGGCCGTGATCTCCCGTCCGTGATGGACGGTGAGGGCTTCGCGAAGGCGCGTCGGAGCTGAGAAGCGGATGTTCATCGAGGGACCATAGGCTTCCTCGGCGGCCGGAGCAAGTCGGGTTCGGTTGACCCACGACGCTGCGGACGCTAGCGTAGCGGAAAGCCGGGGCAAGGGGCTCCGGAGAAAAGGCGGCTTCATGCGTCACTGTGCACCAGCCCGTGGTCCTCTGCGGGGAACCGTCCGTGTTCCCGGCGACAAGTCGGTGACCCACCGCGCCCTCCTCTTCGCACCTTTGGGCGACGGGCCCTCCCGTGTGGACGGCTGGCTCGAGGCCGAGGACACTCTTCGATCCCTTGAAGCCGTACGCGTTCTGGGCGCCGACATCCAGCGGGGCAGAGGCGACCTGGTGATCGCCCCGGGCTCGTTTCCGCAGGCGGGGGACGCCTCCGACGAAGCTCTCATGGTGGATATCGACTGCGGCAACAGTGGCACGACGACCCGTTTACTCCTCGGCCTGTTGGCCGGACGACGTGTCCGCGCCCGGCTCGACGGCGATGCGAGCCTGCGTTCGCGCCCTATGGCGAGGGTTGTCGAGCCATTGCGTGCCATGGGGGCTGTAATCCGCTATCTCGGAGAAGACGGACGTCTGCCCCTGGAGATTCACGGACGTTCTCTCACGGGGATCAGTCACGGCATGACCGTGGCTTCGGCCCAGGTCAAGTCGGCGTTGTTGCTTTCCGGGCTGACAGCCGTCGGTTCTACGACCGTTCTCGGCGGCGGCCGCTCCCGCGACCACACCGAACGGATGCTCAGAGCGATGGGCGCAAAGGTGACGGGGGACGGTGATGAGATCGACGTGTGCTCCGGCTCCACCCTCCGTGCCTTTGATCTGGACGTTCCGGGTGATCCTTCGAGCGCGGCGTTTCCTCTGGCCTCGGCACTGCTCGTACCCGGCTCCCAGATCACGGTGGCGGGCATGATGCTCAACGCGACGCGGACGGGGATCAGCGAGGTGTTCCGGAGGATGGGAGTGGCGTTCACCGTGGAGTCCACCGGCGATGCAGCAGGCGAGCCCGTCGGCGGACTCTCTCTCGGATTCGGTCCGCTTCGTTCCTTCTCTCTCGGCGGCGCCGAAATTCCAACCTTGATCGACGAGATCCCTATGCTCGCCGTTCTCGCCTCACGGGCCGCAGGCATTACCAGGATTCGCGATGCCGCCGACCTGCGGGCCAAAGAATCCGACCGCATCGCCGTGACCGCCGCGGGCCTGCGGGCTTTGGGCGTGGAGGTCGCAGAACATCCGGACGGCATGGACATCGTCGGTCGTCCCGAAGGCTATCCGGTCGGCGACTCCGTCGTCGTTCATACCCACGGCGATCATCGCATCGCCATGGCTTTCGCGGTGGCGGGGCTCGCATCGTCCCACGGTGTCGAGCTCGACGACGACGACTGTGTCGGGGTCTCCTATCCGGGGTTCTTCGACGACATCGAGCGTCTGCAGGGCGGCGGCGCCCCGGGTTGACCGTCCCGACCGCTTCGGTTACGTTGCCGTCTTCCGTGGAAAGGAGTGGATCATGCGCTGTCTGCACGCAGGAGAGAGTCACGGCCCGGCTCTGATTTCGATCATCGAAGGTTTTCCGGCCGGTCTGAAGCTCGACGAATCGCTGATCGCCCCCGAGATGGCTCGTCGTCTCGAGGGTCACGGCCGCGGCCTGCGCGCGCAATCCATCGAGACCGACAAGGTGCGCATTCTTGCCGGACTCTGGCAGGGACACACTCTCGGCTCGCCTCTGGCGCTCATGATCGAGAACCGCGACTTCGCGATCCGCAAGGGCAAGCCCCATCCCGACTGGAACGTACCGCGCCCCGGGCACGCCGACCTGGCCGGGCGGCTCCGCTACGGCTACGACGGCTATGCACCGGTGGCCGAACGCGCCAGCGCCCGATCCACCGCCGGCATCGTGGCCGTCGGGGCCTGTTGCAAGACTCTGCTCGCGGTCTTCGGCATTCAGGTCTGGAGCCACACGGTGGCCCTCGGCGGCCTGGAGGCCGACTCCGGCGACGCCACACTGGCTCGGTTGCGCCGCGTACGCACCGGGTCGCCTCTGCGCTGTCTCGACCGCAAGGCCGAGGCGGGAATGATCGAGGAGATCGACGCCGCCTACAAGGAGGGCGTCACCCTCGGCGGCGTGACAGAAGTCGTGGCCTTCGGTCTGCCGGTGGGCCTCGGCACCTACGCCCAGACCGACCGCCGTCTCGATGCCCGCCTGGCCGAGGCGATCATGGGGATTCCGAGCGTCAAGGCCGTGGAGATCGGCGACGGTGTGGCCGTGTCTGCCGAAGACGGCCAGACGGCCCACGACGCCCTGCTGCCCGCCGGTCGGGGCAAGGTACGACGTGAGACCAACCGCGCCGGCGGCCTTGAAGGGGGGGTGACCAACGGCATGCCCCTGCGGGCACGCGCCTACGTCAAACCCATCTCCTCCCAACGCAAGGGCGTTCCCAGCGTGGATCTGCGTACTGGCAAGGCTCACGCCGCTTCATACGTACGTTCCGACACCTGCGTGGTGCCGGCCGCGGGAGTGGTCGCCGAGGCGGCCGTCGCCTGGGAACTGGCCGCCGAACTCGTGAGGGCCCTCGGCGAGGCGCCCCTCAAGGAACTCAAACGACGTTTCAAGGATCTGCCGCGATGACCGAACCGACCCACGACGCCACGCTGCCCCGCGCCGATTTTCTGCCTGTGATGAAGGAGCGAGGCTTCTTCAAGCAGTGCACCGACGAGGCGACCCTCACCGAACTGCTCGCAACCGAGCCGGTCACCGGGTACATCGGCTTCGATCCCACCGCCGATTCCCTGCACATCGGTTCGATGGTTCCGATCATGGGTCTGCTGCACCTCCAGCGGCACGGCCACAGGCCCATCGCCATCGCGGGCGGCGGCACGGCCATGGTGGGCGACCCTTCAGGCAAAACCGAGCTGCGCAAGATGATGACGCTCGAGCAGATCGACGCCAACCTCGTAGGCATCAAAGCCCAGATCGCCCACTTCGTCGACTTCGGCGACGGCACCGCAGATGGTCGGCTCGACGGCTTGATGGTCAACAACGCCGACTGGCTCAAGGACTGGGGCTATCTCGACTTCCTGCGCGAAATCGGCCGTCACTTCAGCATCAACGTCATGCTTTCGCGGGAGTCGGTGAAACAGCGCCTCGAGACCGGCATGTCGTTCATCGAGTTCAACTACATGATCCTGCAGGCCTACGACTTCATGATGCTCAACCGCGACCACGGCTGCCGCCTGCAGATGGGCGGCGACGACCAATGGGGCAACATCGTCAGCGGCATCGACCTCACCCGGCGCATGAACCGCCAGGAAGTCTACGGCCTCACCTTCCCCCTGATCGCCACCGCGTCGGGGGAGAAGATGGGCAAGACCGCAGCCGGCGCCGTCTGGCTCGATGCAAAGCGCACAAGCCCCTACGACTTCTTCCAGTACTGGATCAATGTTGACGACCGCGACGTGGAACGCTTCCTGAAGCTCTATACCCTGCTGCCGATGGACGAAGTCGCCAAGCTGGCGGCCCTACAGGGGGCAGACATCCGCGACGCCAAACGCCGCCTCGCCTTCGAAGTCACTCGGGCCCTGCATGGCGAGCAGGCGGCGACCGAAGCCGAAAATGCGGCGGCGGTGCTCTTCGGCGGCGGCGGCGGCGGCGAGGGATCGATTCCTTCGAGCTCGCGACCCGCGGTCGTTCTCGCCGGCGATGGTCTGCCGCTCATCGACGCTCTGGCCGACGCCGGCCTCGCCAAAAGCAAGGGCGAAGCCCGTAGGCTCATCCGACAGGGCGGCATCAAGGTCAACGGCGCGTCGATCGAAGACGAGATGCACGCCCTCGGCCCCGCCGACGTCCGTGACGGCAGGATCGCCCTGCAGGCCGGCAAGAAGCGACACCATCACATCCTGATCGAGGAGTGACCATGTTCACGCGACATCTCACCGCGGTTCTCGTCGCGGCGGCGCTCTTTGCGGGCGCCGCTTCGGCTTTGCAGGTCGAGGAATGGGTCGAAGTGCCTCTGGCTGATCTGACGTGCACCACTCCCTTGTTCGGCGACGGAGAACAGGTCTGGCCCGAAACGGTGGCTGATCCGTGGTACCAATTCGAGCAGAACGCTCAGCTGGAGATGCGCAGGGGCTGGATGGATTACGGCGAACAGGACGCCGCGGGAATCCGCACGGCGCTGACCCACCTGGTCGTCGACCGGAAAGCCGAGGTCGAATTCGTTCTGGAATGCGCGGCCGCTTCAAGGCTGCGCCTGAACGGCGTCGTGGTTCTGGAACTCGCTGCCGGTGAAAATGAAGGCCGCCACACAGTCAGTCTGGAAAGTGGAAAAACCCAGATTCTCGTGGAGATCGCCACGGTGGTCGGTGAACGGGCGCGTTTCAAACTCACCGTCGAAACCGAGCGGGACGATATCCGGGCGACGACCAACGCACAGCGGCTGTTGACCCGATTCGAAGACACGCGCCTCGTTCCTTCCATCGCCGATCTAGCGATCTCTCCCAACGGCTCCTACCTGCTCGTCCTGCACGGCGAGCGCGATGCCGAGGGTGTGTCGCACCGTCGTTTGGAACTGCACAACCTCGAATCGGGACGTCGGGCGACCATCACCGACAGCTACGTTTCGGTTCTTTCGTGGCTGTCGGACAGCCGATTCACCTATCGCGAACGCGGCGACATCGTCCTGAGAGATCTGCAGACCGGTCACGAACGCCGTCTGTTCGACGACGTGGAAGGTCTCGGCCAGTGCGATCTTGGCTCGCCGACCTATTATCTGGCGGATCCGGGCGGAGACGATGCGGCCGATCCCCATCACTTGACCGAACTCCGCGAACGTTTGACCGACTGGAGCGACACCGCCCTTCTCTCGGTACGCCATGGCTTGACGGATCTGGCACGCACCATGCCCTTGACCGCCGCCGGAGATTTTCATGTGACATCGTTCGCCGTTCGGCGCGGCGACAACGGCGACCGGCTTGCCGTGGTGCGCAAAGTTCCGTGTGTGGGCCGCCCCTTCTTCTTCCACGAGATCTGGTCGATGAACGGCGACGGCGGCGATGCAGCCTTGCTGACGACCGTGACGACGGGCTTTGAGATTTGGCCCATGAACCTCGCCTGGTCTCCCGACGGCGCATACCTGGCCTGGACATGCAGCAGCAACGATGTGGGTGACGGCCAGCCGGAACGGAACTGGGCCCGCACCGACGTCTGGGTCGCCAACGTCGTGACCGGCGAAGTACGCAACCTGACCTCGGACAACGACGCCACGCCACAGGATCGCAGTGGCGACGCCCTGACCTGGCTCGACGACCGCACCCTTGTGCTGCCCGTCGATGTCGGTCACAGCGGGGGAGTCATGCTGCTCGACACTGTCGATGGTACAGCTGAAACGAAAGGGCATGACGGCACTGTGGGCCACCTGACGACCGCCGTAGCAGGAAGGCGCGTCGCCTGGGTCCACTCGTCGCTGAACGAACCCGACAGGGCCATGATCCTCGATCTGGATTCGGGGACGACGCGCACGGTGGTCGAAGCCGAGTCTCCGGCTCTGCTCGCACCCGAGGTGGATTCCTTCGTCTTCACCAATTCGGACGGCGATGTTATCGACGGCTGGCTTTATCACCCCGTCATCGCAACGGGGGGATCCACGCCGTTGATCGTCTATTACTACGGCGGCGCCATCAGCACCATGGGCGGCTTCAACACCACCCACCAGTGGCTCGCCGCCAACGGCTACGCCGTGTATGTGATCAATCCCCGCGGCGCCCACACCTACGGTCAGGACTTCGCCGATCACCACGTCAACGACTGGGGCGTCAAGGCGCCCGCAGACGTCATCGAAGGCGTCGAAGCACTTCTGGCGGGTCATCCCGAACTCGACCGCACCCGCATAGGCTGCTACGGCGGCTCGTACGGCGGTTTCATGACCATGAGCTTGCTGACCCAGACCGATCTGTTCGCCGCCGCGGTGAGCATGTACGGCATCAGCGACCTTGCGAGCTACTGG
>CALEMW010000107.1 GCA_937910695.1 uncultured bacterium
CTGTCCGATCTGCCTGCGGTGGTCTACCCGGTGAGGGCCAGAGCCAGGGTGTTCGCTGCGCTCGATCAGCTCGGCTTCCGGGGGGCGCGCATCCCCTACCGCTGGTCTGGAGCCTGGGCCGCGAAGACCAAGCACGACGACGCGCTGCGCCGTCGCTGGGCGGTCACCGTCACCACGGCCATCGTTCACTGGACCGAGCGGTTCGGCGGCGTGACCGAGCTGTGGCCCGCGAGGCGGCGATGGTAGCCCGTCCGAAAAGGAGCGGAGCTACGAAGCTCCCAGCGAAGCTGCTGCTGACGACCATCCGTGAGTACGGTCTGCTGTTCGAGACGGGTGTGCCCGTGGCCATGCCCTTCTATCGGAACACCGAGAGTTCTCGTCGGCACGGTGTGGCCTTGCAGCGGGATGGGATGGACCTGGGGTTGAAGGTGGAGCCTGCGGGTCGCTACATGCTCCATCGCCAACCCAACTACCGCGATCTTCCTGGCCTGGAGACGGGGACCGTCCGGTTTCGGTCGCCGCTGGTGCTCGAGCATGTGAGCACGAAATCGACTGGCTGGAAGGGGCGGCTGTCTGCTGCGTTTGGCGGGAAGAAGGGGAAGAACCTGTCGAAGGCCATCGTGAAGGCCGGGTACGACGGCATCGTCACGGTGGACCGATACAGTCGTGATCCGAGCCAGTGGTACACCAGCGAGATCGTCGATCTGACCTTCCTGGTTCCCGCTGGGAGCAGCACCAGGAGGCCGACCCGCAGGCGGGGCTCCCTCTCATTTCGGCGCGGGAGCCTGGCCAAGCTGGTGTCTGCGCCCGAGCTGCTGTACCACGGCACCGCCGCCGTCAACCTCATGGGCATCCTCGAGCACGGGGAGCTGGTGCCTGGCAAGGGGTCCAGTCCGCACCGCACCAAGACCAAGGGAGCGGTGTTCCTCACCGACGAGCCCGTCAACGCGGTGATGTACGGGTCGGCCTTCGGTGCGGACAAGAGCTTCGTCGTCTTCGAGGTGGCCACCGCTGGCCTGGACGTGCTGCCCGACTACGACGACGCTGGGCGGGTGATCGGTTGGGACGTGGAAGAACTCGCCAGCGAGCTGAAGGATCGGAAGGTCCGTTGGGAGCCCGAGGTCGGCAGGCTCATCCCTGACGATAGCCTGGCTCACGACATCGTGGAGATCCTCGACGAATACGATCAGAGCGAGCGGGCCACCCCGTCTACTCTCTCGGTGGAGTGGGTGGACGGCAAGCCCTACCTGTACGCCAATCCCTACCTGTGCCAGCACATCGACGACTCGGCCACCAGAGCGGCGCTCGACTACGACCTGTACGAGAGCATCGAAGACCCCATCGGGGGTGGAGTGGACGTGAGCTACGACGACGGCGAGCCCTGCATCGTCACGCTCCAGTACATGGTCACCGGCAAGATCGCGCTCCCCTACGTTCGGCGGGTGTTCGTGTCCAAGCGGTGGTTCGAGGAGCAGGGGGTGCGTGTACCCAGGGGCGCAAAGCGCCTGACCGTGGTCAACCCAGGCTACATCCACACTCCCCTGGACGAAGACGGCTACGCTATGACCGTGGACGAGGCCGTGGACGCCGGGCTCGAGGGTCAGATCGGGTTCTCGAAGCATGAGGTGGTGGTGCTCAACGTCGCCCAGCTCTACAAGGCCGTGCTCCCCAAGGGATCTGCGGCGAGAAGGTGGTGGTGGTGAAGCAAGACCTGAAAAAGCTGCTGAGGCAGGCCAAGCGCAAGGTCGGAAGCCGGGTGGTGACCCCCTTGGGCCTGGACCGCGAACCGCCCACCATGTCGGCGGGCCACATGCAGCAGCCCGAGGTGCTCGAGGCCATTCCCTACGTCCACAAGGCGCTGATGGACGAGGGCACGGTGCTGGGTCAGGGCAACTTCGGAAAGGCCGTCCTGGTGGATGGAAGGGTGGTCAAGCTGCCCGCCGAGAAGGACATCCACGGTCGCAAGTGGGAGTGGGAAGGCCCCAACGGTTTGCAGTCCTGGTTCCGGCACGAGGCGGGCACCGCCAGCGAGCTTCACGACATCGGGATCGTGCCCGATGTCGTCTACGTCCAGCTCGGAGACATCCCGTTCCTGGTGAGGGAGTACGGGGAGCTGCCTGGCGACTCCTTCAGCAGGAACTACGTCACCGACCAGGACTATGTGTCCCTGGAGCTGGGCCTGATCGAGATGCAGCGGCGCGGCTGGGACGTGAGCGACGAGCTGCTCGTCATGCGTCGACCGGACGGATCGTTGTTCATCGCGGACGCCGGGTTCTGGTTCCGCAAGAAGGTGTGGGGTCACTTCCATCCAGACTGGGTGGACCATCTTCGTCGTTGGACCGAGAAGTTTCGGCCAGACCTGGCAGGGCTCGCCACGCTGCCAGAGCTGGAGTCTATGGTTTCGATGCAGAAGATCGAGCAGAAGTGGTACGACAGGGACGTAGCCAAGGGCGAGCCGGATTTGGTGTTTGCTGACACGTTGCGTAGGCGTCGTCTGAACCTGCTGGGTCAGATCACCAAGCGGCGGGCCATGGGCCTGCCGGTGCCCGACATGGAGGGTTCGATGGTCAGGAAAAAGAAGGGTTCTCGAGGCAAGCTCGATCTCCAGGCGCTCCTCGCCCAGGCCAAGGCCAATGTGGGGGGGCTCTCGAACGATGATTTGGACGACGTGGCGAACGGGGCGCTCGCGCTGTTCTATCGCGGATCGGATACAGCTAAGGACGATTTTGTTTCGGCAGCGATGGGTGTTGGAGCCTGGTGCGCCCGACATGACATCCTCAAGATGCGGATGTTCGGCTGGCTGAGTAGTGCCTATTCGACTGTGTGGGTGCGCTGGGCTCTCAATCATGCTTGTCCGGTCCCTTTGTCGATGAAGGCTATCCGCAAAGAACTCGAACGTGGCTATGATGGCGTGGTCCGAAGGATGAAGTGATGGCGAAGCTCGATCTCCAGGCGCTCCTCGTCCAGGCCAAGGCCAAGACCGGCAAGCAGGCTCGTCAGAAGGACGCCAAGGCCGCGTGGATCAAGCTGCGGGACTACGCAGACTCCAGCGGGAGCCCAGCCCGAGGTCACAAGTTCGACTTCTGGCTGTCCTGCCCCGATATTGTCTATGGCGAGATCATCCACTACATGACGGATCGGGCCACCGAGATCAGCTACACCACATTCGCTCGGAACGCGGACCTGGGGCCGATGCGGGAGGAAGATCATCCGGCGATGTATCGGATCAGCAGGCCCGACAACTGGGCCGTCAGCTTCTACAAGAGCGAACTGCCGAATGGCGATCCGGTCTACTTCTTCGACTGGTCGAGGATGGAGTACATATTCGTGGACCCGGATCGGGGGTTCCCCGACGTTCACGAGCTGGGTCGGCTGGCTCGAGAGGCGGGTCACTGATGAGAAGCGGAGCCCCCCTCGCCCTGGCCACCGTCTCGGCCCTCACCGTCGCCAGGATGCTGCGCCGTCGCGGCAGTCGGGCCGGCGTCCGACCCATCGTGTTCCTCGATCTGGACGAGACGCTCCTCCGGTCCCTGTTGCTGAAGGGCACCAAGGCCGATCTGCTGGCGAGCATCGAAAAGCGGAAGAAGACGTATCGAAACAAGACTTTCACGGATAATCCGCAGGCTGGGAAGATGGCTACTTTCGGCATGGAGCGTGCTGGTCGGCAGCTCGCCTGGGCCAAGAGAGGCATCGAGGTGGTCTTCCCTGACGGCGACCGCTACCTCGTGGTGACCAGGCCGGGCATCGAGAACGAGCTGCGGGATCTGGTCGATCATGCGGATCTGTGCGTGCTGTCCGCTGGCGCGAAGGACTACGTCGATCTGCTGCTCGTTCAGACCGGTCTGCGAGCCATGATCCCCTTCGTCTACAGCTCCAGGCAGAACAACGACCTGAGCTGGGCGCAGGGCAGGCCCTGGGTGCTGGTGGACGATCTGGAGTTCAGCACTGCGTCCACCCAGATCAAGCTGCGCCAGATCCTGGGTCTGAACCCCATGGACGACGACGTGC
>CALEMW010000108.1 GCA_937910695.1 uncultured bacterium
GGGGGCTGTGCGATTGCGAGTGTATTGAATCAGCAGGGTGCGAGTCCCTGTCAGTGGTCGGCCTGACTGCTGTAACCGAGCGGAACTGCGTTCCCGTGAGGGGATGTGGAGAGCACCAGGAGGTGAAAGACTGGTCCGTAGGATGACGAACTCGATACGGCCGTTTGTCGCGGCGAGCCAGCAGTCCCATGGCGAAGCCCAATTGACGTCGGCGTTGCCCTGCCTGAGTGGGTGGAACAGGTTCCTCGGAACGGTTCCGACGGTACGTCCGATCGAGAAAGCAGGCCAAACGATCGGAGCGACAGAGGGTGATTGGAGACGGAACGGTCAGAAGATTCAGCACATGAAGCAATGAGACCTGCCGGGCACCGGACACTCGCCCGGCAGGAGTCAGAGGAGCCATAGTAGCGATGAAGCCGGGTAATTCCGGTGGAGCGAAGGGCTCCAGGAAGATGGATGAGGAATGACCAGACGAACGGAGGACCATCGGTGACAGTGCAACGAGCTCAACAAGCCGAAGAGATCCCCGCCTCATGGCGTTGGGTCGAACCGGCCGTCTGGACAGTCCGCATGTTGACGGCTCTCGAACAGGGAGTGAAAGGAGACAAATGGTTCAGGCTGAATGACAAGGTCTTTGCGGAGCGGAATCTGCTGGCTGCGTTTCAAAAGGTAGCGAAGAAGAAAGGTGCTGCAGGAGTGGATCACGAGACTGTTTACGGGTTCGAACGGCGGCTCCCGGATGCGATCCTGGAGTTGTCTGACGCGCTCAAGAGCGGTCGATTCACCCCCCAAGCGATCCGCCGCGTACACATACCGAAGCCGGGCACCAAGGAGACGCGACCGCTGGGCATTCCCACGGTCCGCGATCGAGTGGTCCAGGCTGCGGTGGTGAACGTGATCGAGCCGATCTTCGAACGCGACTTTGCAGAACACAGTTACGGGTTCCGTCCTGGACGTGGTTGCAAGGACGCTTTGCGGCGGGTTGGCGAACGCCTCGACCAGGGTCACGTCCATGTTGTGGACGTGGACCTCAAGGGCTACTTCGACTCAATCCCGCACGACCGGCTGATGGCACGACTGGAAACCAAGATCGCCGACGGCCCGACGCTGCGGCTGATCGAAAGCTTCCTGAAGGCTGACATCCTGGAAGACGCGAAGCAGTGGACACCAGAGGAAGGTGCCCCGCAGGGGGCGGTCCTCAGTCCGCTTCTGAGCAATATCTATCTTGATCCGCTCGACCATCTGATGGCCGAACACGGATTCGAGATGGTGCGGTACGCTGACGACTTCGTGATCCTGTGTCAGACGGCAGAAGAAGCCGTTCGGGCGCTGGACATGGTCAAGGGATGGGTGGAAGAGAACGGTCTCACCATCCATCCCACCAAAACACGGATCGTCGACGCCCGCACCACCCCGTTCGACTTTCTGGGCTACACCTTCTGTGGGCAGGAACACTGGCCCCGGAAGAAGAGCATCCAGAAGCTACGGGACACGATCCGGGAGAAAACTCCTCGCACGAACGGTCGGAGCTTGCAATGTGTGATTGCGGATGTGAACCGAGTCCTCAGGGGCTGGTTCGCATACTTCAAGCACAGCTCCCACCGCAGAGTGTATGCGCGCCAGGATGGCTGGGTTCGGATGCGGCTGCGGAGTATTCTCCGTCGCCGCAACCGCCGCCGCGGCCACGGGCACGGATGGGATCACATTCGCTGGCCAAACGCCTTCTTTGCCGAGCATGGGCTGTACAGTCTGGTGACCGCCCACGCCACGGTCGTTCAATCCTCACGGAGGTAAGACCATCAACTGGAGAGCCGTGTGCGGGAGATCCGCTCGCACGGTTCGGCGGGAGGGGGGCCCGAACCCAATCGGGCCTCCCTACCCCGATT
>CALEMW010000109.1 GCA_937910695.1 uncultured bacterium
GGGCGCGGTTCTGCTCCGGGGGGGCGGAAGCACACCGGAACAATAGCAACTGGCAATGACGCGGCCAGATCGGACTCGGGGCCTGACGGTGGGTATCTCTCCCGGCTTCGCCGATGCGGCTCCAGGCGGGAGAGACACCCACCGCCACCCGAGGTGTCACGCGGCGTGACACTGATATTGTTCCGAGAGCTCTCCGCGTAGGACGCGGACCCGCTCCGGGGGCCGCTTTGGCGCATTCCCCTGCACGTGCAGGCGAGTCGAATGAGAGAGACCCAAGAGCGTTCAGATGAGCGCCGCAACGAGCTTTATGCTCAAGGCTCCAAGAGAGCGAGGTTATGCCGCCAGGGCCAGTCTGGTGCGTTGCTCCCAGGTGCCGTTGAAGAAGTCCGCGCGAAGTCTGGCCATCTCGGCAGCGCCGCGCTCGGACCATCGCATGCCCTGAAGTTTGAGGCGCTGTCCGGTGACATGATAGTTGGCGCTTTCGATGCTCGCGGAGGTGACTCGTAATCCCTGTGCTCTGTAGTCAGGGTAATTCATCCGGTCGGCGTTGTTTGAGAAGTAGGTGATGAGTTCATCAAGCGTCTCACACGCCGTGTCCCTTGCCGCCTGCATGGAGCGTAGACCTTCGATGACGTCATGGACCTGTCCATCTTCGAGCTTGCGACACTGCTCGTGGGCCCATCGATTGGCGAGCTTGGAGTGTACGCCATACAAGGCATTGGCTAGCTCCCAGACCCGGTGTTTGGCGTGATACAGGTCGAGGATCAGGGTCACGCGATCACTGCATGGAAGCCAGGCGGCGAGTTCACGAATCCACTTGGCGCCGTCACTGAGCCACACGATTTGTGAGGCCTCGTCGAAGCGAAGGTGACGCATCGCTACCCAAAGATGTCGTGCGAAGAGACGCCAGTGGCCAAGGACGGAGACGTAGCGTTTGTCCAGGATGCTACCGCGACTTTCGCTCTCCTGGACGACGGCATCCGCTTCGTAGAGCACGGCGTTTTTGACCTCTCGGCCTTCGAGCTTGTAGCGCCTGCCCTTTCCACCCCGCGCCCCAGGGAAGGATTCAGAGCGCTCGGGGATGAGTTCGCGGGTCATGGGAAGGACGCCGTCGATTTCGATGTACACGGTCTTTGCTGTCTCCTTGACGGCCTGGGGGCTGCGAGCCACCTTTCGCTCGAGTCCGCTGGGGTGGAAGGGGTGCTGGGCCTCCGCCTCCGCGTCATCCAAGGCCATCAGCCGACCGGCGCGTTTGTGGACGACATTCTGCACGGTGTGCGTGCTGACATCGACACCGAGAATCTGGTGAAGAAGCTTCGCCGCCATGCCGTGTGAGGAGGTAGCGGTGGCCATCGCAGCTATGGACTCGTCGAGTCGCGCGGTTCGTGCGCTATTGGGCAGCAAGAGCTTCTCCTGCGCCAAGGAACGCCCCTCTGTGTGCTCTCTTCGTTCGCACGAAGACCATCGTCGGCTCAGGTCCAACTCTCCGAGGCTGCTCGTCCAGCCGCGCGCGGGACGGCCCCTGGACGACATGGTCCTTTCGCATAATGGACACATCGTACGAGCGGCGGTATCGGCATCGATGCGGTCGATGCGCTGCTGAAGACGCGCTTGGAGAAGGGGACGAAAGGCCCTGCGGGACGCGGCGATCGCCTCAGCCTCTTCTTCTATGGAATCTTCATAGACGTCGTCAGGAGCCATAGCGTATTCCGCCATAACATCGAAGGCCGCCAGCATCCCTTGCGCCAGTATAGCGCTCTTGCCAAGCGTCTTGGACAAGGCCAGAACTACCGCCTGAGACGACAGCGCCGCGCCGTCGTTCTCGACAGCCAGTTCGTGGAATGTCTTGACGAAAACATTCGGAATCGAGATTTCTTTCTCATCGACCGCGCGCAGGCTAGACTTGCTCATGGGGGGTGCTCCTGGTTTTCCCCGGGAAGGTCCCGGGTGTTGTTGTTACAACTAGGATGTACCCCCCTTCTTCTCGTGCGTCAGGTATTTGTGAATCCCGCAAAGCCATCAAGCAACAACTGACCAGGGCAAGCTCTTGTCTAAACAAGCACGTCGCTGCACCACGTATGCGGTGAAATTCATCCGCTCCATTGGCGGCGCCCACGTCCCGAGCGGGCAACGTCGCATACTCGTCGCCCCCCCTGAGCGGATCCGCGCCCGGACGTCGACGAACTGCTTGATCGAGAAGGGTTTAGGCAGACAGGCCGCGAAGCCGTGCTCGCCGTAGTTCGCCATAACGGGATCGTCCGAGTAGCCGCTGGCCACGATAGCGCGCAGGTTTGGCTCTATGGCCAGCATGCGCTGCAAGGTCTCGACACCGCCCATCCCGCCGATGATGGTCAGGTCGAGCACGACGACGTCAAAGGGCCGCGCCTCCGCGCGCGCAGCCTTGAAGAGCACCAGGGCGTCCTCGCCACGGGTGGAGGTCTCGATCTTGAAGCCCGCGCGCTCGGCGATGCGCTGCTCAACGGCGAGCAGGTCGAGATCGTCGTCCATCGCCAGGATGCGCACCCGGCTTCGGACCTCGACGGACAGAGGCGAAACGGGCACCAGGCTCGGGGCGCCCGGGGCCGGGACGGTCTCTTCCCAGGCGGGCAGCGAGAAATGGAACGCGCTGCCCTGGCCGGGCACGGACTCGACCTCGACCGCGCCGCCGTGCTGGCGAACGATGGACTGGACGACCGCGAGCCC
>CALEMW010000110.1 GCA_937910695.1 uncultured bacterium
GGCACTCAGCACATCGGTGCTTTCATCGACTGGCTGAACGACAATGGCATGTATATCGCGAACGATGGAGACGGCTGCTGTATCGACGAGAGCATCGAACAGCTCCTGGCTCGCTACGCCAAGATCGACCTGGACGCCATCGAACGCGAGAAGCGCGCCATGGTCGAAGAAATGAGGGAGAACCAGCCATGAGCGTCCGCACCGATCTGCTGCACGACCGCAAGGCCATCGAGGCCAGGCTGGCCACCAAGAAGACCGAGATCAGCGTCCTCGAGCGCAAGAGGGAAGGTCTGAACAAGCTGTTGGCCGACGTGCAGACCAAGCTGTCGAACCGTCACACCGAACGCTGCTCCATCGAACGAGAGCTGCTCGACAACGACGCCAAGCTGGCCATCGACCGGCTCCCCCCCCGGCCTGGCGGAAGCCATCACGGGAGACGCGCTCGACAAGGATCAGCAGACATCCCTGGTCCGACGCAAGCTGATGAGTCGGTGGACAAGCCGGCCATGGATGCAACCAGAGTGGACGATCCTGGGGATGCACGTCCGAGCGATCCTGCTGGCCAGGAAGGAGGCGAAGGATGCCTGATCACGACGACCGAGAGATCATCGACTGCTCCGAGCCCGTCCACGACTTCTTCGGGCTGACCTACTCGAGCTACTTCGTCATGCACCGCTCCGTGATGCAGTCCATGCCTGTGGACTGGCAGCGGCGCATGGTCGCGCTGCTAAACGAGGCGAACAAGGCTGTCTACGAGCACGACATCGACATCCCTGACCGCTTCGAGGTCAGGTTGCGAGACGAGCGCGGGCGTTACCTGGAAGATCCCTTGGCCGACTACGAGCGCGGTCGGCGGCGGCTGTGGGTGAAAGAGCCCGAACCCCAGGTCGAACGCGACTCCCTGGTGGTGACTCACAACGGCACCCCAGGCATGACGGAGGGATCGTGAGCGACACCCTCCACGCCATGAACGAGACGCGCAAGCTGTGGCAGATGGTGGACTGGTGGGCCGACCAACGCGCTCACCTCGCCACCTGTCGCGGTGTCGGCTGCAACGCCTGCTGCCGTGGGCAGCTCCAGGGCACGCCCATCGAGGCCCTGCTGATGTTCGAGGCCATGTCGCCAGAGCTGTACGAGCGGATGAAGACCTGGGCTCCCGAAGATCCCGACACGGCGATCTGTCCGCTGCTGCTCGAGGACGGTCGCTGCGGCGTCTACGACGCCAGACCCATGGTCTGCCGGGTCAGGCTGGCCATCAACGAGCCCGAGGTCTGCGACCCGGTGAAGACCCCTGGGGGCGTCACCAAGACCATCGTGGACTCGGAGCTGGTGATCATGTCCGCGTGGTTCGCGCCCGTGATGGATCTGTTCCCGACCCTGCGGAAGCTGGTGGAGGCTTTCGTGGGACACAACCAAGGATCGGAGAGGTAGTCCATGGACGAGAAGCACAAGGGCGAAGGACGACGCCAGCGCATCCACAAGCGGGGGAAGAAGCCCTATGTGGTGCAAGCCCGCTACAAACATCCGTGGCTCGACGGGAACCCCTGGAGCGTGTGGACCGTGCGCTCGAGGCACGTCTCACCGGGTGATCGTGACGAAGCTCTCACCCAGCTCGTCAAGTCGAACGCTCGGCACATCACCGAGGGCTCGATGGAGTTCCGAAGGGGTGAGCCATGACAACCCGTCGCCGTCAGCGCCCAGTCCGCCTCCCGCTCCGCAAGGTCGTGCGCGGGTTGGACTGGACAGAGGACCACCCTGGATCGGTTGGACCTGTCGTTCCCGACATCGGAAACCTCTACCACGACGATCCGTCCATCCCCACACTCACCGCACCCAGGGACGCCTGGCTGGACACACACAAGCTCGAGCGCAGCCACTGGCGGCTGCTGTCCTGCGGGCACTGGGTGAACCTGTCCAGGCTGCTGGCCATGAAGGATCGTGATCCCTTTTCCAAGCGCAGGCTCCCCAAGTTCGTGCGCTGCGCGGAGTGCGTTGACGGAGCTGGATCGTGAGCTTACTCGGCACTCGAGTCACCATGGACTGGCCTCTGAGCAGTCTGGCCCCGACCATCGCTGAGGTCTGCTGGCAGCGGGCTCCCTACCTGTGGCTGCTGGCCACCGCCAACCCGTTCCTCTCCTGGCGAGAGGTCGCGGAGCAGGCCCCTGGACTGATCCCTCCCGAGCACCGTCGCAGGTACAAGTGGGGCACCGCCTGGTACGAGGTGTGGGGAATTGGTATACGAAACTCGATCCAGCGCCTCTGCCTCCGCGAGACACTGCCTTTTCCCTATAGGATGAAGTGATGCTGAACGAAATCCAAGAGCGAGACTACCGACTGTGTGTCACCATGATCAAGGGCCACCGCGTCAAGGCGGACGGTCCAGTGAGCGAGCACCTGGCCAAGCTGGCCACCGTCAACAAGGGGTTGATGGCGTCCGTGAAGGATGAGGTGGTGGTCGACACCCCCTGCATGCAGCAGTCCGAAACGAGCCAGCTCGAAGACTACAAGGCAGCAGCCCTGATCCTCGCCGGCCTGGACACAAAACCCGTGGGTCCGATCAGCATCGCCTGCCACGAGTACAAATACCGTGGGACGATCATCAAACGCATGGCCAGGCAGATCAATACTGCCGATAGCCTGAGAGTTGAGCTGCGGACCCGCATCATGGCTGCTGAAGACGACGCCAGCTCTGCCCGTGTCGACAAGGCCAACCTCGAAGAGAACCTGGCCAACCTCGTCAACGTCTGCGAGCTGCTGCCAGTCTCCGAGGCCGAAGACGCGGTCGGGCTCACCGGGCGCATCGCTGCCGCCGCCCACCGCCTGCGCCAGCTCGAGGCCCAGCTCGCACGCTTCGAGGACCCCACCTGGAACCTCCCGGCCTTCGGCACGAGGGTGTGGATCGTGACCACCCTGCCCGTGGTCTGCGACAAGTGCGGCGCAGCGGAGGACCACGAGGAAGGCGTCGTCCAAGGCACCGTGACCGAGTGGTTCGAGACACACATGGGGCGCGGCTGTGTCGTGATGTACGGCGACTTCGACACCGTCCGTGCCTTCTCGAACGAGATCTTCGACACCAAGAAAGCCTGCGAGGCCCATCTCGAGCAGCAGCAACAACCCGTCGTTCAACACGGTGTGCTGGTGAAGATGGGAGGGGGCTCCTATGAGTAGAGGCTACACCAGCACCGGATGCTGCCCAAACTGTGGCAGGACGCTCCGTACCGTCAACGTCGATCATGCCGAGTACACCTGTGCCTGCTCACCCTGGATGATCACTCCTCCAGCTCCGAAGCCATCGGTAGAGTGCATCGCAGCATATGAAAAAGCCGCCGTGGAGTACGAGGCCCGGCTGGAGGCCGAGAGGGAAAGGGAAAGGCACATCAAAGCCTTGCGGTACTCGAGGCCAGGCTGGTGTCCGCGAGCTGAGACGATCCCGTGGTACTGCTTCGATGATCGTGGACAAACGAACTGCTTTGGTCGGCAATACATGGTCGATGCTTGCAGTGAGTCCCGCCTGGTGAACACTCGGAAAGATGGAGGGAGACGACCATGAGTAGACATTCCCAGTGGCAGTACGACGGCAGCAAGGGCTGCACCGGCTGTGAGGGCTGCGTCTCCCCCCGCTACGGAACCTGGACCTGGCTGCGCTGCTGGATCGGCTGGTGGCTCTGCGAGATCGCTGGAGCGATCCTCCCGCTGCAACCGCACCGGAACCAGGGGAACCGAAGACCTGAAGATCGAGCCCATCGACGTGAGTGAGCTTGGCGACATGCTGAATCGATCCCGCAAGTGGCGAGGCCGTGACGACATCCCCGACTTCGACACCAAGAAAGCCTGCGAGGCCCATCTCGAGGGAAGACGATGAGACGCGCCTTCGCCATCTTCCGCATGATCATGCTCCTCGGAGGGGTGGGACTCGTGGCCTTCGCC
>CALEMW010000111.1 GCA_937910695.1 uncultured bacterium
CCATGAACGATCCAGGGCGTGGGCCTGCCCAGTTTCTCCCACGCCTGCTTGCAGTCGTCGGGAGCGGCCTCCCACGAGAAGCCACCCACGATAGCCGTGGACGCCCTGAAGTAGCCGGCCTTGGCTCCATGCCGGAACAGCTCGATCCTCAAGCTATCGGGCTGCGTTTCCACCTTGGCCTGGAGCCCGGTCTTCGACTCGAAGTCCGAGAGCAGCTTGCGCCATGGCTCGTCCTCCACCCGCGAGCCACGACGACGACGCACCGCACCAGCGATGGCCAGGGCGGCGGCGGTGCCGAGGGCCAAGCGAACTCCGCTCACGATTGACCTCCATTCCACTGACGATTCTCTGGTGTGACCCGCTGGGAATCAACGTAGGAGATCACATCCGGGTTCACCAAGATCAGCTCATCGTACACCACGATGAGATCGGTGCCCCCCTCTTTGACCGCCGCTTTGGCGAGCTTGTATGTAGCCCCGGTGCCCGAACGGACTCCGTAGTAGGAATAGGCATCAGAGAAACTGTCGAAGCGCCGCACCCTGGCCATTGGGCTCAGCTCATACTCGTTCATCCACCCTGGCCCTGCTGGCTCACGTTGATTCGGACCATGGATGGCGTAGTCCACGGCTCCGCTCCAAGCATCGGACAGGAACGATCCTGAACGAAGACTCTCCACACGCTTCCGGCTTCCATGCCACAAGGATTCAAAGCGAAGGCCCGTCGTACTCCCGCGCCGACGCAGAGCTGCCGCCAGGGCCAGGGCGGCGGCGGTGCCGAGGGCGAGCTTGGTGCCGTTCATGGTCACCTCGACGGCGGCTTGAAGCCGCCATCGTCGTAGGGATCGATGGTGTAGAAGCCACGGCTCGTCCACGACTCGTCTTCTTCTACCACGTCTCCGTCGTCGTCGTAGTGCTCGACCTCGCTGATGCCCAGCATGGGGTCAGGGTGATCCCAGTCCTCCACCGGCACCCAGGTCTTGCGGATCGGGTGCCAGAACAGCAAGTCTTCGGGGTGGACAGTCTTGCGGGTGAACAAGGAGCGACCGGAGATCACATCATCGCTGCCCCGCTTGTCCAGTTTCAGGTCTGTCGGCCTGCGGGCCAGGCGCAGCATGACCGGCACGATCTTGCCGGGATCGTCGTCGTCGGCCCGATGCGCGAGCATGTCATCGATCTTGCCGAACCACTCGAGCGCGGCATCCTGGCCCTCCGACACGAACACCTTGCCCCGGCTCGAGCCGCCCATGCCTCCGTGCGAGAACAGATGGCCGCCCAGGTCGGGGGACAGGCCGTACCGGGCGATGGTGGTCATGGAGTCATGGCTGGTGGTGTGGTAGAGATCCGAGAGGCGCTTCTTGACCGCGCTACCGTGGCGCTGTGCCACAATCAGGAAGCGCCTCCAGTCCTCCTCGGGCATGTAGACCAGGAAGGTGGGCTCACCACGGAGCCTGGCGGCGTTGAAACGGTGATTGCCGTCCACCAAGTGAACCTGAAACGCGCCCCGTTTCGCACCGTGTTTCCCGTACAGCGCAAGGCCGGGAGGGAGAGTGCCGGCGCGATCCGAGTAGCGCCCGACCCGCGCCCGGTCGTTGCAGTCCACCGCATCGACCAGCTCCAGCGGGACCTCGACCTCCACCCAGCGGTCGTGCTTCCACCGGAACGACTCCTGGGGGTAGCCCTTGTGCTTTCCCTCACGACGCAGCTCGAGCCAGTGGGCCTCGACCTTGGCACGAGGGACCTCTCGCACCAGGCGCGGGCCAGCCCTGGACGCGCTGCCACGCTTCGCCAGCCCGACCAGGGCCAGAGCCCCGACCGCGCCCAGGGCGAGCTTGGAACCGTTCACGACCGCTCCCCGTAGCAGACGCCTTCGAGCGCGAACCTGCGGATCACGAACGACTCATCGAAGAACCCAACCTTGGATCGCTTGTCCGCCTTCACCTCTGCACCGAGCAAGGCTCTTGCCGACAGATGCCGAGCCCTGCTGCCGTCGTTCGTGGTGCAGTAGACCGGGAACTCGACATCCCCGACGATCCTGCGGAGCGCCGTCGTCCGGTGCCGCCCCTCGTGGTTCACCACCCGGAAGGACACCGGCACGTCCTGCTTACCGTCCACGTCTGCATACTCCATGGGTTGCAGCCCGAGCCACGGCGGGCCGAAGGCTTCTCCAGCACGCATGTTGTCAACGAACCAGGCGATGCGCTCCCTGTAGCCGACCCCCATATCCAACACCGGGTTGAGAGCCAGGTACTCGCTCGGCTTCATCCACACCAGGAAGCCCAGGTAGTCGATGTTCGTGGTGTAGCCGATCCGACCGATCCCATCCTTTGGATCGAACAGGACCGGCCCGAGCGGCCTCTGGCCGACCTCCCAAGGAGCCTCTGCGTCGAAGCGCGCTCCCTGTCGCCAGACGGCCTGTTTGACCTCTGCACGACTCCCGCGCCGACGCAGAGCTGTCGCCAGGGCCAGGGCCCCGACCGTGCCGAGAGCCAGGCCAGCACCGCTCACAGCCGCCTCACGCCATCATGTCGAGCACGGCCTCGGCCACCTCGATGTCTGGCAGGTTGCGGTAGTCGTCGCCCAGGTGATCCGCCACGTCGGCACCCTCCATCCAGTGATCCTGATCGACCTGGCCATCGGAGTAGAGCACCCCGACGTACCTGGGGCTGATCTCGTCCCGCAGCACCAGCAGGACGTTGTCCCCGTAGGCGAAGGCACTCACGGTGTCCGCAGCGGTGGCCACGGTGTCGAGAGTGGGTCCGCCCATGAGCTTGACCTTGCCGCCGCCCAGCTTCCGCACAGGCAACGGCTCCAGGCCGCAAGACGAGCTGCCCGACCGACCCATCGCGAGGGACACCCCAGCGAGGGCAGCGACGAGGCCAAGGGTGGTGACGGCTCCGTTCATGGTCGATCTCCTGGTTGAGCGTGCGCGAAGTCTATCAGATCACAAGCCAGATCGGAAGACTCACATCGTCTCCGTCAGCCAGTCGGTGAGCTTCTCGGGCTCAGGGCTGTACGCCCAGGCCACCAGCGCCAGGTGGCGACGGGTGGGCGATCCGTCCTGCTCCCACAGAGGTTCCCTACGCTTCACGACCTGGGCCATGTGGCGAGCCACGAAGGCGTTGCGCCGATCTCGCCAGGCCGCCGCTCCCAGCGACGACACCCAGCCGCCGCTTCACCCTGCCCGCCAGACCAGTGATGGGCTTGGCGTCGGGGAGCGCGTCTTGGAAGGCGTCCACTTTTATTACGTTCTGCTTGTACTGGTCGGGGACCGGCACGTCGTCGTCC
>CALEMW010000112.1 GCA_937910695.1 uncultured bacterium
ACCACGTCCACCGCGGCGCAGCCGGCCAGCGCGTGCAGCACGGCCTCCATGGGCGTGGGCGCGGTGCCCTCGCCGCCGTACTCGGCCGGGGTGTCGAAACGACCCTCGCGGCCGTCGGGGGTGCGGGCGGTGAAGCGGCGCTTCCCTTCCCAGGTCAGGGTGTGCACGGCGGGTCTCCTATCGGTGGGCGCGCTTGCGGACCCGTCCCTTCACGCGGGGCAGGTCTTCGTAGTGGTCCATGCGGCGCATCAACGCATTGATCTCGGCGCCGAGCAGGAAGATGAACCCCGACAACCAGAGCCAGATCATCAGGATGATGACCGAGGCGATGGCCCCATAGGTAAGGTTGTACGAACTGAAGTTGCGCACGAACACGCGGAACAGCGACGAGGCCCCGAACCACAGCATCGTCGCGGTGACGGTGCCGGGCAGGATCCACACGTAGCGCTGCTTCGCCTCGGGCGCGAAGAAGTAGAGGATCGACAGGGCCAAAAGGTTCAATATCAGCACCAGAGGCAGGCGCAGGGTCGACCACAGGTTGTGGGAATCGCCCGCGAGGCCAAGGGCCTGGAACACCTTGTGGGACATGCCCGGACCGAGCAGCACGAGCAGCGTCGAGAGCACGACGAAAATGCTGAGCACCAGCGTCAGTGCGATGGACAGCACCTTCTGCTTCGCGATGTTCCGTCGGGGATGGATGTTGTAGGCGCGGTTGATGGTCGTGATCAACGCGCCGACGCCCATGGACCCCGACCACAGCGCCGCCATCAACCCGAGTCCCAGGATGCTTCCTTCGCGCTGGCTCAACACCGTGTGCACCGTGCCCGAAACGAGATCGTACGCCTGGCCGGGCAGCGCCTCGCTCAGGCTCTGCAGTACCTGGTCGGGTTCGAGGATGGGCAGGTAGCTGATCAGGCTCAGCAGGAACAGCAGGAACGGGAACAGCGCCAGCATCATGAAATAGGCGATCTGCGCCGCCATGCCCATGCAGTCGTCGTACCCGATCTCGAGCTGGAGGCGCCGGAGGAACAGGCCCCAGCGTTTGATTCTTCGTTGCCACATGGACGGAAGGATACGACGCGGGCTCGGGATTGGAAAGACGATTGCAAGAGACGGTCGTCAGACGGTATTCCAGCCCCCGGAGCCCTTATAGACAGAGACCTCACGCTCGAGTCGGCCGGCAAGACGATCCTTTTCCACTTCCATATCGTAACGTGACTGGAGATTGACCCAGAACAGCTCCGTGGTGCCGAAGAACCGCGCGAGACGGAGCGCCGTGTCCGCACTGATGGCGCGCTTGCCGTGGACGATCTCGTTGATGCGTCGGGCCGGTACGCTGATGTCCTTGGCCAGGCGATACTGGCTGATTCCCATGGGAATCAAGTACTCCTCCAGAATGATCTCCCCCGGATGGACCGGCTGGAAAGTCTGCGTTGCCATGGCTCCTCCTAGTGATAGTCGACGATTTCGACGTCGTACGCATCCCCGCGCCGCCAAACGAAACAGATCCGCCACTGGTCGTTGATGCGGATGCTGTATTGCCCGGCCCGGTCGCCCGCGAGTTTTTCCAGCCTGTTGCCCGGGGGGATCCGCAGATCCGAGAGGGCACCTGCGGCATCCAAAATTGCCATCTTCCGATAGGAAGCACGTTGGACTTCGACCGTCATGCCTCGTTCCGGCGATCTGCTGAACACCCGCTTCGAACGCTTCCCCTTGAATGAGCGAATCATGGAGCCATAATAACGTGTCGCGTTATTAACGTCAAGCGTTATCACCCAATCCTGGGGGGATGAAGACGTTGTCCCGATCAGGACCGCTGCCTCCCTGAACAGCAACCATCGCGCCATGAGACGTCAAGGGCCGAACCACGCCGTTCAGATCATAGGGCCCTCTTCAACACAGCGGCTCAGTTTCGACCCGGGCCTGTCTGTCCCCGAGCGACGACACGCGCGGCCGATCATGACCCCCCTTGCCCCCACTCCTCCCCGATGGCATGATGCCCGCACCCTTCCCACCCCAGCCCGGAGAGACCCGATGAAACGCTTCGCCATCGTGCTTCTGATCCTGCTGAACGCAGCATCGGCCTTCGCCACCGAACGCACCCCCGTCCCCGTCGACACCTGGCTGATGAGGGCCCCCGTTCCCGTCACCCTCCCCGCCTTCCACGACGAGAACACCGGCGGCTTCTCCCTCGACGATGCGCTGGGCGGCCCCGGCCTCGACCTCGCCGGCCTGCGCCCCGTCGCCGACCGCGACGGCTGGCGCCGCGCCGATGCGGGCGACGACGGCCTGGCCCTCGACGGCGAAGCCCCGGCCGAAGCCTGGCTGGCCACTTATGTCGACGCCTCTCTGTGGATCAAGCCTGAACTGGAGATCATCACTACCCATCCCTTCAAGGCCTGGTTCGACGGCGAGTCGCTGTCGCTGACCGAGAAGGAAGGCGTGCACACCGCCGATCTGAAACTCGAGCCCGGCAAGCACCTGCTCGTACTGCGCACCCTATATTCCCCCGAAGTGGAGGACGCCTGGACGATCAAGGCCGCCATCGCCCTCGAAGCCGACGTCCCGACCCTCGCCTACCGGCCGACCCTGGACCCGACCCGCGCGGTGGACATCCGCGACGTGCTCGACTACCCGAAGATCTCCTCGATCGACCTTTCCCCCGACGGCGAACGCGTGGTGGTGAGCCTGGGCTCCTACGGCCCCGACGGCACCCGTGACACCCGGCGCGAACTCCGCAGCACCAAGGACGGCGCCCTGCTCGCCGTCTGGCGCGACGATCGCGGCGGACTGCAGTGGCATCCCGACGGCGATGCCGTCAGCTTCACAACCAGCGACGACGACAAGACCACCGTCTGGCTCCACGACCTCGCCACCAACGAGATCACCGCCCTCGCCCGCGGCCTCGAGGAGTTCCAGGGCTACGCCTGGAATCCCGACGGCAAGTCGTTCGTCTACGGGTTCAGCGTCGAGGCGAAGAAGGACGACCGCGGCGTGAAGCGCCTGAACGCCATCGAGGACCGTTGGCCCTGGTGGCGCGGGCGCTCGTACCTGGTCGAGCTCACCGTCGCCGACGGCCGCAGCCGTCGACTGACCGCCGGCGACGAGAGCGTGAGCGGCTGGAGCTTCAGCCCCGACGGCAGCCACATGCTCTTCTCCCGCGGCTACCCCACGCCGACGGTGCGTCCCTATTCGCGCAGCGAGTGGTTCGAGATGGACCTGGCCACCCTCGCGGTCGAACGCATTCTGACCGAGGAGGAGCAATGGCTCGACTCGGTCGACTACGGCCCCGGCGACAACACCCTGATCCTGACCGGCTCCCCTTCGGCCTTCGGCGGCCTCGGTCGTGACCTGCCCGACGGCGTGGTGCCCAACGACTACGGCGGCCAGCTCTACACCTACGACCGCAAGGCCGAGAAGGCGACACCCCTGAGCCTCGACTTCGATCCCACCGTCCAAAACGTCGTTTGGCATGAGCCGAGCAAACGCATCGTCGCCCAGGTTCTCGACACCCAGTACGTGCGCCTCGCCACCTGTTCCCTCGACGGTGCCTGGGACGTGTACGCCACCGGCGTCGACGTGGTCGCCGGCTGGGAGATCGCCGACGATGCCAAGACCGTCGTTGCCTATGGCAGCAGCGCCGCTGCGCCTCTCAAGCTGTTCACCTTCGCCTTGAAGGGTCGTGAACCGCGGCTGCTGCTCGACCCCGCCGCCGAACGCTACGAACACGTGACCTTCGGCGATGTGAAGCCTTTCGTCGCCACGCTGCCCGACGGCATGGAGCTCGACGGCCGCGTCTACTACCCGCGCAACTACCAACCCGGTCTGAAGTACCCCGTGATCGTGTACTACTACGGCGGCACATCCCCGATCACCCGCGACTTCGGCGGCCGCTATCCCAAGAACATCTGGGCCGGCAACGACTACTTCATCTACGTGCCCAACCCGAGCGGCGCTCTGGGCTACGGGCAGGAGTACGCCGCCCGTCACGTGAACGATTGGGGCAAGCTCACCGCACCCGAAGTCATCGAGGGCACCAAGGCGTTCCTCGCCGCCCATCCCGACGCGAATCCCGACGCGGTCGGCTGCATCGGCGCCTCCTACGGTGGATTCCTGACGATGTACCTCACGACGCAGACCGACATGTTTACGGCGGCCGTCAGCCACGCCGGCATCTCCAGCATCTCGAGCTACTGGGCCGAGGGTTACTGGGGCTATGGCTACGGCGCCCGCGCCCTGGCCAACTCGTTCCCTTGGAACGAGCCGGAACTGTATGTGGATCAGAGCGCACTCTTCCACGCCGACGCCATCCACACCCCCATGCTGCTGCTCCACGGCTTCGACGACACCAACGTGCCCAAGGGCGAGAGCGACGGCCTGTACATCGCCCTGAAGATGCTCGGCCGCGACGTGGAATACGTGCAGATCGCAGGACAGGACCATCACATCCTCGACCACAAGAAGCGGATGCTGTGGAACGATACGATTCTGGCGTACTTCGATTGGAAGCTGAAAGGCCGCGAATCGTGGTGGAAGGAACTGTATCCCGACGATTAAGAGCTGGATCCCTGTCAGCGAGCGCCCGGCTCCGGTTGGGCGCTCTTTTTTTGCCCCATGGTCCGGTTTTTGCTCTTTATACGACCCTGTGATACCATAGAAGGGTGGATTGGAGGGTCGCCCGCCCACCCGGCGATTCGGGGGTTCGAACGATTCGGGTTGAAAACGATATGCAGTTTCGTACCGCCATTGCGGCGGCGGGGGTGATCCTCGCCATGCACTTGATTCCCACCGTCGCCTCGGCGTCACAGCACGGAGCTGTGTCTGCGCCCGTCACTCTCGACGCGCGTGCACCCGAAGTCGTGGTGCTCGCACCCGTCGGCGACGAGATCATCTACGGGTTCGACCAGACCCAGTTCTCCTGGACGGTCAGCGAAACACACCCGTCTCCGGCAGACTCCGACCGCTCCGCCCTCGTCCGCATCGACGGCCAACCCTTCGTCGCCGCGGGCTTCCCCGCTGCTGAGGGACGCCACGACTGGCTCTGGACCGCCCCCGACCTCAGTTCCGGCAACTGCGTCCTCGAAGTCACCGCACGCGACGCCTTCGGCAACACCACCGTCACGACCAGCGGCGCCTTTACGATCCTACTCCAGGGCACCGGCGTGCCCGGCGGAGTGCCCACGCACTCTCATCTCTCAGGCCCCCGACCCAACCCCTTCAACCCGAGCACCTCGCTGCACTTCGGACTCGCCGAGGCCGGCCCCACGAGGCTGCTGGTCCACGACCTCCGCGGCCGTGTGATCCGGACACTCCTCGACCAGACCATGCCCGCAGGCTCGTGGCAGGTGCCCTGGAACGGACGCGACGATCAGGGACGACCCGTTTCCGGCGGCACCTATATAGCGCGGCTCATCCATGCCGGTCGCGAGGTCATGACACAGAAGGTGGTGATGTTGCCGTGAGGACGTCGATCGCCTTGATGTTCGCCCTGCTGTTGATCGCCGGGCACGCCAGTGCAGCTGCGCCGACGGTGAGCAACGTCGTCGCCGTGCAGCGCACCGACGGCAGCGGGTTGGTGGATGTGAACTTCGACCTCGCGGACGCCGACGGCGATGTGTTGTACGTGAGCATTTCGGCTTCGCACGACGACGGCGCCACCTGGGCGGTACCCTGCCGATCGTTGACCGGAGACGCGGGATCTGGGATCGCAGCCCAAGCCGGCCGGACAGCCGTGTGGAATTTTGCCGCCGACAATGCCGAACTCGAGTTCGAAGCCTGCCGGGTTCAGGTCATAGCCAGCGACAACGGCGTCGCCTGGGACACCCACGGCCCGAGCGCTCCGGTCATCCATGCCTGGGAAGCCATCGACTGGGACGACGCCCGCCGACTCGAAGAAATGGCGCGCACCGACCTGCTCATCATCACCGGCATGAACATCTGGGGCAGCCCTGTGTACAACGATGTCGACGTGCTCCAGCGAATCCGCGACATCAACCCCGACATCAAGATCATCGCCTACGTGCTGGCCAAGGGCGTCGACGATCGCGGCAATGTGTCCTCCAACACGTTCCAGAGCTCCGTCTATTACGAGACGATGCCCTACTGGGCCTACACGACCACCGGCGACACCCTCTCCGACTGGAACCACCGGATCACCGTCAACCTGCTCTACCCCGAGTGCCGCGACATCATGGTGGGCAAGATCGTGGAGTACCAACGCAACAGCGCCAACCACTTCGACGGCGTTTTCTGGGATTACTTCAACAACGCGATCTGGGTGCCGGACTGGCTGCCGGTCGAAGGTGAGCCCGACCTGGACGGGGACGGCATCCCCATGAACCAGGACGCCGACGAGCGCCTCGCCTACCAGGCCGCCTGCGTGGATATGATCACCGCCATGCGCGATTCCCTGGGCGATGGCTTCCTGCAGATCTTCAACGGCCAACGCGCCTACGCCGACTCGACCTTCGCCGCCCTGAGCGACGGTCTCAACTACGAATACTTCCCCGACGTGTTCTTCCCCCAGCCCCAGACCATGCGCGACGCCCTAGGCTTCGACTACCCCTTCAACGTGTTCCGCACGGCGAACTGGCCGCGTACGAACAACGGCGGCCCCTACAACATCCTGGAAAATCTGCAGAAGAGTTTCTACGTGTCGTCGGTGGACGGGCTCGTCCATCAGCTGGTCTACGGAAAGCTCATGCGTGTCGCCGCGCTTCTGACCGACAGCCGCTTCACGTTCAACGGACATATTTACGGCTGGCCGGTCAACCCCATCAACCTGGGCCCCGCCCTCGGTCCGGCGACCGAAACCCCCGACGGACTTCATCGCGATTTCCGCTTCGGAGCGGTCGATCTTGTCTGGCGCACCGGCGATATGCCCATGCCCTTCGACTACACGATCCGCCTCAACGGCCGGATCATCGAAGAGATGAACATTCCCTACGAATTTCCCGTGACGCCGGAATTCCCCTGATCACCGAGCAGGCCATCGCCGACCAAGCAGGCGTGGACCGGTGCGATCCGGACGATGTCGCCCGGCTGCGCCGCTGCGAGAACCGACGGTGGTGCCTTGAGCAGGCCGTGCTCCTGCGAGAGGGAAATGATGCGCTGCTCGGGATCGAGGCGCCCCTCTTCGTTGACGGCCATCCCGTAGAACGTCGCCCCCTGCTCATCGACGAGAGCTTCTTTCGAAAGATGCACGGCCCCGGCGTGAAGTACGAGATGACCCAGGTCGGCCCGAACACCGACGACCGGACAATCCACGTGCAGCGCAATGTCCTGCTCCGTACACGACCCGATGTCGATCTGCATGAGATCGTAGAATACGAAGTTGCCTGGCCGGATCTCATCGACGCCCGGAAACGCGTCGGCGATGCTGCAGGTGGGCGTGTCGCCCACCGACACCAGGGGTTCCCGTTCGGCAAGGGCGGCCACGGCGACACGCGCCTCGGCCATGCGCTCGAGGCTTTCGCGATGCACGCGCAACACCTCGACGGACCCCTTCGCTCCGTAGCTTTGGCCGGCATGGGTGAGGATGCCGAAGGCTCGTTTCTGAGACAAGGCCGCCACCGGAGCGACCAAGGCGGCAAGACCCTCGGCGTCGTTCCAACGCACCCCGGCACGGCCGTAGCCGCAGTCGATCTTCAGCCACAGATCCGCAAACCCGGCACCGACGATCATGGCGGCGGTGGACGGGCAATCGGCCAGAAGGCCGAGCTTCACACCGTCGGCGGTCAGCATCTCGCAGCGGGGCAGTTCGTGGGGATTGAGGGGAACGGCGACCGTGATGTCGGACCAGCCGTGCGCTGCGAACGCCACGGCCATGTCCACCGACGACACGGTGATCGCCTCGACGCCCTCGTCGCGCAGCCAGCCTGCAATCGTCGGCGATCGATGCGTTTTGACGTGGGGCCGCAAACTCACGCCGGCGGCCCGCGCTTTGTTTGCCATGCGTGCGATGTTGGCGCGGGCTCGGGCTTCGTCAACGACGACGGTAGGCCCCGACCGAATAGGCGCCCGGCTCATCAGCGCCCTCGCGACGTGGCGCCAAGGTGCTGACCGCCGTCGATGCGGATCGTTTCGCCCGTGACCGAGGAACAGCTCAACAGGAACACGACTGCCGCCGCAACATCGTCCACGGTTGGGAAGCGGCCCAGAGGCAGTTCGCTGCGGATCGTGTGTTGGTAGCCGGACGGCGGCGTATCGGGCGGCAGAACGGCGCCCAAGGCCACTTCGTTCACACGTACGGCGGGGGCCAAAGCCAGGGCCATGTCCGCAGTCAGAGCGTGGAGCAAGGCCTTGCTCTGTGTGTAGGGAACATAGTCGCCGCGAGGGGCCAGAGCGTGGATGTCGTTGATGTTCACGATGTCGCCGTCGACATCGTCGGCCAGCTGCGCCGCCAAGGCGCGCCCGAGCAGGAACGGGGCGCGGGCGTTGACGGCCATCATGCGGTCCCAGTCAGCAGCGTCGGTTCCCACAACGGCGCCCCGCGCGAAGAGGGACGCGTTGTTGACCACGGCGTCGAGACCGCCGAGAGCCTCGGCCGCTCCGCTCACGACTCGCTCCGCAGTGTCGGGATTGGCGAGATCCCCGCGGACCAAGGCGACGCTCCGGCCAAGAGCTTCGATCTCCTTGGCCGCCGCAAGAGCCGCGTCTTCCGAGTTGCAGTAGTGCAGGGCCACGTCGGCGCCGGCGTCGGCCACGGCCAGGGCGATGGCCCGACCTACGCGCACGGCGCCGCCGGTGATCAGCACGCGGCGTCCCTTCAAGGTCTTCATCGGGGTCCTTTCAGACAGACGACGACGGCGCCTTCGCCGCCCCAGTCGGGGGGTGCGGGACGCCACGACGCGATCCGCTCTGGGTTGTTCTTGATCCATTCGCGCACCAGCGGTGCGATCACCGGCATGCCGCCTTCGGAACCCATGCCTTTGCCGTGGACGATCAGGAGTTCGGGCGTGCCGGAGAAACGGTGCCGATCGACCTCCATCTCGAGCTTGCTCAGGGCCATCTCTACACGTAGGCGGCGCAGATGTACTTCTGGAGGTTTGGGGCCCGAGCGCGGTTCACGTTCGTCCGGCCCCTCGACGGCGTCGCGGCGGATGGTGCGCCGCAGGCCCTTGTTGCCGCTGCGGTTCTTGAAGCGTCCCATCAGTGCCCTCCCCCGGCCCAGGTCGGCGACACGCTCAGGTCGGTGCCGAACGCCGCGCCGCCCAGGGTCCACACCGCGGCGGTGATCAACACGACGCCGATCAGGTTGAGCACCAGACCTGTGCGCGACATCTGTCGGATCGTCACTCGGCCGGTGCCGAAGATGATGGCGTTGGGCGGCGTGGCCACCGGCAGCATGAAGGCGCAGCTGGCCGACAACGTGGCCGGCACCATCAGCAGCAAGGGGTTGATGCCTGTGGCGCCGGCGACGCCGGCGAGGACCGGCAGGGCCATCTGCGTGGTGGCCGTGTTGCTCGTCAGTTCGGTGAGGAAGGTGATCGTCAGACATACTCCCATCACCAACAGCACCGGCGGCAAGGCGGCGAGGCCCTGCATCCGCTCGCCGAGCCATATCGTCAGACCCGACTGCGTGAAGCCGGCCGCCAGGGCGAAACCGCCGCCGAAGAGCAGCACGATGCCCCAGGGCAGGTCGCGGCTTGCGCTCCAGTCGAGGATGCGCGTGCCGGGCCGCCGGCTCGGCACCAGGAACAGCAGCACCGCGAAGGCGATGGCCACCGTGCCGTCATCGACCAGGGAGCCGTGGGAAAGCAGGTCCGACCAACCGGGCAACGAAAGGGATCCCACGTCGAGACCCTTGCGCGTCAGCCACAGCAGGGCCAGCAGAACGAAGTCGGCCATCACGATCTTCTCTTCGTAGGTCATCGGCCCGAGAGCGGCGCTCTCTTCGCGGAACACGCCGTGGTCCACCAGATCGCCGAGCCTGTCGAGACGGAACATGCGACCGATCACACCCCACGCCACGAACATGAACACCACCGACAGCGGCAGCCCCAAGATCATCCATGAGGCGAATCCTATTTCCGGCGCGTCGGGATAGAGCAGAGCCAGGTTGCTTACGAACAGAGGGTTCGGCGGCGTGCCGATCAACGTGGCGAGGCCGCCGATCGATGCGCCGTAGGCCGTGCCCAACAGCAAGGCGGCCCCGAACAGGGCCGCATCGCGTTCGCGGCCCTCGCGCGAAACCCGACGAGCCACGGCTACGGCGATGGGCGCCATCATCATGGCGGTGGCCGTGTTGCTGATCCACATCGACAGGAATCCCGCCGCGAGCATGAACCCCAGCACGATACGCCGGGGTCCGCCACCGAGAGTCAGCATGATGGCCAGGGCGATGCGACGGTGCAGCTGCCAACGTTCCATGGCCAGGGCCACCAGGAATCCGCCCAGGAACAGGAAGATGATGCTGTTCATGTAGTAGGGCGCCGTCGCCTTGCCGGACATGACGCCCAGCAGAGGGTAGAGGACCACCGGCAACAGGGCCGTGACGGCCAGCGGCGCCGCCTCGGTCATCCACCACACGGCCATCCATACCGCAACAGCCGCAGTGGCGGTTGCGGCGGGCCGCTCGGGATCGAGGTCGGCGAACAGGAGCAGGGCGAGGGCTGCGGCGGGGCCGAGGATCAGGCCGACGCGCCCGGCGGTGTCGCGGGTCGCGCTCACGGCGCCGCTCCGTGAACGGTCACGCGGTAGCCCGAGAACTTGCGCACGTTGATCACGCCGCCGTCGAAGATCAAATACTGACCCTTGATGCCTTTGAGGACGCCGCCGGCAGAGGGCGCCTTGTCGAGATTGAAGCTCGTGACTTTGGTGGGATAGGCCAGCACCGGATAGCGGATCACGTGCTCCACACGCTGATCGTCGGGCAGGATCCCCGCAACGCCCAGCACCTTCAGGTCGGCCACCACCCGCGCCGCCGTGTCGGCGAGATCCCCCGCGGGGTTCTCCTCCTTCAGCATGCGCATCCAGTGGGTCTTGTCCGCATAGGTTCCGGCCAGTTTCACTTCGACAAGCCCCACTTCACGCCTGCTCGGCAGTTCGGCCAGCGGGATCGCCCGCACCGCCCCCTGATCGATCCAGCGCGACGGAATGTTCGGCCGACGGGTGATGCCCACCTTCGTACCCGAGGTCAGCGACACGTACAGCACGTGGGGCCGAAAACACTGGGCCTGGGCGAAGGCTTCGTCGCGGCAGGGGTTCTCAGGGTCGCCGTGATGACAGAGTTCGGGTTTGACGATGCAGATGTCGGCCTCGGCCCGCGACAGGAAACAGGGATAGCAGAACCCCGGGCCGAACGTCTTCTTCGTCACGCGTCCGCAGGCCGTGCAGTTGATGACACCTTCGAAGCGGAGTTCGAAAGCACCGCCGATGAAACCGGCCAGCGCCAGCTCCGGCCCGCGCTCAGCCTCGGCATGCCACCCGTCCCGCAGGAAGTACGCCACGGGATCATGATGCTCCACGCGCATCTTCGTGAGGGTGCCTGCCCACAGCTGCTCCAACTCACTGCCCTCCCGCGGTCAGCATGGCCGGAATGATGTCCTTGAGCACATGGCCGAGCACAAGCAGCACCACGCCCAGGAAGAAATGACGCTTTCCTGCAGGCGACAGCGTGCCGAACGGACGGTGGGTCATGTTGCCCATCCCTTCGCGGCTGGAATGGAACACCAGACCGCGCACCATCTCGATCACGCCGAGCAGCGCCGAGAACCAGCCGAGAACGTCGAGAACACGCAGCATCATCGCACCTCCGACACCCAGAATCCCACAGGTCGACGCCCACGGCAACATTCGCCGTGACGGAACCCCGGCCCCGCCGCTAGACTGCCTGCAACCGGGAGGCCTCATGCTCAACAAGATCTGGACGGGATTCTTCGTCGTCGCGATGGCGGCCGCCATAGTGCAGGCCGTATTCCTGGGCCATCCCGAGGTCTTCGCGGCCATGACCGCCGCCACCTTCGACCTCGCGAAAACCGCCTTCGAAATCGCCCTGGGCCTGACCGGTGTCATGTGTTTGTGGCTCGGCCTGATGCGTCTGGGCGAGAAGGGCGGCGCCGTGGAACTGCTGGCGCGGGTCTTCGGACCGTTGCTGCGCCGTTTGTTCCCCTCGATCCCCGCCGGCCACCCCGCCGAGGGTTCCATCGTGATGAACATGGCCTCGAACATGCTCGGCCTCGACAACGCCGCCACGCCTTTGGGCCTGAAGGCCATGCGCGAAATGCAGACCCTCAACCCCGAACCCGACCGCGCCACCGACGACCAGATCCTGTTTCTGGTCATCAACACTTCGGCGGTCACAGTGCTGCCTGTGACAATCTTCACCTACCGGGCCCAGATGGGCGCCGCCGACCCCACCGACGTGTTCCTGCCCATCCTCATCGCCACTTTCTGCAGCACGCTGGTCGGGCTGGTCGTCACTTCGCTGGTGCAGCGACGGCGCCTGAACGATCCGGTGATCCTGGGCTGGGTCGGCGGGCTCACCCTGTTGGTGGGCGGCATCGTGGCCTATTTCGCCGGCCTCGACCGCGAGGCCGCCGAAGCTCAATCCGCCCTGCTGGCCAACGTCACGATCATGACGGTGATCACCGCCTTCGTCGTGATGGCCGCACGCCGACGTGTGCCGGTCTACGAGACCTTCGTCGACGGCGCCAAAGAGGGGTTCCAGGTGGCCGTCGGCATCATCCCCTACCTCGTCGCCATGCTGGTGGCCATCGGCGTGTTCCGCGCCAGCGGCGCCCTCGACCTGCTGCTCGACGGCGTCCGTGCCGGCACCGGCGCCCTGGGCCTCGACGACCGCTGGGTCGACGCCCTGCCCACGGCCCTGATGAAGCCCCTGTCGGGCAGCGGCGCCCGCGGCATGCTCATCGAGACCATGCAGACCCACGGAGCCGACTCCTTCGCCGGACGCGTCGCGAGCGTGGTGCAGGGCAGCACCGAGACGACCTTCTTCGTGTTAGCGGTGTACTTCGGCAGCGTCGGCATCCGACGCACACGCCACGCCCTGGCCTGCGGGCTGGCGGCGGATGCGGCGGGCATCACCGCCGCGATCCTGGTGAGTTACCTGTTCTTCGGATAGGAGTTGCGATGCGTCGTATCCCGAGGCCTCTGGCCGTCGAATGTCCCGCCTACTTCGGCCGTTACACGAGCCAGGTCCCCGAGAACGACATCCTGCGCGTGCTGGTCGAGCAGGGTGCCGACCTCGTCGCCCTGCTCGCCCCGCTCGGCGACGACGGAGCACTGCACCGCTACGCTCCGGGCAAGTGGAGCCTCAAGGAGATGATCGGTCACATCACCGATATGGAGCGGCTGTTCGTCTTTCGTTGCCTGAGCTTCGCCAGGGGCGCCCCCGACGAACTCCCCGGCGCAGACGAGGACCTCTGGGTGGAGAACGCCGACTTCGACGCCGTGCCGCTGGCCGACCTGCTCGCCGAAGCCGCCGCCGTGCGCACGGCGACGGTGAGGTTCTTCAACAACCTCGACGACACGGGCCTGGCGCGGCGCGGCCGGGCGAACGGAATGGACTATCGGGTGAGCTGCATGCCGTGGTTGATCGCGGGGCATGAACGGCATCAC
>CALEMW010000113.1 GCA_937910695.1 uncultured bacterium
GTGACCGGCAGGAGCTGAGATGATGGTGATGATCCCGGTCGCCGGATCGAAGCGGTAGCCCCAACCCCTGACCACGACATCGACCGGACCCGGCTGGATCGAGACTTCGCCGCCACGACGGGAAGCCAGGTACGCCTGACGACCGGCCTTGCGACGGACCATCATGGCGGTGAGCAGGCCACGGCTGGAGTCGCTCACATCGGAGCGACCCTGCTTCACGGCGGGATCGAACAGAGCCCGCGCAGCCTTGCGAGCGGCGAGCCCGGCCTTGGTGGCGGCTGCACGACGCTTCGCGGCGTCCTTGGCGGTGCCGGTGCCGGTCTTGATCTTGATCCCCAGGTCCTTCAGCCGCTGCCGGAACGGGCTCAGCTCCTTGTCCGCAGCGCCCAGGGCCTCGGCCCGGCGCAGGAAGAAGCCGACGAAGGGGGTGCGCTCGTCACCGCCCAGGGTGTCGCCCATGCGACCACGACGAGGGGCTCGGAACGGGGGGCGTCCGTGACGCTGCATCCCGCCACCCTGGCCACCACGTCCACGACCGCGACCACGACCGCCACGACCACGACCGCCCGAGCTGCGTCGGACGACCATGTCGTTCTGCTGATCGTTGTCCATCGGGCTCATTTCGTACTTCCCACCATCCTGGCGAGACTCGAGGACACGCTTCGCCATGACCTTGGCATGGCGTGGCGCGTTGGGATCGTTCAGGATCTGCTGGAGCTGCTCGTCGGACATGGCCCACAGCTTGCTCTTGCGACCGCCACGACGGGGCCCTGCGCCCAGCTCGTCGTCGTCCATCTTGAGCAGCTCCTCGATCTCGCGATCCTCGTCGCTCATACCGGAGCTGGACTCCTTCGCCGCGAGCTTGGCGTCGGACTTGGCCACCTTCAGATCGGAGGTCGCCTCGCCCAGGTCTTCGAGCTTCTTCTCGACGCGGGCGATGGACTTCTCCAGCACCTTGACGCGAGCCTGGAGCAGCTTCACCCGCAGCCCGCTCTTGCCGGCAGTCTCGAGTTCGTCGAGCTTCGCTTCGACCTTCTCGAGGCGCTTCTTCTTGCGCTCCAGCCGCTTGGTCAGGCCATCCTTGCTGGCCTTGAACACAGAGCCGATGCGCTCGAAGCAGTCCTCACCGAACACCAGGGGCAGATCGCCACCGTAGCAGCCGATGGCCGCACCGAAGCGAGCGATGGAGTCATCCTCTGGCTCCTCCACGTCGTCGTCGTCCGCGCCCATCGAGGCGTCCTGCACGAGCCGGTCTGCCACGGCTCGGAAGGCGCGCTCACGCTCGGCGGAAGACAGCGACCAGAGGCGCTCCTTCTCGTCGAGCAGGTTCCTCTCGGAGTCGCTCATCCAGGCCACACTGCCGCCCAGCAGATCGGCGGTGCGCGAAGCGCGCACCGCCTCGACCACCGATCCCTCGATCAGCTCGGCCTCCATGCCCGACAGCCGCGCCACGTCCGCACCGAACGCCGACAGGGTGGACGACCCCATGGACGAAGCCTCGAGCGCACAGCCACGCAACCGCGTGGCCTGCTCACGATACTCCGATGCCTCGGCCAACCGCTGGCCCGCCTCGTCTACGAAGGCCAGGGCCTCCGTGTTGCCGAGATCGGCTGCTTCTTGGATGGCCAGAGAGGCGTCCAGATCGAGCACCGCCTCTCGAGAGAGATCACGGCGCACAAGGGCACCCATCAGATCGGACGACATGACAAACCTCGGGCATGAAGGATGGAGCTGGTTCTGTGGCGAAGCGCCACCCCTCCGCTACCAGTAGCGAGCGGGGGAACCGGACACGAGCTTGGGAGCACCCTTGCCGCGCAGCTTCTGACCTTCGGCGCTGTTGAGGAACGCCAGGACGGCGCGCTGCTGACCCTCGGGCAGGGACTTGAAGGGCTTGGCACCCTTGCCAGGCACGGCGCGGATCACGCCCGCACCCTTCTTGCCGCCGCCGACCGAGAACCCCTTGACGCTGTAGCCAGCGGACAGGAAGTAGGGACGACGGTGGGTCGAACGCAGGGACTCGTAGATCGAGACGATGCTCGGGCCCTTGTCCTTGGACTTGCGGGAAGCCTTGCGGATCACGGTGCCCGCGTAGAGCGCCACGAACTTGTCGTACTTCTGGCGGGTGGTGAGGCTGTCGGCGTAGTCGCTCGGCTTGCTCTTGCCCTGCTTCTGCGCGATCTTGCCGGCCTTGATGGCGGCGCTGATCTTGGCGGCGCGAGCCTTGAGGGTCTTGGGCAGCTTGCCGGCGCTCTTGCGGGTGGCCTTGGGGGCCGACTGACGCTTGGGCGCGCTCTTGCGCTTGGGCTGCGCCTTGGCCTTGGACTGCCGCTTGGGCTGCGCCTTGGCCTTGGCCTTGGACTTGGCCTTGGACTTGCGCTTGGGCTGAGCCTTGGCCTTGGGGAGGCTGGCGCGCTTGCTCTGGCCCTGCGCGGCCTGCGCCAAGGCGAGCAGGTTCTGGAGGACGACGACCGGCTGACCCATCATCAGCTTGCGGTCGGCGGGGGTGTTGTTCTCGGACACCTGCATGATCTTGTTGACCAGATCAGCCTTCTTCATGGCGACTCTCCAGGGATGCCGGAAAACCGGCTGTTGTGGTGGTGAAAGGAATCGTACTCCAAGTGATCTGTGATGTCCAGATCACAACCTCGGAAATACGGCTGCCCCCGTCGCCAAGACGGCTACAGAAGCGAGTTTTCGACCCTGTGGGGTCTGCACGAAGCGGATGGCTTTCTCTGCGTGCGGAGAGAGCGAACCGAAGATGAGCTGGAGCGGCCCTTCCGGCCCCTTGGGAGCAGACACAGGGGCCACGCTGGGTTGTGTCGAGCGACCCGCGTAACGGTCGCGCAGGCAGAGCGCGTCTACCTGCGCGAGGTTGCGCTGGAACCGGGTGGAGAGCGGCTTCATCCGGCGTAGACCTCTCGACCGATGCGGCGAGGCGGGGGCAGCGGAGCGCCCTTGCCAGCGGGGAAGCCATCGGCTCCAACCCAGTCGCCAGCGTCGGTGTGGACGCGCAGGGCCTGAGCCGCCTGGACGGGCGGGTAGCGGTTCATCGAGCCGAGCACTTGCAGCAGATCGGGGCGCTTCCGCATGGCCACCATGACGACCAGCGGGGCGTCGGTGTCCATGCTGAGCGGACGAATCCGACCCCACTCCACGCCGTCGTTGGGGGACATGGCGCGCAGGCTCGAGTCCACGTCGAGCATGGCCATGTCGGCCTCGGACCCGTAGGACGCGGAGCCCATGATCTCGCCACGCATCCGGTTCATGCGGCGACCGGCCTTGTGGAACTTCTTGCGCCAGGGCTCGCCGCCCTTCTTCACGAAGGGGACGGGGGGCGTCGGGACACCAGGAGGCATAGCCGACTGGAGGATCTGCTTGTTGACCCGCACGAAGGCACGACCGGCCTTCTTGCCGACCTGGCGCAGCTTCTGCTGACGTGCATGGCGGCGCTGGATGCGGGCGGCGTGAACGTGCGGAGCCACGCCCATGTCGTCGTCGAGGTCGTCGTCGAGGTCGTCGTCGTCGAGGCCCAGGTCGTCCAGACCCAGCTCGTCTTCGTCGAGGTCGTCGTCGTCCAGGCCCAGGTCGTCATCGTCGTCGAGGTCGTCGTCGTCCAGACCCATGTCGTCGTACTCCTGCTCGAGGCTGTCGAGATCGGAGTCGTCGTCGTCGTCGTCCAGGCCGAAGTCGTCGTCCACGCCGAAGTCGTCGTCGCCGTAGTCTTCGTAGCCGACCATGCCGTAGTAGTCGTGCTCCATGTCACCGAACAGGAAGCCCTGGGCCTCGCTGCGAAGATCCGCCGCCAGCTCGTCGAAGCGGTCCTCACCACCCAGCGAGTCCCAGTTCGGCATGGACGAGGACACCTCGCGCTCGAGCGCGGCCTGGTCCTGGTGGTAGAGATCGCTCACGGCGCGGCTGGTGGGGACGTAGCTCCCGCCCTGGGGCTGCTGCTGCATCTGCTGCTGACGCCAGCGGGGTCCGCCCTGGTTGCGACGCATCGGACGGCGCACCGAACGACGGCGACCGCGACCCCTGGGAGCCAGCTTCTGCTGCATCTGCGAAGCGAGCTGGGTGGGATCGGGCAGGCCCGTCACGTCGATGCCCTTGCGCTCCATGCGCTGACGAACCCTGGTCAGACGAGCCATCAGCTTGTCGCACCGCTTGGCACGGTTCTGGATGCGCTTGTCCTTGTTGAACAGCCGCGCCAGGTAGATGAACGGACCCGCCACCGGGATGGCCATGGTCTTGAGGTGGGGGTTGTAGCCCTTGCCGGCCTTCAGCAGCTCCTGGCACGCGACCAGCTTGCCGTACAGCTTCATGTACCGCTTCTTCATGCGCGCAGAGCGCCTGGCGGACACCCCGAACTCGGGATCGTCGTCGAGCCCGTAGATGGGCTCCATGATCATGCCCACTTCGTCCTCGAGCCCGGCCAGCTCGATCTCGGTGTCGTCGGAGCCCGCCTCGATGAGCGCATCATCGAAGCCAGGGCCATACTCGACCGCCTGGGGAAACACCTGCCAGCGGGAGCGCAGCGCACGCTCGACGTAGGGCCCGGTGACCATCGTGCCGCTGTTGGTGACGGTGCCAGGCTTGACGAGCATGGTCTGCCCGTAGCTGACCAGCGAGTCGGTGGAGACGCCGAGCGCGGCGGCTACATCCTTGATGTCCGTATGATCGATCATGGTCGTTCTCTCCTTGGTGCTGCGATGCTACACCATCATGGAGCGTGAGTACAACTAGAACCCACGCAACCTCACGATGAACTGGTTGGCGATGTTGCAGGACATGGACCCCCACCGGGCTTCGACCTCCTGAGCGGCGGCAGCAGCGACGACCTGGGTCGTCACGAACTGCACCATTTCCCAGGTGATCACGCTCGCGTTCGTGGGGAAGATCGCTTCGGTTCCCTGGGGCAGATCGACGACCGCTCCAGGGACCGTGTAGGGCATGTAGGCGAACAACGGGCTGGGCTGCAACGACCAGTCGCTGCTCCAGGCCCAGCGCAGCCGGAACCCGGTCGGGACCGCCGTCAACACCTTGGCGTTGACGATCTCGTAGTTGCCCAGGCGCAGATCAGCGGCGAGCCCGCCTCCGATGGCGAAGCGACGAGTCTGGAAGCCACCCTGAGGGCCGCCAGCACTGACCTCGACCGTCACGCTCTGGCCCAACGCTGCGGCTCCTTCACGATCCGCGCTCAGCGAGAGGGTCTGCATGGCGGTGCCGTCAGGGAGGACCGGGGGCGCACCGTTCCAGATGCTCCGGGTCTGACCGACCTGTCGCCAGTCGATGATGCCGCTGAGCTTGATCCCGAAGCGGTCGCCTGGGTAGGTGGTACGCATCAGCCGTTGCCCTCCATGCCAGCCGCCCTGGACGGGTCCAAGAAACCCCAGCGGTCGGTCTTCACGACGACATGGTAGAGCGACGGGCCGCTCTTGTAAACGTAGGTGCGAGCCGGGATGCCAGCGAACAGCAGCTCCGCAGCCACGGCGCTGGCCAGGTCTTCGCAATCACCCTCGGCTTTCCCGCTGCCCTGGAGCTGCTCCATCAGCTCGCCCCAGGTCTGCCAGTGCTCGTTGCGGTCGGCGCGCTTGTAGCGCACCGTGCCGTTCTGGATGCCACGCAGGATGGGGAACGAACTGGACGCGCCGACACTCGAGCGGCGCATCTGGCCCAGGTTGGCCGAGACGATTCCGTCCAGCAGGTTGGCCGCGTCTCGGGTGTCAACAGAGAGGTAGGGATGAATCTTGCCCATGGGTCACCTCGTGACTCCCCCGGTGGTCCGGTAGTCGTACCGTCGTCGCAGCGCGTCACCCCTGGCGTAGGGGCCAGGCAGGAAGTCGCCCACGATGTCGTCCTCGAGCACTTCGCACAGCAGCCACATGGCCAGGCTGGCCTTGATCTCGTCCGAAACGAGCAGGACTGCTGGAATGATCTGCCCGACCATGATGCTGATCCGCACCGAGGCGCGGTTGTCTTTCTCGAGGATCGGGTAGTCTCGCAAGCCACCGTATTGCGGGATCAGGTTCGAGAAGGGGGTGGTGTCGGTATAGGCGTCCGACGCCATCAGGCTCACACCGCCATCGACACGGAGGTCTTTGGCGAGCACCCAAGGAGCGGTGTAGATCGCGTCCGTCTGAGACAGACCGTACTTCTTCGCCACCTGGAAGCCGACGACGCGCAGCCGCGCCCAGGCCACGTTCCGTGTCTTGAACTCCAGCGGGCCGATGGAACGCTCCTCATTGTTCGTTCCGATAGAGAGCAGCACCTCTGGATGGCTGATGGGCGCGTTGCCCAAGCCAGCGTCGGTGATGACGTAGGGGTCACCCGCCTGCAAGAAGAAGGGCACGCTGACCAGCCGCCCAGCTCCACCAGGAGAGCCCGCCTGGAAGGACAGGCCGCCCGTCCCGGCCAGGCCGGAAGCGGCGACAGGTCCCTCGAGCCATGAGCGCGGGATCTCGCCACCACGACGCTCGGACTCCATTTCACGGATGCGACCGAGCAGCCACTGCCGTCTGGTTTTGTCCACCAGGGGCAAGAGGGTCTTCAGGCGCTCCAGCTCATGCGACATGGTGCCTCCAGGCAGCGAAGGCCCACCCGTCGCCACAACGGGCGGCGAGTGGGCCTTGGACTCCAGTCAGGACAGCGTGCCAGGAGGGCTACTGACCCAGGTAGGAGCCGCCCTGGCGGACCATGGCACCGCTGCGGGCGTAGGCACCGGGGATGTGCTGACCCACCTGATCGTCGCTCAGGATCTCAGCCACGATGCTCGCGGTGAAGGTCAGGCGATGGCTGGTGGTGTCACCGACCACCTGGACCTGGACCTCGGCCTGGTTCGGGGACTCGAGGATCGGGTAGTCGCGCAGACCGGCCAGGCTGGGCTGGTACGCCTGGTAGATGCTGGCGGGGGCCCAGTCCTCGTGGACGAACAGGGTCGCGCCACCACCGACCTTCAGGTCCTGCACGGCCAGCTCCATGGGGTAGCTGTCGTCGTTGGGAGGGCTGTAGAGGCAGACCTCGAAGCCGACGATGCGGAGCAGGGCCCAGCTGATCTGCGGGGTGCGGAGCAGCGCGGTGGGACCGGCACCGACAAGGGCGGGCGGGCCAGCGACGATGGCGGGGAAGGTGGTCGAGGCGATCACCGCACCAGCACCGAGGGCGAGGGTGATGTTCGCGTCCGTCGAGCCGTTCAGGCTGGCGAAGCGGTTGACACCCGTCTCGAGGTAGAAGGGGATGCGGATGAGGCGACCCAGACCCGGAGGGGACTGGGCGACGAACTTGAGGCCGCCGACGCCCTGGGCCTGCGCCCGAGCGATCTTGGCCTGTTGGGCACGGAACTGGTCCTGCTTGCGCATGGTGAGACTCTCCTGAGAGGTTTCCTGATGGAAGGTTGAGAGGAAGGCGAACTGCCGACCCTAGCGGACGTAGGCTCCACCCTGGCGGACCATGGCACCCTTGCGGGCGTAGGCACCGGGGATGTGCGCCCCGTGGTTCTGATCGACGAGGATCTCGCAGAGGACGGCGCAGGAGAAGGTGAGCTGCTCGTCGGCGGGGACGGCACCGTTGTCAGCGATGTCGGAGACGGCCTGGACCGTGACTTCGGCGACGTTCGGGGACTCGAGGACGGGGTAGTCGCGCAGGCCGCAGAAGTCGGGGTTGTCCGCCGAGTACATCTTGGCGTCACCCCAGTCTTCGTGGGTGAACAGGGTCATGCCGCCGCCGATCTTGAGGTCGGAGCAGAGCATGACGGGACCGGGCATCTGGAGGTTGTCCCACCGACGCCGCATGATCGTCTCGAAGCCGACGATGCGGAGCAGGGCCCAGCTCACGGCGGGGGTCCGCAGGATGTGCTGGCCCGTGGTGGTGACGCCACCGACAGCGGTGAAGTCCTCGATCATGATCGGGTTCACCGTGCTGGCGGCGTTGAGGCCGGCGCTGGTGATGGTGCTGGCGGACGCGGTGGTGGGGTAGAAGGGCAGGCGCACGAGGCGACCCAGACCCGGAGGGCTCATGGCCTGGAACTCCAGGCTACCGACACCCTCGAGGCCGGAAGCTGCCATCATGCTGGCCATGTCGGCCTGCTCGTTGGTGTAGCCGTTCTTGTTGAGCACGCGGTCGATGCGGGCCAGGTGACGCTTGATCAGCTTCTGGCGGGCGGGACCGGAGACGGGGTAGAGGGACTCGAGCTTCGCCTTCCGCTTGAGCAGATGGGCGACACGACGCTGGCTGTAGCCGAATTCGTCTTCCATGATGGGGTACTCCTGGTGGTACTCGAAGTGTGAGGGGGACCTGTGAAGGAGAAGGGTTCAAGCAGTCGAGGTGCGGCTACCAGCCGAAGTCGTAGCCCATGCCTTCGGCATCGACGGGGACAGCGGGGGCGTTGGCGGGGACGTCGACGGGCGGGGCGGGGAGCTGGCGCTGGGCGCTCATCTCAGACTGGATGATGGCCTGCTCGGTCTTGCCGATCTGGCGCATCGTCTCGGTGGCGACGTAGGAGTTGAGCAGACCGCTGGCGATGTCGTGGCCGACGCGCCGGGTCATGTGGCCCTGAGCGAACTGCGCGCCGATGGCGGCACCGGCACCGACCAGGAAGCGGAAGTCGGTGTAGGCGGGCACTTCGCCCTTGACCTTGATGCCCATGCGGAACTCACCGTTACCGCGCTTCACAGCGGTGTGGGTGGCGGCGACGTTGAGGCCCAGGCTGCCGAGCAGATCGAGGGGAGAGAAGTCGGAGGGTTCACCGAACATGGTTGGACTCCAGTGGTGGGTTGACCGAAAGCGGCGCAGCAGCGCCAGACCACCGAACGATACATCACTCGGGGAGCTGGATACCCACACAAAAACGCCCCAGACCGTCTTCGTTATTTAACCATGCGAAAGCCGCCTTCTACGGTACTATTCGCGATAGGGTCAAAACTTGTCGCTGAAAACTGACGTTCTACCGTTGAACGTAAATGTGAAAATGCGAATAGTGAGGTTGAACCTATGTGAACACGAAACGCTCGAAAACCGGCTTTCAACCGTATAGCGGACGTTCATTTTGCGAATACCCAGGTAGAACCTATGTGAACACAGAGCTATGGTATG
>CALEMW010000114.1 GCA_937910695.1 uncultured bacterium
CCTGATCGCCGGGAGTCCAGACGTCTGGACTCCTGGCCTGCCCGACTCGCGAGCAGTCGTATAGCCGATTCCATGAAGACCGTCCAGACAAAGCGGGGCCCGCGACGATGCGCACTTTGCAGACCCTGTCGCATACGGTTGCTCTTCTCGTGTTCGTCGCAGTTCCGGCGCTTTGCACAACAAGCGACTCCATCCTGAATTCCTATTTCGATGCTGTCCGGAGCGGCGATCTTGAGACGTCGAGCCGCTTCTGGCGCCAGGACGACGTGTCCGGAGCCGATCGGCTGGGACTGAGGACCGACGAGCGAATCCTCAAGGTCGATGGCGATTCCCCACTCTGGCAGTTCGCGATGAACCACGACCTGTCCTGGGTCATCGGTGAAGCGATCCCCGTGGAGAACGGAGTCCTGGCCGGCTGTCTGCGACGGGAGATCGTGTTCCATTCCGGCGCGGACCGTGCTGCGTTCCACTACTATCTCGTACCCGCCGACGATTCCTGGCTTCTGGCCTCGCCCGTGCGGTTGAGTGCAGAGAGAAGCGGGAAAAAGGTAGGGCGGTTCATCGATGTCTTCGACTGCCGGTCGGGTGATGCCTGTCCCGTTCGGGTCGCCGACCTCGATTCCTGCATCGCAGCCATGGCCTCCCGGCTCGGGTTCGACGCCGAAGATCTCGCCCGTCTCGAACTCGGCAAGCTCGGCTACCTGCTGGCCGATCCCGTGGATGTCGAAATGCTGGCCGGAGCCCCGACGGTCGGCGTGGCGAATCAGCAGCAGGATATCGTGGTGACCTCTCATCCCTGCCACGCCCATGAACTGGCGCACCTGCTGGTCAACGTCTGGTTGGGCGAAGCGGCGCCGGCTGTGCTGCCTCTTTTTCAGGAAGGCGTTGCGGTGAATCTCGGCGGGCGCTGGGGACGGCACCCTCGCGTCATGGCCGCGCTGGGACAGACGATGTTGGTGGATGGGTTCATCGGCATCGACGAGTTGCTGACTTGGAACGACTTCCACGGGGCGATGGCCGACCTGACCTATCCGGCGTCCGGCGCCATGGTCGGCTTTCTCCATGCGACGTACGGAGTGAAGGGGATGGAGGCCGCCTACAGGTCGGTGTCGGGTTCCTGGAGCGACGTGGCCGGGTGGACGGTGGACGAGGTGAAGGCTCGTCTTGCAGCGGCCCTGGGTGTCGAGTGGCCTGACATGCTCGGGGCTTACGAGGCCTATTCGGCCGTGACGGTATCGAAAGGAATCGTGACGGGTGCGGGCGAGTGGAATCCAACGAGGACCCAAGAGATGACTGTTGGAGATCTCACGGTGGAGATCTCAGGCGACAGCGAAATGATGGATGTGCTCGTACAGGTCACCAGTCGGGTCGGCGAGCTCCGGGGCGCCCTTCTCATCGGCGGCGCACAAGAGTCGTCGCCCAACGCCCTGTTCGTCGATCATTTCCCCGACAGGATCTATCACGGCGAATCCTACGGGCTGTTGTTCAGCCCTGACGAAGCCAAGCTCTACGACTACCGCCAGCAAACCCTTCTGGGAATCCACGCCGAAGGATTCTGGCCGTCCGACGACTTCGTCCAGGACGAAGGTCGGACCCTCGTCTTCCGCGTCGTGGACGGCCTATTGCCCGCCGGAGAATCGCCGACCTGGGAACTCGTACCCTGAAACACGGCCCGATCACCGGCAGATGGTCGCCCGGAGATCCCTCCTGGACTTCGCACACCGTCTCGAAATAGCATGGCGTCCACGGTCATTTCAGCCCAGGAGCCCGCCCATGCCCCACACGAACACGATCCGCACCCGCATGCAGGCGGAACACCTCCCCGACATCGCCATCGACACCTTCCTCCACTACCACGCCCAACTCGCGGCAGGCGAAACCGGCCTGGTGCCCGAAGACGACCTCGAACCCGTCGAAGACCTTCCCGACGCCGACTCCATCCCCGCCGACGTCGCTGCAATGGGCGCCGCCGCTCTGCCGAAGACCGTCTACCTGAAACTCAACGGCGGCCTCGGCACGGGCATGGGCCTCGCGAAGGCGAAGTCCCTCCTCCCGGTCAAGAACGGCCTGACCTTCCTCGACATCATCGCCCGCCAGGCCCGGGCCGCCGGCGTGCCCCTGCTGCTGATGAACAGCTTCAGCACCCGCGACGATACCCTCGCCGCCCTGGCGAAGTACCCCGACCTGCAGAAGGGCGATCTCCCCCTCGACTTTCTCCAGCACAAGGTTCCCAAGCTCCTGCAATCGAATCTCGCAGCCGCAACCTGGCCGCAGAACGAAGACCTCGCCTGG
>CALEMW010000115.1 GCA_937910695.1 uncultured bacterium
GGTCAGCGAGGATCGCCGTGGTGTCCACCTGGAGCAAGTCGACCTTGCCCTCGATAGTGACCGCCGCAGCCAAAGCCGTCACGAGGTCAGCGAGGATCGCCGTGGTGTCCACCTGGAGCAAGTCGACCTTGCCCTCGATGACACCCTGGTTGGCCAAGGACGTCACAAAGTCCGCGAGGAGCGCCGTGGTGTCGAGCTGGAGCAGATCCACCTTGCCTTCGATACTGACCTGGTTGGCCAGGGCGGTAACGAAGTCGGCCAGGATAGCCGTGGTGTCGATCTGGAGCAGATCCACCTTGGCCTCAATCGAGACCTGGTTGGCCAGGGCGGTGACGAGGTCAGCGAGAATAGCAGTAGTATCCACTTGAACCAAGTCGATCTTGCCGTCGACGGTAGTCGCGAGAGCGAGGATGTCCGCGATCTCGGTGATACCGGCTGCGATCAGCAGGTCGAGCTTGGTGTGGGCAGCGGACAATCCGTAGATGCCGCCGAGAAGCTGTCGGATAGTGACGAGCTGGAGTGTGTCCATGATGTTCCTTGAAGGTTAGACGTGTAGGAGCGGGGCCGTAAGGCCCCGCTACGACACATGCTACCAGGTGCTCAAGTAGCCGGGGACGCTACACCCGAGAACGCCGTTGTCGGACATACGCATGTAGACCCAGTTCATGGCGTGGATGATCCACTCAGTCTGGGTCAACTGCCTGTAGGGACTACGCGGAGAAATCCGACGCATCTGGATGTTGGGGTGTCCGAGCAGTCCGCAGGATCCGTTGATCTCGAAGATGCTCTTGGCGCCGAGGTCTTCCAGGTCCGCGTCCATCTTGGCCTTGTCGCGAGGGTCGCCGGTCCAGTTCGGATCGTACTGCTCGTTCAGGTGGATGGCGTAGACGGAGTCGTCGGGGCAGTTGGGATCCCAGGCGATGTACGACCCATAGAACATGAAGTTCTCGAAGCCCATCTTCGCGGTCTTGTACTCGGTGATCATGTGGTAGGCGGACGAGGTCTCCAGCATGGCGCGCCGGATGGTCTCAAAGATCGCCTGCGTGGTGATCAGGTCTGTGGGCTTGAGAGTTCCGTTGGTGGTCTGCTGGATCAGCGAGAGCAGAGCCAGGAACCCGGCGGGAATGGTCGAACCGGCGGCCAGGTAGCCGAAGGTCTGCGTCAACTGGACGTACTTGTTGCGGAACCACGCCTTGGTCGCCTTGTTGACTCCCATGACCACCTCGGACTGTGCTCCGGGGGCGGACTTCTCGATAGCGGTGGCGAGACCGTCGGGCTGCTTGCCGCCCGTACCGTTCCAGAGACCGGCGTTGAGTGTCCGGCGCATGGCCCACGCGACTTCCGCCGACCGCAGATCGACGATGTCGAACAGCTTGTCTGGGTTGTTCTCGTGGATCATCTGCTCGAGCATGTCGAGCCCGGAGGGGACGACCACGAAGCGGTTGGTGGCCTCGCCCATGGCGATGGCGCTGGACTGCGCGTCGGGAAGCTGGTCACCATGGGTGATCCACTTGCCGAGTTGCGGCGGTGAGACGTACATGGGGACTTCGATGGACTCATAGCACTTGACCATCGAGCCGCCGGAGCGGAGTCGGTAGTAGAGATAGTTCTTGACCATCTCCTGGACGACCAGCTTCTTCAACCTTGTGTCGAGAAGCTGGATCGCCTTGAACTGCTCTGTGTAGGTGGGCATGTCTGCCTATCCTCGTTGTAGTTGGTTGTCGGAGCTACTCCCCGAACAACGACTTTTTGCCGTCCATCACGTCCTTGAAGAAGGCAGGATCGGACTGACGCAGCATTTCGCGGCTCGAGGGGACGCGTCCGAAAGGATCGGAGGCGGATACCGGCTGCTCGGTCGGCTTTGGAGTGACGACTGGGCGGCCGTCACCAGGGGTCGGAGTGGGCTTGGGCTGCTGGACCTGACGCTCGTATGCACGAGTGGCAGTCTCACCCTTCATAGCCATGAGCTTTTGCAAGAAGAACAAGGTCGCGATCTGCTTCGGAGTTGGAGCGGACGTGACCTGGCGAGCGAGATCGACGAATGCGTGGACCTCTTGCTCGGTGGAGAACTGGACTGTCACGCCCTCGACGGTGAGAGGCTCACGGATCACCTGACGGATCCCGTTCTGGAACTCCATAAGCTTCTGGTGACCGGTCTGCGCCTTCTGATAGGCGTCGAGAGACTCGGCTGTGACACCGCGCTCCATGAACTTGGTTGCCGTCGGAGCTTCCCGCGTTGGCAGGTATGGGTCCAGATGTCGCTGGAGATTCGGAATCTCGACTGGAGCAGCAGGTTCCGAAGGCGACTGGGGCGTCGCCGGTGCGGCCTCCCGGCCATCACCGGAGGGGGTGGGGGACGCACCGCCAGGAGAAGGGCCACCGACAGCGGCAGGCGCCCCAGTCGCGGGAGCGGGGGAGAGAGCGGGAGCAGCAACAGACATTCCGTCAGGCATGATCAGGTCCTTTTTTGATCAGTGTGAAGGATGACTCGACTGGTCCAAGTCGAACATGTCATAGACTTCACGTGGTTCGATGAACTGCGCGCCACGGACCATTTCCGCAGCGGCATCGCTCGGGGCTGTAGAGTCATTACCAGGCTGCTGATAATGGGAATGCTGGCTACGACCGATAGATGGATCACGCCCATCCTCTGTCAAGCACATTCCATTCTCTTTGAGCCATTGCTTCTGCTGCTTGCGTGAAGAGAAGACAACGTCTCTGTACTCGACGATCGGTCTGTTCAGATGATCCTTGAGAACCTGGCCGGTCACCCTATCTGTCTTGACGACCTTGCGAAGACCAGGAACCTTGATAGGGAAAGTATTGTCACGCATGGTATGTGTGACTGCGACAAAGTTTCCGAGAATCTTCTGCCAGTTCATAGCGCCACATTGCGGACAGGCATTGATCGGAGGAAGTTCAGCGTCCCTCATGGAACGATGGACCTCAACCTCGGCCTCGCATTCTGGGTTCTGGCAGCGCCACTCATACAGCATAGTCTAAAACTCTCCGCTTCCTGTTCCAGTCTTGAGGGCTCCACGCAGTCCATTTCCAAGACTAAGACCGCGACCGCCCATTTTACGTTCAGGATGCTGGCCGCTCACAATCTCTTGTAGCATGGTATCAGCACCAGGCGCAAGTTCTGATCCAGCATTTCCCAATTCTCCGCCTTCAAGGCCAGGAATGGCGTTGGGGTTGACCCCCTGCCCCTGCCTTCCAGCCGCACGGCTGGCAAGTAGCCCGACCGGAGCCTTGAACCGCTTGAGTGTCTGTCTGGCAAACCCTTCCGCGTCGTAGTATGGCTGCAACCACGACCCTTCTTGCGCGATAGTCCGAAGTAGCTGGATCCAGACAAGCTGCTCCTCTTCGGTATACGCAGCACCCCTGTCGTTGACCTTGATCTCGTAGCTGTAAGAGGTGATGAAATCGTGAGCGCCACGAGACATGGTGGTAAACCGACCGCCAAACTGGAATTGACGAGAGCGACCGGCCATGCTATACAGACCTGCGAGGTGCATGAGCTTCATGACAGCCTCGGTGGCAGCCATGTTGATCTGCTCCGACATTTCCTCTACGTTGATGCCGGTCGCATCAAGGAGGGCCTGCGTCTGCTTTGCTGTGATTCCCTTGATGGCCTGCCCACGATCCATTTCGGACTGGAGCATCTGGGACTGCGCCAGAGACTTCACGTAGGCCATGCCTCGGATCAAGTCGCTGTCGAAGGTTGCGCCGTCGTTGTACCGCTTGATGCCATTGGCATCCTGGACCTTGACTGGACCACGGTAGAACTTGTTGAGAAGCTTCTTTTCCTCTGGCTCATCAAGTCCAGCGCCACTCTCAATCAAAGTCTTGTCGTTCAAGACTTCCTCAAGATTGCGCTCAAACGCCTGGATGGACATGGCGTAGAGGTCGGCGTACTTCATCAACTCCATCGCATGTGTCGTATCGAACATACCCTTGAGACGAGAGAGCTTGAGAAAGATGAACGGGACCATCCCACCCTGCGGGTTATGGCCGTGACGGATCACCTTGTCTGGCTGACCAAGTACCCAGGAAATGAACCACCCGTTGTACTGTGGATTGTTTCTGTCACGACGAATCCACAGTTCGACAATGAGGATCATTTCTGGGAACAAGTCGATCGACCCGTCCTCCTCGACCTTCTCATACAGTTCACGGTAGTTCGCGGCCGTGCAGCCAGTCCCAGCGTCGAAGCCCTGGATCATATTGAGTTCAGCACGAGTGATGAACCGAAGACGTCCAAAGTACGGAGAGCGGTGCGGATCGCGCACATTGAGAGGCATGACGACCATACGCGGGTCCAGAGACCGAATCCACGGATATCCAAATGCAGGAGAGAAGACCGGCTTCGCGGACACGTCCTGCGGCTCTGGAATGTACGAGTTCGGATTCATCGGAATGACGTTCCCGGCGTCGACCCCCATCGCGTCCATGTCTTCCGGGCTCGCTTCGACCCAATCATCCTCGACCGCTGGGTCTTCCCAGGAGTAGTTCGGAGCGCGGAACGACATCCACGGATCGTGACTCCATGGATCAATCGGGTGCCCGACTTCAAGGACTCCAAAGCTGGCCCACGACGCGTTGGCTGCCGCGCTCTTGAGGGCGTCCCGAAGAGCGACGATACGCTGGATGGACTGGGCAACCACCTCCGCCTTCTCACCGTCTCCGATAGCTTCCGGATCGTCTGTGTTCACGTCGACGTTGAGTTCGTCGCTCAAAAGCCTGGCGTGAACCGTCTTGACGAACTCTGCCGCCACGTTTCCGTCGCGGAAGCCTCCGTTTGAGTTACGGATCAGCTGCTCGCCGGCCTCCCACTGACGCTCGATACCACCCATACGAGCATTCAAGTCATCACGTATACGCTGGTCGTAGAACGCGACGAGATCGAGCGAGATCCCCCCGTCACTGGCAGAGTCTACCGAAGAACCATGATTGTCTGTCATGGTGCCAGACTGGACTACGCGATCTCTTGACATCAGTTCACCCCGAGCATGTCGTAAAAGTCAGTATCTTCGATCCTGAATCCGCCGTGCAGTTCCACGACTTCATCGGCCCAGACAGGTTCTTTTGCAGGAACAGCGGGCTGCTCAACCATCATGTCGGCTGTGTATGCTGCGCCGAGCTTCCATTTACGACACTCCTCTGCAAGAGCTTCGCCCATAGGAATGTCGTCGTGGAATCCACTTGCTGCCTGAACCTTACCAGTCTTAGAGTTTGTTATGAAGTTGCAATACTGACGAAGAGGACTCTCCTCAATATCGACAGCAAACAACCTTGATGGATCCGTTGAGATAGACCTTCTCAACGCAACAAGCATCGGATTTCTGTTCTTTGAAGACGTATATGTCCAGGCCCTATCCCTAACAGGCGCTCCCTTCGGAAGAGCGCTGATCAGGTTTCTCGGATACCCAGTCAACCAGAACTGCGACAGGAGTGAAAGACCAGTATTATTCTTCTCGCCATTGACCCAGGCCATGTTATACCACATAGCTATCAAAACAAGGTCAAACCATGCGTGCTCTGCGCGCACACGCGAGATATACAATGCAACAGTCTTACCGTACTTGTTCTTGATTGAAAAGATGGTATAGTCAGGATCGTCACGACCGAAATCATCAAGGACAACCTTACCCTCTGCCGTGTCTGCCCCAACAAAGTATTCCATCCCAGGCTTCGGACGTTCACGAACGTACAAATCTCCACGCCTGTCAGAACTGAACAACGGCTTCAATGCCGAATATAGTGTCGGTCTAGACACATCAGCGTACCCATTAGAGTCCAACATGGTTCCGACTTCGTACGGAATCTCTCCAGTATTGTCTTTCAGGTACTTGTGGACTGTAGCTGGGAAGAAGCCAAGCTGATACCGACGATAAGCGTGCGAAGGCGTGATCGGGTATTCCTGGTCGAAGCCTCCCCTGTCTCCATCGAAGTCGGACTTGATTTTATTTCGTCTCCAGAAGACTTGATCTGGCGCCAGTTTGTACTTTGCAGCAAACTCACTTTCGACCAATTCTCTATCGAGGTCTTCATCATAGTCGTTAAGCTCCGCATCATCGTCGAGGTAGATGAACCTATCCTTCGCATCCCAACAGTCTTCTGCCGGCTCTTCGCGATACTCGTTTGAGATATTCCACGGAAGGAAAATGCAGACTACGTCAGTAGAACCCTTCGCTGCCGTCGTGTTACGATCCCACTTACGCTTGAACGGGTCGATGCCATGCGCTGTAGATTCGTCAATATGAACTGTCATTGGTGCGCGAGGGATGCCAGGAATGACCGATGTACGCACAAGCTCTGCACGACCATCTGGCCACTTCGGCTTTTCCGACTCGATCAAGAAATGGATCATTTCCGACGTGCCGGGGTTCGGGCTCTCTGCGGACTCGAAGAACATCTTGGAGCCATTCTCAAGCTCCAACATCTTCTCCCCACGTCCACCCTTCTTAATAAAGGCATTTGGGAAGACGTGCTTAAAGTTCTCCTGGATATAGTCTAGCCAAGCTACAACCATGTTACGCTTGGTCTTGTTGTGTGAGTTCTTGTCGATAATCAGCATCACATGGTAATGTGGATGCGTAATCATCAGCCAGACTGCGAAGGCAAGTAGAAGTGTCGTATTCCCAAGCTGGCGAGTCTTGAGAATCTGTCCACGAAGAGGTTTACCAAGGACCAGAAGAATCCTGATCAAGACTGCCATAACGCGAATCTGCGCCTCTGACAGGATCATAGGACCAAATCCGCCGAATGGATTGTCCTTGTTCATTCCTGGTCTATATGTGATGACCAGGCATTTCTCGCAAAAGTATACGAAGTCGCGAGTGAGTCGACCAGCGTCGATTTCTTCGACCTTGACCTCACCGTTTGCAGAAGAGGTGTTCTCTGCTGCTTTGACGAGCGACTGCTTTCTGAAATTGCTCGCTTGGGCCTTCGCCCTGTTTGTAGTCGACTTCTCTACATGCTTTACTCTCGCCGCTGCACCTGCTTCATGCTTGGTCATTCCAGCGATGTCTTCGAGCGTCTTCAAATCCTGACGCGAGACAGTGAGAGTTGCAATAATCTGCTGACGTTCTGACGCAGTTCTAGCCCCAGCAAGAGCGGACTCAAGGAAGGTTACCTTTGCCTTGGCCTTGCCGATCTCGTCAAATATCGTCCGTGTTCCCTTCGTCGGCATTGTCGTCCAGATTGTCGTCTAGTTCTACAAGCTGCTTTTCTCTGTCATCTTCATGGAAGACAACATCAGTGATACTTCCACCAGGAATCTGTGGCACGTACTGACCGTAAAGTTGAGCCCTTGCTACGCCGACCCGCCTCATCGCTTCCTTCGCGTGAATCTCCCCACCCATGACTGTGTCAAGCACGGCGAGCCCAGCAAGCACGTCAACAGGAGCGCGTGTACGCTTCCTCTTCGTCACGATCATGTTTCCGTTTCCAGCACGCTCTTCCCACTCTTCCGTCTTCTCACCCCTGATGACTTGAGCAATACTGTCGCCAACGAAGTCCGCGTCGATAGCGTGCTCCGTTTCCAACCTTTGTAGGATCTGGCGCTGGAACTCCGTCATCGCCATCAGTCTTTCTTCTCCCGAAGTAACGCCTCGACCTTCTCGTCGATAGCAGCCAGCTTTGTATTGATGCTGTCAATGCAAAGCTGTAACTCACGACGCTGAAGAGTATCGACCTGATTGTGATGAGCCATTCGCTCTTCAAGAGCTTCCTTGGTCACGCATTCTGGCGAGATACCAAACGCGCCGCCGCTGACAAGACCGCCCCCACCAAAAAGTGCTCCGAGCAAGACCCAAATAATTGCATTTTTAGGGATCGAGTCCAAGAAGC
>CALEMW010000116.1 GCA_937910695.1 uncultured bacterium
GGATTATGTTCATCGATGACATCTCCCGATAACACTCATTTAAGGCAGAAGAGGGTGAGATCCATGGGTAGGATCATCTCCGTATCCAATCAAAAGGGCGGGGTGGGGAAAACCACCTCGGCGGTGAACTTGTGCGCCAGCCTTGGGGCTGCAGAAAAACGAACCCTGCTCTTGGATCTTGATCCTCAGGGCAATGCCACCAGCGGGTGTGGGGTCGAGGACTATGGGGCCACCAGCTATGAGGTCATGCTTGGAACCGCGAGGGTTGAGGAGGCGGTTATTCCGACGCCAATTCCCTTCCTTGATATCATTCCCTCAGATCGACGCCTTGCTGGGGCGGAAATCGAGCTCGTACCCCAGGTTTCTCGTGAACGTTTTCTGGCCCACGCCCTTGTCTCGGTGCGCGAACGATATGACTTCATCCTCATCGACACACCGCCGAGCCTAGGCCTGTTGACCCTGAATGCTTTGACAGCGGCAGATACGGTTTTGATTCCGATTCAGTGCGAGTATTATGCCCTTGAGGGATTGAGCCAACTCCTTAGCACTATACAGCTTGTGCAGAAGAGCCTTAATCCGGATCTGCGAATCGAGGGTGTGCTGCTGACGATGTTCGACCGCCGTTTGAAGCTGTCGAATCAGGTCGCCGAGGAGGCCATCGAGTATTTCGGGGATACGGTTTATAAGACGAAAATTCCGCGCAACGTTCGTCTCAGCGAGGCACCATCGTTCGGAAAGCCGATTCTGCTCTACGATGTCGAATGCCTAGGCTCCCAAAGCTACATGGAGCTGGCCGAAGAGGTGATCGCCGCCAACCGTCCGCCACTGGAGGTTGGGGCGGCCCAGGCTGGTGGATCTGGGGTTGTTGATATCGACAAGGTTGCTGCCAAGGTCGAGGAGGTCCAGGAATGAACCCTCGCAACGATCGAGTTCTTGGGCGGGGCCTTTCGGCCCTGATCACTGGGGCCGAGGCTCCACAATCCCATGCAGTCACCCAGTTGGGCGACCGTGAAGCACGGATGCTCCCTCTTGAATTGATTGGCCTTAACCCCAGCCAGCCGCGTAAGATATTTAAAGACAACGCATTGAATGAATTGGCGGATTCCCTCCGCCAGGTCGGCGTGCTTCAACCCGTCCTTGTCAGGCACCTTGTCGCAGGAGAGCGGCCGCCGCTGAGGCTAGAAGAGCGTCTGGATCCCGATGACCGTACCGGAGGGCCCGCCCCCGAGTTCTGCCTGGTCGCCGGCGAACGCCGCGTTCGTGCGGCGCGTCTTGCCGGCATCGAGGAGATCCCTGCCATTGTCTGCTCCTATGAGGAGACCGAGGCTCTCAAGGTCGCTTTGCTGGAAAATATTCAACGCGAAAACCTGAATCCCATGGAAGAGGCCCTCGCATTCCAGCAGCTTCTTGATGGTTATGGCGCCACCCAGGAAGAATTGTCGGTAATGCTCGGGAAGAGCCGCAGTGGTGTGGCGAACACCCTGCGTCTCTTAGCTCTCGAAACAGAGATTCAAGACATGCTGCAGGAGGACCAGATCAGCAGGGGACACGCCAAGGTTCTGCTCGGCGTAACCGACTCTACTAGCCGCTTGCGACTGGCTCGTCTGTGCCGCAGCCGAGGTCTCTCGGTACGAGAATGCGAAAAGCGCGTGCAATCGTTGCTGGTTGGTCACGCCACGGCGCCACGTTCGACGCGACGCAAAAAAGCCCTCGCTGAAGAGACGCGGGAAATCCGCGCCTTGCGCGAACGTGCCGAAGCTGTTTTGGGCACACCGGTTCAGATCGAACGCGATGACGGCGGCAAGGGCTCGCTGAACCTGCGCTTCTATTCCGATGATGACCTGATGCGCCTGCTCGCGCTGTTCGGCGTGGATACGGACCTCTCCTAGAAATGGTGTAACTTGTTAATATTCAACAAGTTAAAGAGGCGACTAAGGTCGTGGGCCTGGCTCGACGGGCCCTTCATGGTCTTGATCGCAGCTACGGCGGGTCTGTTGTTGGCGGTGGTCTACGGCCTCGCCCAGCTTGTGGCGCATCTGCAGTCGGGCGGAGCCATGTTTGAAAATCCGGAGGTCGGCGGCGTCGATGTCGCAACGCAACTCTGGACCCTCGTGTCGATGGTGCTGTTCGTGGCGGTGGGTTGGGGATTATGGATCGTGTTCCGCCGTCGTCAGGCCGATCAGATCCGCCTGCGTCGATCCGAGGAGAAGTACCGCAACATCATCAACCATGCCGGCGAAGCCATCTTCATGCTCGACGGCGACGGCCGCGTGCTGGAATGGAACAAAGCCGCCGAAGCGCTCTTCGCTGTGCCGCGCCGCAATGTGCTGAACCGCCCCTTCAAAGACATCCATCTTTGCTACGGCATGGAGCTCGAACAGGCCATGAACGATGCGGCGCGCTTGAACCGCAGCCTCAACTTCGAGTTTCCTCTGCGCCGCCGCGGACGGCAGGAGGTGGGACAGATCTCCCTGACGCTGTCGCCCATTGCGGCGGCGGCCGGCGTCAGCGGTCGGAAGGATCTCGAGCGCAAGCTGTCCTATGTGGTGATCGCCCGCGACATCACATCGGAGAAGCAGATGGAAACCCGCATGAGCGAAACGGAAAAGCTGGCCGGCATCGGTCAGTTCGCTGCGGGCATCGCCCATCAGCTCAATACGCCGCTCGGATCGATTCTGCTGTCGGCCCAGATGCTCGAGGAATCCGACGCCACCGACGATGAACTCGAAGACATCCAGCGCATCATCCGCCAAACCGAGCAGTGCCGCATCATCATCAAGGGCCTGCTGAACTTCGCGCGTCCGTCGGGCAAGCAGAAGGGGCGTGTGGTTCTGGCGGAGGTCGTACGTGAGACCATCTTCCTGATGGAAAAAGCCATCCGCACGCAGAACATCGATGTGATGCTCGATGTCGACGACGAGGGGATGGTCTACGGCAACCGCAACGAGATCGAGCAGGTGATCTTCAACCTGCTGGCCAACTCCATCGACGCTTTGCCCGACGGGGGGCGCGTGACCATCAGTATCCGCGACGGCGAGGCCGGCGAGGTGGAGATGGAGTTCACCGACACCGGCGATGGTATTCCCGACGAGACCCGCGACCAGATCTTCCTGCCGTTCTTCACGACCAAGGAGTATGGTAAGGGCACTGGTTTGGGCCTATCCATCGTGGCGCGCATCGTGCACGAACACGGCGGCCGCATCGAACTGTGCGAGGCCGCGGGCGCCTGCTTCCAGATGTCGTTCCCCCGTTACCGGCCATCGGTGCACGGTCCGGCGGCACAGGACGGATTCGCCCTGGTCGATGACCTGATCGACGACATGGACGATGGACTGGTCGATGGCTCGAGTGCGGGGTTGAGAGAAGAAGCGGGACCACCTTACTCCGACGATCCGCAAGGAGACTGACGTGCTGTTCCGCTTTCCTCCCTACACACGCATCCTGGTGATTCCGAGCGACGACGGCCACACCCAGGAGTACGCCATCAGCAGGCGGTTGCTGATAGCGTTGAGTATTCTGTTGGGCGTGCTGTCGGTGCTGTTCGTGTTGGTCGTGCTGACGTACACGTCGCTCACACAGCAAGCCCAAGAGGTTCCCGAGCTGCGGCGCGAACTCATGACCGCTCATGCCGAACTGGTGAGCGTGCAGGATCTCAACCGCGAGATGGAAGAGATGCGCGATCTGCAGGAGCGACTGCTGACACTGCTCGGCATCGCGCCCGCGGACTCTGCCGGCAGCGGACTGTCGGCCCGGTTGGGGGAGGTGGCGGGCGTGATCATGACGCCGCCGCCGGATGTCTGGCCCGTTCATGGATACGTCACCCTCGAGTACGATGAGGGCGATATTCCCAACGGCCGCACACCCCATCGCGCCATCGATCTCGTTGCAGCAGTGGATTCTCCGGTGCTGGCCGCCGGCCGCGGCATCGTGCAGCAGACGGGCTTCGACGAGTCGCTTGGAAACTATGTTGAAATCCGTCATGGATTCGGTTACGTAACGGTCTACGGCCACTGCAACTCTCTCGCCGTACAGGCGGGCGATCGTGTCGACGCGGGGCAGAGGGTCGGAACTCTCGGGGGAACGGGGCAGGTCACGGCGCCCCACCTGCACTTCGAGGTATGGAGGGATGGCGAGGCGATGGATCCACGGGTGGTGATTCCCGGAGAGCCGGGTGCATCTGGTCCGTGATCAGGGCTTCGTCGAGGGCGCATTGGGAGGGATCCCACAACCAGGTTCCAGGAGGAAGAAACCATGTTCGGTAAAGACGCGGACGGACAAGAGGTAGACAGCCGTCAAACCTCGATTCTCGCTCAGGGCTGCCGCTTCGAAGGCAAGGTCACGGCCAACGGCACCTTCCGCATCGAAGGCGAGTTCAAGGGCGACATCGGCACTCCCGAGAACCTGGTCATCGGCAAGAGCGGCATCGTGCACGGCTCGGTGAAGGTCAAGAACGCCATCATCGGCGGCCAGCTCTTCGGCGACATCACCGCCGAGAACAAGATCGAGCTGCAGAGCGGCTCCCATGTCGAGGGCGACATCAAGACCAAGCGCCTGGTGATCGACGAGGGTGTGTTCTTCGAGGGCAACTGTTCCATGGGCGGACCGCGGACCGTGCCGCCCGGAGGCGGGAAGCCTTTGGCCCAGGGGGCGCCGGCCCAAGGAGCGCCGGCTCAGGGACAGCCTCAGGGCAAGTAATCGCCGCCCGGTTTCGAGCTCGATGCCCGTGGAACGCCGCCCGCGTGTTCCACGGGCATACGTTTTTCAGAGAATTCAGCCTCAACACCATGAAAGAGTTGACAATTCTGTCATAACTGACCTTAATTGCCCCGGCTTTCCGCGGCATGCGGAAAGCTGGTTTGGTGGCCAAAGTCGGCCTTTCCGGCCGATATCGGCGCCGAACAGCGCGCGAAACGGAAATGGCGCAAGGGGTGCTCCATGGCGACGCCTCCCCGGAACGAGAACGAGCGAGCGAAACAAGTGCGGGATATCGGCATCTACACCGCTATTCCGGCCATGATGCTCGTCGGACCCGTCCTGGGTTGGCTGGCCGGCCGCTGGGCCGGAAACCGCTGGGGGCACGACGCGACGTTCGAGACGGTGGGAGCTCTGCTTGGATTCGTCGCCGCAGTGCGGCAGGTCCAGCTGATCTTCCAGAGGCAGTCCGGGAAACGGGACGGAGACGGATCGTGAACGCACCGATCCTCAAGCGCACCCGCCTCGGCACCCTCGCCGTCGCCGGCCTGGCCTCACTCGCCATGATGGCCCGCGTCGACATCCGTTTCGTCTGGGGTTTTCTGGGAGCGGCCGTGTGGTCGGTTCTGGGGCTCTGGGCGGTGGAGCTGCTGATCCGCAAGGGTCTGGTTCCGCCGGGCGAGCCGCGCGACGGCAGGGCCATCGTCCTGTTGATCGGCGCGAAGGCGGCCCTCTACGCCGTGGCCATCTGGACCCTGCTCGTCGAGGCCGTGCCTCCGGTGAGCTGCCTGTTGGGATTCTCGCTCTTGCTGATCGTACTGGTGGTGGTGGCCGTCGTCGGAAAGCCGACGTTGTCCAGCCGCCCGCCGGTCGAATAACGAGGTCACGATGACGCCGATCACCACGACCCGTCGCCCGGTCCTTCTGGGCCTGACGTTCCTTCTGACCTTGCTGCTGTGCACGGGCCTCGCCTGGGCCCAGCAAGGTCATGATGAACATCAAACCCAGAACGATCATGCGACGACAGTCCAGCAGGACGTCGGCCACGGGGTTGCCGCGGAAGTCGGGGCCGAGGACCACGCCGTTACCGCCGAGCACGGTGAAGAGCACGGCGGAGAACACGGCGCCGAGCACGATCCCTATCACCTGCCCAACTTCGTCTCCCTTTTCTTCGGTGAACAGTTGAAGGGCCGCGAGGCGTACCTCGACCCCATCTTTTCCGCCATCATCGCGGTGGTGATGATGGTGCTGCTGGTCAACGTCGCCTCGAGGCGCACCGACTCGCCGACACGGCTTCAGGCTGCGGTGGAAATGATCATGGGCGGGCTGGACACCATGGTGCACGGCATCATCGGCCCCACCGGCCGCCGCTACACGCCGTACCTCGGTACGCTGTTCATCTTCATCTGGCTGAACAACCTGTCGGGCCTGGTGCCTTTCTTCCACGCATCGACGTCGGCCTTGAACACGACGGTCGCCCTGGCCATCTGCACGTTCCTCTACGTGCAGGGCATCGCCCTGAAAGAGAACGGCATCGGCGGCTACTTCTTCCATCTGGCCGGCTCCCCCCGCAGCGGGGTCGAGTGGGGCATCATGCCGCTGATGTTCGTGCTGCACGTGGCGGGCGAATTCATCAAGCCCATGAGCCTGAGCCTGCGTCTGTTCGGCAACGTGATGGGCGAGGACAAGCTCATCGCCGTGTTCGTGGTGCTGGGCGCCGGCATCCTGGCGTTCACCGGACTGCCCATCGGCATTCCGATCCACGTGCCCATCGTGTTTCTGGCTCTGCTGACGAGCACCATCCAGGCGCTCGTGTTCACGCTTCTTTCGATGGTCTACATCGCGCTGATGCTGCCCCACGACGAACATCACGGGGAAGCCCACGCGCACTAGGCCGTCGTTTCGGTTCCGGAAGTGGTCCGGAAGGATCTGGTAGGGAATGAAGAAGGGCTTCGGCCCGAACCACCATCCCTCGCGGGATGAAGGAGGAACAATGGAACTGCTCGGATTGGCTCTCCCCCTCGGTGTCGGTATCGCTGCTGTCGGTTCCGGTCTCGGTCTCGGTCGCGCGGTCGGCTCCGCCATGGAGGCCATGGGCCGTCAGCCCGAGGCGATCGGTCAGATCCAGACGGCCATGATCATCGGCGCCGCGTTCATCGAGGCTCTCACGATCTATGCCCTGCTGTCCGTGTTCATTCTCGGGAGCAAACTGGGTTAATTCCCCGTTGCCCCGGAGCCTCCGGACCACTCGTCGGGGGCGGCGTCGCCGCCCCTGATCGGCTCCGGAAGAAACGTCACGACCGCGGAAGGTTCGGACGATGGAATTCAATTGGCCGGTCATCGGCACCAACATCATCGGCTTCGTGATCGTCGTGCTGGTGCTCAAGAAGTTCGCCTGGGGTCCCATGCTCGACATGTTGGACGCCCGGCGCGACAAGATCAGCTCCGACTTCAGCGAGGCCTCGACCGCACGCAGCGACGCCGAGAAGATCCGCGGGGATCTCGAGGCGCAGCTCGTGGACATAAAGGCCCTCGAACGTGAGCGCATCCAGGAAGCGGTGAAGAAGGGCGAGGAAATCGCCGACCGCGTCCAAGGCGAGGCTCACGCCAAGGCTGCCGCCACGCTGGAAA
>CALEMW010000117.1 GCA_937910695.1 uncultured bacterium
TTCTATATGAACATGGTATACATGCTGTTGTAGAACGGTGTCAGTTTAATGATTCATATATTCGTACGACTTCTACTGGAGGAATCAAAGCAACAATCACAGATTGTGTTTTTTGGGGGCCCGGGGCTGGCGTGAGGATAAATGGGCACCCTAATGTAAATGTCATTGACTGTATATTTACGGACTGCCTAGTAGCTGTCATTGGGCAAGCCAATTCGAATATATCTGTCCACAATTGCCAACTAACTGGCGGGAATTTTGGCGTCTCCATAGATAACATCGGCGGCGGCAGTGGTGAAATCGTCAACTGTACGATCACTGGCCAAGATTATCATTCCATCTTCGTTGGCAGCTCTTACCTGACTGGATCGGGCAATACTCTCCAAAGCGCCGGCGCCTACACGATCGGCGGCAATAACTTCAGTGCCTCCTTCCACGGGAACCACATCCTCAAAGGCACGGTAGGCCTGATCGAACTGCATTTTTACCACCTCGCTGATATGGGCCTGGATTTCACCAACAACTGGTGGGGCATCGCCGATGCCGACAGCATCGCAGACTGGATCCATGACGGCGCCGACGATCCCGATATCCAGGCTCTGGCCCGCTACGAACCCTTCGCGGATGGACCCGTCTCGACGGAACAGAAGAGATTCGGGGACATGAAGCGGTTGTTCCGCTAGTCCCGAGCACACCCTCACACGACCGGAAAAGAACCGAGCCCCAGGCGTACGCCCGGGGCTCGGTTGTTGATACACATCATCGCTCGGACTACTTGAGCAACACCATCTTCCTGGTCTCGCTCCGCCCGCTCAACTCCAGCTTGTAGAAGTACACCCCACTCGGCGCACGACTGCCGCTCTGGGTCGACCCCTCCCAGCTCACCACATGCTCACCGGCGGCCATGGGCCCCTCGGCCAGTGTGCGGACCAGCTCGCCCTGGACGTTGTAGATCCGCAGTGAACCGACACCGTCGCGGTGCAGGGTGAAGCGGATGTCCGTCTTCGGGTTGAACGGGTTGGGGTGGTTGGCGTGGAGCGCGAAGCGCAGCGCCGGGGCGTCGTCGGCGCCGGTGCTGTGGCACTGGTGCAGGGCGTCGGTGGCGAGGACCTGCGGGTTGCCGAGGTCGTCGTAGTTGTCGGCGTCGATCTGCAGGGTGCGGTTGCCCTGGTCCGAGCACTCGTACGCGTCGTTGAGCAGGTACTTGTAGTCGGTGTAGATCTGGCTGGAGTCCGGGAACACCACGCTCACGGTGTAGATGCCGTCGCCGGCGGTCGCGTCGGGAGCGATACCGTCGTCGGCCATCGGGTTGAGCGAGGGCACGGTCCAGTCGAAGGCCGGCACGGCCGTGTTGTGGGGCGTGCCGTTGACCGACACGACGTCGGCGGGTCCGAGAGGACCGTAGGACGTGCCGTTGGTGTCGACGCTGAACACGACCTCCACGCCGCGCCAGGTCACATCGCAGGCGTCGAAGTGGACCACCGGCAGGGTCAGCGGGCCGAGGGCGCCGCCCACGATGTCGAAGAGAGCATCGTTCAGGAAGACCGAGCGGTCGCCCTGGGTGGAGCACTCGTAGTCGCTGTTGAGCAGGAACTTGTAGGTGAAGTTCTTCTCGGTGCCGGCGGGGAAACGGATCACCGAAGAGAAGATCATGTCGCCGGCGGCGGCGTCGTTGCCTGTGCCGTCGTCCACGAGCTGGGTCTCCGGGGGCACGTTCCAGTTCAGGGGCAGGACCGAGCCGTTGATCGACACGCTGTCGAGGGCTGTCGGGGCGAACAGGCTCATGTCCAGGAAGAACTCGACGTCGATGTCGTGGGCCGTGAACTGGGTCGGGTCCTGGTCGTTCCACCACACGTCGAGGGTGTCGGCGGCGCCGGTGGCCAGCGACATGGTGTGGGTGCGGTTGCTGCCCAGGGGTTCGTAGGTCGCGCAGTCGTAGACCCACTTGTATTCCATGGTGGCTTCGGCGGTGCCGAGGCCGCAGTCGCCGGCGAAGCAGAAGTCGGCGGCGATCTCGTAGACGTCGCCGCCGGCGTCCACGCCGCTCATGCCGTCGCAGAGGGCCCAGGTCAGCGGCGAGGGGCTGCCCTCGACCGTGAAGCTGCCGAAGGGCGGCGTCTGGGAGGCCAGGAACTGGCTCATGCGCCCGCGGAACAGCACGTTCTTGACCATGAAGCAGGCGGTGTTGCCGGCGCCGATGGTGTTGCCCGCGAGGTCCTTCACCCCTGTCACCGTGACGGTGTAGAGGCTGGCGCTGGGGCCGATGTCGGCGCCCAGGGTCAGCACTACGATGTTCGGGCTGGCGCCGATGGCTGCGGAGACCACGCTGGCGCCGCTGACGCTGTAGTTGCCCGCGACCGTCGCGGTCGTCGGGTCGACGGACTCGTTGAAGGTCACCCGGACCTGGCTGTCGACCAGGTGCAGAGCGCCGGTGACGACCGGCGGATCAGGGTCGGCGGCGGCCTGGACGATGTAGCCCAGGTAGTCGAACATGGGAATGGGCGACGGCGTATCCCAGATGGTGAGGCCGGGTACCGAGAGCTGGCTGGCGTCGTTGGCGGCGGCGTCCAGGGGGCCCTTGGTGGCGCCGTCCTGGGTGGTCCAGATCTCGATGTTCATCACGTCGGAGGCCGAAAGGCCCAGTGTGCCGAGCAGCAGGCCCAGCTCCTTGAAGGTCGTGCCGGCCTGCCAACTCAGGGCACCTGGTCCGGAACCGATGTCGTCCCAGGTGCCGGTGCCGGTGTTCCAGCTGTAGCCCGCCTGCCAGTTGTTGTCGAGGTTCACGTAGAACATGAAGTCGGGCTTGTTGGCGGCCAGGCTCCACTCGATGGCGCGGCCCCAGGGATCGGCGGTGCCGCCGTCGGCGGTGTTCACGTCGATGGCGATGCCGAGCTGGATGCTGCCCCAGCCGCCCCTGTCGTGGTCGAATCCCACGTACAGATTCCCGGCGTCGTTGGTCACGTACACGTCGCCGATGTCCAGGGGCGCATGTTCGGTGTCGCCGCCGTCGGCGTCGAGAAGGTTGGCGGCATCGAAGTCGTTCACCCCGTCCAGGGTGATCGTCTGGGGCGTCTGGGCCAGCACGAACGCGGGCAGTGCAAGCACTACCAGGGCCGTGACAATCAGAACGCGGAGCGAAGCGCGGGACTGCATGGTGTTCTCCTTACTTGACGAGAGTCAGCGGCCGGACCACCTGATGGTCTCCGCTGCGGACGACACAATAGTAGGTGCCTGCCGACACGGTGTGTCCGTGACGGTCGAGACCGCGCCAGACCGCCTCGTGGCGGCCCGCCGGCAGCACCTGGTCGACGAGTTCCGCGACACGTTCGCCGCGGACGTTCACGATCGATACAACCGTCCTGTTCGATGCGCCGGCTGGCAGATCGAAGCGGATGGTCGTGGCTGGGTTGAAGGGATTCGGCCAGGCCGTCACGGCCATGAACCGCGGGGATTCGGGCACTGCGGTGGGTGACCAGGCGTCGGGTTCGCCGTCGCCGTTCTGATCGACCGCCAGAGTCCAGACGGAGTCGATGATCGGCAGGACCGAGGTCGAGTTGTTCGGGACCGAGTCGCCGCCCAGTTCACCGGACGGTTCGGGATCCCAGCACACCGAAGCAGCCAACGAGATTTGTGCATTGGCGGGGATTGTCGCGGCGGCTCCGGGGTACAGCACGCTCCAGGGAATGGCCATTTCGCTGCCGCCGGCCGCACCGTAGGCATGGGCGGCGTCATGAGCCAGAACGACTTCGGCCGTGCGGTCGGTGGTCGTGGTCGGCGAGGTCAGCTCCCAGAACGAGTCGCCGTCCCAGGCTGATTGGTGCTGATAACAGCCGTATTGGAAGTCGGCGGCGAATCCGGAGGCCGTGAACGAGGCTCCACGTTCCCAAGCATCGATGGCAGTGAGGTCGGTTTCGCCTATCGCGGTGCCGGGATCGACGTCCAGATACAGCAGCCAGGAGTTGCCCGTCACGATGCCGTCGATGCCCAGATAGAGATAGGTGTCGTCCCAGCTCACTGTCAGGCGGTCGATCTCGTTGCTGGCGGTCCAGGCCGAGTCGTTGGAGTCGGCCAGCGCATGGTAGGGCTCCCATTCGCCGGCATCGAAGCGGCCGTCGATGGTGATCAGGGTTGAGGCGTGGATCGTGATCGCGGGGGCGTTGGGGGCCGTCTGGGCTGCATTGGGCACGCCGCCGGCGTCGGCGACGGCGCCGGCCGCAAGAGATAAGACGAGAGCGGCGGGATTCATGGCCTCGATCGAGGCGGCATCAGCGGCGGTGAGGGTCAGGCTCAAGGTAGTCGAAGACCCGGTTTCGAGGACCGTCGTGCCAACGCCAAGGGTCAGTTCAGGCGCACCGTCGGCATCTTCGTCGAGACCGATGAAACCCATCGTCAGCGTGGCGGGATCGGCAGGCTGGTCGAAGCTCACGACGAGGCGATCCACCGTCGGATAGTAATCGGCTGTCAGAGCCAGCGGACCCAGCACATCGACAAAGGCGTCAGCGATGGCCCGTAGCTCGGCGATCTCGCCGAAGCCGTCGGGAGCCGTGGTGTGGCCGGCGTAGAGACGCAGGCCGAACGTGCCGTTCGCAAACACCTCGTCGCCGCGCATCAACGTACCCGAGAACTCCTGCTGGTGGGCGGCGCCGGCCGCCCCGAGCACCCAGGCCGTCGTCAGGCCGGTGTTGGGATTGCGGCGGCCCATATAGGCTGTGTCGGCCGTCCAGATCCTGTCCATCTCCGCGTTCCAGACCAGATCGACCAACGATGGCGAACACCCCATCTGGATCCAATGATCACTCTGGCCCACGCGGTAGACGACGTCGAGGAAGGCGTCGCCTTCGGTCAGGGAGATCTCTTTGCTCACCTCGTTGCGTGTGGCGCGGACAGTGACGGTGGTGCCGCTGCCCTGCACGATGCTCAGGTCGTAGAAGTCGTGTTGATAGTTGGGACCCACATCGCTGAAGGCGCCCACATGGTTGGAGTCGTTGTAGTCGCCGGTGGTGCCGCTCCAGTAGGCGTTGTCGATGCCGATGGCGGTGTCGGCTCCGCCCGCATCCTTGACGAAGAGGTTCACGACGCGGCCGCCGATCCCCTCAAGGACAGCGAAGAGCTTGTCGGAGTGCATGACCAGCTCGTCGAAACCATCGCCGTCGATGTCGCTGAAGAACGCCGCGGTGGTCGTGGCGTATTCGCCGGCTGCCCAGTGGGCGGCCTCGGCGTAGACCAGGGTGTTCTTGATGTGGCTGGAGTAGTTGTGTTCCCAGCCGCTGATGTCGCCGCCCATGCCGTCGTGCCAGGCGGTCTCGTAGAGGTTGGTCATCAGCACGTACCAGCCGGCCTGGCTCACGGCGTTGTCCGGGGCGGCCATCAGGGCGCTGAAGGCGTTGTTCCACAGCGTGCCGTAGTTCGCGCAGCTGCCGCCGCCGCCGGAACAGTTGCCGGCGCCGTCGCCGCCGGTCACCGAAGGGACCCAGCCGGCCCAGTGGGGATACCAGCCGTTGTTGCCGCCGCCGTAGCCGTCGAAGCCGCCGATCTCGTTGTAGGTGCCCGGTGTGGGGTCGAAGGTGGCGCCGTTGAAGCTGGCGTTGGTCAGGGCGTCGGCCAGTTTCCAAGTGCTGAGCCAGGCGCTCTCGGTGGCGCATTTGTTGACGAACCAGTCGTAGGTCTCCACCGCGTTGGGCGTGATGGTGGCCCAGCCGCCCATCTCGCTGGCGGCCTCCCAGTCCTCGGCGAACACGGCGATGCGGAACTCGCCCACGCCCGAACCGGCCAGGCCGGTCAGGATGTCCAGGGCCGCCTGCCCATTGCCGCCGATGATGTTGCCGGTGAACGAGCGGTCGCGGGGCACTAGGCGCAGTCCGTTGGTGGCGAAGTGGATCTGGTGGTTGTCGTGGCCGGAGAGGTGGACGTCGTCGTCGAGGATCACACCCCACACGCCGTGGGGTTGGAAGTTGTCGCCGATCCAGTCGGTCACGCCGTTGTTCGGGTAGCTCGAAGGGTCGAGCCAGACACGCTCGGGGATCCAGGCCACCCGCGGCGTGTATCCGTAGCGCGTGGCGATCATCTGGGTCTCGATGTTCACGGACCAGTCGTTCATGTCGTTCTGGACAAAGGGCATGATGTGCTGGGCGTAGGCCGAGGTGATCATGCCGGCCCATCCAGAGGTCACGCCGGCGGCGAGCCAGGCGTTGAAGTCGATGGGGTCGCCGCTGCGGGCAGCCCATTCGGCGGACGACTGCAGCGGCCCGCTGAGGTGGAAGTTGCCCGGCACGCCCGTGGCCTGGTGCACTTCGAGGGCCTCGTCGAAGCCGGAGCCGGCCTCGTCGTCCCAGCGACCGTGGAAGACGTCGCTATAACCCAGCCCCTGGTTGCCGTGAAGCACCAAAGCGCAGTTGGCGGCGTAGGCCTTTTCTGCTGGGTAATGGGCGATGACGGTCTCGTCGGGGACGGTCGTGATCTCGAAGGTGACCGGGCCGGCCGCGAGATGAGCGGCGTCGACGGGCAAGTAGACGGCGTCGGGGTCATGGCCTCGGCTCAAGGCTTTGTCGCCGATGTATGCATCGGCGATGGCGATGAGATCACCGCGGTACAGATCCACGGCCTCAGAGGCCGTCTGGAGCGTGACGCGCAGAGGCACCGACGCAGGCGCAATGAGGGCGACTGTGGACAGCCCGCGAGGATTGCGCTGGAGACTCAGGAACGAGATGCGCAGCACGGGGTTAGATTCCGGGCCCATCAGGCTGACCGACAGGATATCTGCAGGATGCGGAACAGAACTCCGGACACCGACCTGATCGACGGCTAAAACCTGTACATCGTCGGTCCCCGCAGCGAAAACAGCCGTTGGCGCGAGGATCAGGACCGTTGTCAGGACCGCCAAGAACAGTCGGGGCTTGGCAAAAAGTGGAGTCATGCTGCCGTTCCTTAGCTACACACCAACAACACGCCGTCCGTGGAAGAGCGGCGATTCATGTCACACAAATCTGCACCATATAGAACTATACCACTAACGAAAGGTACAAAACAAGACACGATCGCACTGATGATCACGTCGGAATCGCCAGGAAACCTTGGCGATTCCCTGCTGACGGTGTAGCATACCGTGTGGATTCCCCGCACGGACGGCGGCCCGGGACCATGGATGGAGCCATGCGACGTACGATCCTATTGACGATGCTCGTGCTGAACCTGCTGTGCCAGCCGGGCCGCTTGGACGCCCAGGAGTGGCGCGTCCACCGTGTCGCCCGTGGCGAAAACCTCACGACCATCGCCCGACATTACAACGTCACCATCAACGACCTCCGCGTCTGGAACGACCTGGCCAACGACCGCATCCTCGTGGGTCAGCGCCTGCGCATCCCCGCCGAAAACCAGGAGTGGTATGTCGTGCGCCCCGGCGACACCCTCTCCGAGATCGCCCAGCGGCACGACATCGGCATCTCGTTGCTCCGCTCCCTCAACAACATTTCCGGCAGCACCATCCATCCGGGACAACGGCTGCAGCTCCGACCCTCCCCTTTGGACGTCGCCGTCCATGTCGTGCGCCACGGTGAACACCTCACCGGCATCGCGCAACGCTACGGTCTGACCGTGGCGAGTTTGAAGCGGATCAACGGACTGAGTGGGGATCGCATCACCGTGGGACAGAAGCTTCATCTGCGCGAAGCCGAAGCCTCGGTCCACATCGTGGAGCGGGGCGACGCGCTCTGGGAGATCGCCCGGGCCTACGGCCTTTCGGTAGACGAGCTCAAGAGCCTCAACGGCCTGACATCGACCCGCATCTACCCCGGCCAGGAGCTGAATGTCGGCGCGACGGAATCTCCCAAGCTGGTCGGCTACACGGTGCGAACCGGCGACAACCTCAACGACATCGCCCGCCTGCACCAGATGACGCTGCGGGAGCTGCGCAGCCTCAACAGCATCTCCGGCTCGTTGATCCATCCCGGCCAAACCCTCCAGGTACGGCCGATGCTCGGAGCTGGACACGGAACTCATCAGCCCACCCGCGACTGGACTTCCCTGGCGGCCGACATCAGTGGGGTCCGTAAAATCGGTGCCGCCAACGGTCCCTACTACAGCTCAGCCCCCCGCGCCTCCACCCAGCGCAACAGCACCTATAAGGAAGAACCTCGGATCTCGCCGAAAGCCTGTTACAACCGTGCCCGGCAGCTCTTCGATCATTTCGCCGCCTCGGTGGACGAGCTCGGGCAACTCAGCAACCGGCTCGCGGGCTGGCACTTCGTGCTCGACCCCGGTCACGGAGGCGTCGACCCCGGGGCCATCGTCGAAGGACGGGATCCCCAGGGCGAATCCTTCCACATCGTCGAAGACGAGTACGTTTACGACCTGACCCTGCGCGTGTACGTCCTGCTGCGCCAGCACGGAGCCGACGTGACCCTCACCCTGCTCAGCTCGAACCATCTGCTGCGCGGCAACGACCCGGCCAACGCCACCTTCGTCCACGATCACAACGAGGTCTTCAACGACGCCCAGTGGAACACCCGCAACCGACGGACGACCTGGCCCAAGGGCGGCCAGACCTACCTCGATGAACGCATCGCCGTCGCCCGCAGGGCCTGGCGCAATACGCCACCGTCACGTCAAGTCTTCCTCAGCTTCCACGCCGACAACGACCCCGTCGCCGGCGACGCCGTGACCCTGTTCTATCAACAGAACCGTAACGGCACCGATACCCTCTCCCGCGGTTTGGCCCGCAAGCTGTTGCCGGCCATGGGCGCCGGCGCCCGCATCAAGGGCCGCGGCCTCGGCGTCTTGCGCACCAACCCCGCCCACTACAAATTGCTCGTGGAAATGAGGAACCTGGCCTTCGAGGAACACCGCTGGGCCATCCGCTACGAGCAGCTGCGCCAACGCGACGCCGAGAAGGTCGTCCGCGCCCTGCTCGAGGGACTGGCCCCCGACGGCGCCGTGACCACGGCCAGCCCCTAGTCGTCCCTTCCGGCCCCATGGGCCCTGGAGCAGCCATGACCATCCGCATCTTCGCCACCGGCGGCACCTTCGACAAGGAATACAACGAGCGCGACGGTTCGCTCTTCTTCCAGGACACCCACGTGGGCGAGATGCTCCGCAAAGGGCGCTGCCGCGTCCCGGTCGAGGTGCGCACGCTGATGATGATCGACTCGCTGGACATGGACGACGACGACCGCCAGACCCTGCTCAACAACTGCCGCAAGTGCCCCCACGACCGCATCGTGATCACCCACGGCACCGACACCCTCGAAATCACGGCCAGAGTGCTCGGCCCGGAGATCACCGACAAGACCGTGATCCTCGTGGGCGCCATGATCCCCTACACCTTCGGCAGCTCCGACGGCCTGTTCAATCTGGGTGCGGCGGTGGCTTTCGCCCAGACCCTGCCCCACGGCGTGTACGTGGCCATGAACGGGCGCATCTTCGACTGGGACAACGTGCGGAAGAACAAGGACGTCGGGGAGTTCGAGGAGCTTCGCTGACAAAGCACGGGGGCCGACGATCGCGCCGGCCCCCGTTGTCTCTTATCTCAAGGATGATCTTATTCCAAGGCCGACAGCAGCCCCTTCTTCAATCCCCCGCTCGCGGGTTTCTCCCCGAACCAGATCGTCCACAAAGCCTCGGTGAACGCCACGTTGGCGATGACGCCCTTGATCTCGCCGTTCAGGGTGGTCGTCAGACCGACACCCGGGGCGTAGTCGAAGATCAGCACGTCGTTTTCCTGGGCGTCGCGGTCGAAGTAGGCCAGGAAGGTCGCCATGTCGGCTTCGAAGGCGGTGAGGTCGTCGTAGTTCTTCTCGATGGTCTCGGAGAAGGAATTGACCAGCTTCTCGCGGCTGAAGCCGCGGCGCAGGTCCATCTGCAGGCGCTTGGGGGCGTCGTAGGCAACGACGTCGCGGCCGTCGGTGCCGACGAAGCTGTCGTTCACGTACGAAACGATGGTGTAGACGTCGACCTTCATGAAGGTCTTCTCTCGCAGGCCCACGCCGGTAGCCTTCAGGGTGATCGATTCACCGGCGATGCCCAGGTCGATGGTGTCGGAATATTCGGTGCCGGTCTTGGGCTCGACGATGGCGCCGGCGGCGAGCGGGAGCGCCAGGCTGGCCAACGCAATCAACAACGCGATCCTCATGGTCTTGGTCATGGCATTCTCCCCTTGAAGTGGAATGGCCGGACCCGGCTGTAGCGCGCGGGTGGCCGGCGGGTGGCACGAGACTAGCTTTTATGGCGGTGGCCGACAAGGGGCAGTTGAAGGCGTGGTATCGCTGGCTATGGCCGATTTCTGGTTTTCGTGCGATTCGGGGCCGTTGGAGGGAGCGCACCAGGAGTGGGATCGCAGCACGACGAATCGAGGCCGGTGAACGCTTGTGGCCCGGTATCGTTCCCGGCGTCCCCGATCGTTGACGGTTTGACGCCGTCGCAGGCCTCGGTGCACAACAACTTCGTGGTGTCGGCCAGGGCGTTGAAGACCGCCTGGCTGCGCACTGTCTTCTATCTCGAGACAGTCTACAGGCTCAAGATCCACCGGTTGCTGGGCTATCGGACCATCGGCGAGTACGCCGGGGCCGTCGCCGGATTCTCGGCCCATATGACGACCGAGCTGCTGAGTCTGGCGCGGCGGTTGCCGTCCTATGGTCTCGTGGCGGAAGCGTTGGAAGCCGGCTCGTTGACGTGGACACAGGCGCGGGAGATCTGCGCTAAGACCGATCCCGCGGACCAGCAGTACTGGCTGGCTGCTGCGGCGGCATTGCCGCGGGAGGTGGTGCGCCGGGCCATGGCGGAGGCGACGGCCAGGGGGATGATCGGGTTGGAGTCGGGGGTTCGGGGGGAGTCGGGGGGCGATGGGTTGCCGGTCGGCGGAACCTCGGGCGCGGACAACGCACTGACGACTGCGGTCACCGAGCCTCCGGCTGCGGACATCGAGTCGCCGGCTGCGGACATCGCACCGCTGACGATGATCTCCGCACCGGCCCGTTCGACGGCGGCCGGCTCAGGCGCCGAGGCTCTTGCTGCGCCTGCGGAGCATATGGTCAGCTATCGCTTTTCGCCGGAGCAAATGGCGCGGTGGGAACGGCTGTCGGAAAGAATGATGACCGCATTGGGAGTCACTAAGGAGGACGCCGTTCTGTGCGCGATGGAAGAGTACGGCAAAGGCGATTGTGCGCTGACGCCGCCCCCCTATCTGGTCGTGCTGCTGGAATGTCCCGACTGTGGTCGCACGGATCTGCCGACAAACCGGGGCGAGGCCACGGCATCGGCGCCGCTGCTCGCCGCCACGCAGTGCGATGCGGTGATCGAACAACATGATGGGACGCGCCGCAGCATCCTGGCACCTCGGGTGCGGCGCATGGTCTTCCGCAGCGGTCGGTACCGGTGCGAGGCTCCAGGTTGCCGCCATACACAGTTCCTTGAGATTCATCACCGCATTCCGATTGCCGGTGGCGGTACGGACAACATGACGAACCTGGTGCTGCTGTGCAGCCGCTGTCACCGGCGACTACACGAGGCGGAAGAGCAGGCTCGGCGAGCCCTGGAGAGCGGACCGTAGCGAAGGAGTTTGATCGATTATTCGGTTTCTCCCCGCCGGCGGGGAGTTTTCGCATGATGCGACAAGTGGCTCCCTACCCCTTCACCCCACCCAACGTCAGCCCCGAAACCAGATACCGGCTCAGCACCAGAAACAGCACCACCACCGGAATGCACACCAGCACCGACCCCGCCGCATAGTTCGCCCACTCGGTCTGATAGGAGCTGGCGAGCGACTCGAGGCCCAGCGGCAATGTATGCAGCTCCGCGCTCGGCAGCATGACCCTAGCCACGATGAATTCGCTCCAGCCGGTCATGAAGGAGAACAGCCCGGTGATGACCAGGGCCGGCGCGCTCAACGGCAGCGTGACCCGTACAAACGCCACCAACGGGCTGGCGCCGTCGATCAGCGCCGCCTCTTCGAGATCGACCGGGATGGTGTCGTAGTAACCCTTCATGGTCCACACGCAGAACGGCAACGCCGTGGCGGCGTAGGCGATCACCACGCCCAACAGAGTATCGACCAGGCCGACCTTGCGCATGATCATATATAAGGGCAGCAGCAGCATGGTGGCCGGGAACATCTGGGTCACAAGGATGCCCTGCAGGGCCACGCCGCGGGCCTTGAACCGCATGCGGGAAAAGGCGTAGCCGGCCAGGCTGGCCAGCGATACGCCGATCAGCGCCGTGCTGAGCGAAACCAACAGGCTGTTGCGGATCCAGGTCGGAAACGGCTTGTCGAACAGGATGGCGCGGTAGGCGTCGAAAGTCGCGTTCGCGGGGATCAGCGAGAGGTCGGTCGTATAGAGCTGATCGCCAGGCCGCAACGAGATGTTCACGATCTGCAGGACGGGATATACGGCGAAGAGCACGAGCAGCCACAGCAGCACGTGGATCCAGACGTGGTTCCAGGTCTTGGCAAGCCAGCGACCGCGCATCAGAACGCCTCCTCGGCCTGGGACCGTTGATAGATCTTCACGATCCCGAACAGCGTCAGGAAGATGAACACGGAGAATGCCGCGGCGTAGCCGTAGCGGTAGTAGGTGAAGGCCGCCTTGTAGACGAACGTAACAAGGATATGGCTCTTGTCCGCCGGCTCGCCCTGCTTGGTCACCAGCCAGATCACGTTCAGGTTGTTGAAGGTCCAGATGGTGCCCAGCACGATGGCCGGTGTGAGCACGGGTCTGAGCATGGGCAGCGTAATGGAGAAGAAACGCCGGATGGGTCCGGCGCCGTCGATGCGCGCCGCCTCATACAGCTCGACGGGAATGCTCTGCAACCCGCCGAGCGCCACGACCATGATGAAGGGGAAGCCGAGCCAGATGTTGGTCAGGGTGGCGGCGGCGAAGGCCGTCCACTCCCCACTCAGCCAGGGCACTGCATCGATGCCGAACTTTGCCAGCAGCAGGTTCACGGCGCCGTACTCGAGGTTGAACATGCCGCGCCAGGTCAGGGCCGAGATATACTGGGGCATGGCCCAGGGCAGGATCAGCAGGGCGCGGTAGAGAGGGCGGCCTGGCAGACGCTGATTGAGCAGCAGAGCGGCGCCCAGACCGAGTGTCACATGGAAGACGAGGTTCACACCCGTCCACAGGAACGTGCGCAGGAAGATGTTCTTGAACTCGGGCTCCTGGAACAGTTTGACGTAGTTGGCGAGCCCGTTGAAAGACGGATCGCGGAAGTGGTACATGTTCCAGTTGGTGAACGACATGCCGACGTTGTAGATGAACGGGTAGGCCACTACCAGCAGCAGGACCACAGCCGTTGGGGCCAGGAACCAGAGCGCCAGTCTGTTGACTCGGGATTCGAGCATCGTCACTCCCTCATATCCGCGATGAGGCGCAGAGCCCGTTCCTGCATGTTGCGGGCGGCTTCTTCCGGCGTCAGGTCACCACTCAAACAGCTCTGATAGGCGGGACGCATGGCGTCCCAAATGGCCCGCATCTCGGCGACGATGGGCATGAGCCGACCCTTGTCGATCTGGCGGCGCGAGGCGGCCAGCAGGGGGTCGGCGACCAGTGTGGGGTCGGCGCGCACTGCGAGATCGCCGGGCAGGACCGCCAGTTCGCGGGCCAGGTCGGCCTGCACGGCGGGCGAGACGAGCCAGCGGAGCAAAGCCAGAGTGGCGTCCATGCTGGCGGGGTTCGTGTAACGATTCACCGAGTAGCACTTGGCGGCGGTCATGGGCGACGGCCAGAGGCCGGTGGACGGAATCATCGGCAGAGGCGCCAGGGCGATGTCCACGCCGCCGGCGCGATAGCCGTCCCACGACCACGGCCCGTTCACGATGTAGGCTGCCCGGCCCTCCTTGAAGAGGGTGTCGGCAAGCTGGTAGTCGCATTCGCGGGGCATGAGCCCTTCGTCTTTGAGGCGCTTGAGGAAGGACAGGGCTCCGGCCATGGCTTCGGTGTCGAGGGTGGGGTTGGCCTCGTCGTCCATGACCCAGCCGCCGTAGCCGCCGAGCCAGGGCACCAGGAAAAACGGCTCCACACGGTCGAAGACAACACCGTAGACGTCGGGGCGGCCGTCGCCGTCGTTGTCGACGGTCAGTCGTTTCAGTTGCTCGAACCAAACTTCGGCGTCGTCGGGAATCGTATCGACGTGGGCGAGATTGGCCACCAGGGTGAGGTGGTTGCCCACCTGATCCGGCACACCCCAAACGTGCCCCTCGAGGGTCGGCAGGCCGGACGGATCGAAGCGGGCCAGCTCTTCGGGCCGCAACAGTTCGTCCAAAGGCAGGATCAGGTCCATGATGACGAAGGGCCCGACCTGATCGGATGGTCCGTACACCAGGTTGGGACCGCCCATGGCCATGGCCGCGGTCTGGAACTGGGTACGCAGGTCCTCGGTGTTGTAGTTGGTGCGCGAGATGCGGATATGGTCGAATTCTGGGTGGGCGACACGGAATTCGGCGATGTGCTTTTCGAGAAGATCCCGCTCGCGAGGGTCCATCTGTTCCCAGATGACGACCTGATTCGAGCGGTCGACACGGCCGCAACCCACAATAAGGGCGCATCCGACAACGCAAAAGGCCGCCAAGAAGCAGAGAATGTGGTTTCGATTGGACATGGGCGGGAGATTAGCCCCTCGCGTCCCCTGGATCAATTGGCTTCTTGGAGTGGATTCGCGAATCTTCGAGTGCTATTATCCGCCACCCTGGTCCTTACGTACCGAGAACCAACCGAGGTTCCACGATGCAACGATCCGTGCTCACCACACGAAAAATCGTCTCCGTCCTGCCATCGGCTCTGCTCGTCGCCGCGGTCTGTCTCCTGCTCCCTCTCGATGTTGCGGCGGCACCCTATCATGCGCCGACCATCGACGGAACCATCGCCGGGGACGGTGTCGACTGGATCGTCGACGACCATATGATCGACGACTTAGCCGACGACTCGCCCACCGCCATCGGCAACGCACGTGATCTGTGGATCACCTGGGACGCAGACAACCTCTATATCGGCGCCTACTACCAGGCCATCGGCGCTTCGATGCTGATCTATCTGGACACCGGTGCCGGCGTCGGCACCAACGACGGAATGCTCCTGGAATCGTTCCCCCGCGAAGTCGTCCTGCCGGACGGCCGCGCCATCGATATGGTCATCGCCCAGAATCACGCTTCAGGATTTGATGTCGGCACGCCATCGGTCTTCCGCGCCGTCGATGGTTCGGGCGCCCTGACCGACGTCACTACCTCGACCAATGCGGCCCAGACTTACAGAGTCGACACGGTCTTTCCCGAGAAACGCTTCCTCTGGTGGTTCACGACCGAGATCGCCATTCCCTGGTCGGTCATTTACCCTGAGGGCATGCCGAACGGGGCCGTTCTGCGCGCCGCTCTGGTCTCCGCAACCATTTCCGACGGCGGCTACGCCTACGACAGCGCGCCCGGGCTCGGGCGGCACTCTGGAAACACACCGGTGGTTCTGCAGTCGATGCAGGCTTCGATCCTCGATCCGGATGGCGACGGCGACGTCGATCCTCTCGGCGCTTCGGTCTCGGGTCTGGTCACCCTACCCGCGGACCCGGGCGATGTGGCGATCAACGCCCTTGCTCGTTTGACCTCGGACCCCTACGACCTCGATGGTCCCGTGTCGGTGTTTCGGGGAGAATCCGGAGTCCGCGAATGGCGGACGGGCAGGCTCGCCGCCGGCAACTACGACATCACAATTTCCGCTGAAGGATATCTGTCCGAGACCATCAATGTGACGGTGAGCGCGGACGAAACGGTCACCGACCAGGACGTCACACTCATCGTAGCCACAACGGTCGCCGGCACGCTGCGCCTCGAACTCGGTCAGTTTTCTGGCGGGTACCGTTTCCTGGCACCCGACGGCGCCATCCTCGCCGCGGCCAACCTCCTGCCCAGCGCCTTTCCCTTCCACTTCTCCTTCTACGTGGTCGACAGCGGCACCTACACCCTCGAAGCCTGGGGCAACAACCACCTGTCGACGAGCTTTCCCATCAATGTGGTCTCCGGTGTCGATTTGACCGGTCTCGACCTGATCGTGCCCCATGCACCTCGGCTTTCCGGCGCGGTGTCTTTCGTTTCAGGCCCCGGCGCCCCAACGACCGTCGTTCTGGCCAATGCGGCCGGCGATACCGTGTTCGCCACCGCGATGGTAACGCCTGCTGCCCCCGGGTTCTCCTTCTATGCACCCCGTCTCGGCGCCTTGGCCCTGCTCGGCACCGCCGACACCTATGCCGGGGGTGTGCTGACACTGAACGCCGTCGCCGGCCTGGATCAACCCGACCTCGAGCTCTCACTCGCCCGCCTGCCCGAAGTGAACGGCACCGTCGCCTTCATCGACGGCCCCGGCCACGGCGGCATGATCGTTGTCGCGCCTGCGACCGGTGACGCCGCCGCCGACACCCTTGTCTTCGACAGCGGCGGCGCCGACTTCCGCCTCGGTGGGCCCGACGCGCCATTCTTCGTCGCGGAAGGCGACTACACCGTAACCGTCGACGCCGACGGTTACGGCGTTTGGAGTACCGAAGCGACCTTTGCAGGCCTCGACGGCGTGACCGACCTCGGCGTCATCGATCTGACTGCAGTGCGCGCCGACCGGCTCCATCTGCTCGACATGGACGGGCTGGCCGTTGAAAGCTTGTCCGGCACAATCTCCGTACCCGATTCCAACTTCTATTCGTACACGCGGCTCGACCTCGAAGCCGTCGACCCCGACGGACGGCGCGACCTCTTCGATCTGGACGCCAAGCTCGCCGGCCTGCCCCTGACCGCTCGCAAGATGAACGATGTTGCAGCGCCGAGCGGCTTCGCCCGCTTCCTCGCCAGCGAAGACGTCGACGACGTGATCTCGACCGTCGACTTCTCAGGCGGCTCCGCCGGGCTGTGGATGGCCAACGACGCGGTGGAAGTGCTGCGCATCTTCGTGGGTCCGGAAGTCCCCGATCCGCTGAAGGACGGCGTCGAGCCGCCCACCGGCCGCTTCATGATCGGCTTCCGTCCGCCCGAGCCCGAGACCGTGGTGCTGTCGGCCTCCAAGGACAGTCTGACGGCCGACAACGATGATACGATCATTTTCGAAGCCCAACTCTACGACTCCGCCGGCAATGCGAGTCCCCTGCCCGATCACCCGGTGACATTCCTTCTGGAAACATCCTCGACGGGTGTCGGCAGCTTCGAACAGAGTACCGTGACCACCAACGGCGACGGACTGGCGACCGCGACACTGAAGGCCACGGGGTCGGGTACGCTGTTGGTGACCGTCTCGACGGTCGTGAACAACGCCGTGCTCGACGTGCGCCTCTTCGACGTGGACGGCGAACCCGGCCCCATGGCGATCCGCTCCCAGCCCGGCCCCACCGCTGCCTGGTCTTTCGTGGCCGCCCCCCGGATCACGAGCCTATCCGCACCGATCGCCGTCTCCGCCCAGCTCGTCGACGCCTTCGGCAACGCAACGTTGGAGCAGGGCATTACCGCGAGTTTCAGCGTTGCCCCCGCCGCATTCGGCGGCTTCGATGTCATCTCCCCGACGAGCAACGCACAGGGTCGTGTGACCACGTCGTTCCAGCCGACCGGGCTCGCCGGACTCGCCACTCTTTCGGTGACCGGTCCTTCCCTCGGCAACGACAGTCACGACCTTCAGGTCCGCGACGTGATGATCGTCAGCGATCCACCCTCGGATCTCGAACCCGAGGGCCACGCGAGCATCCCACCGGTGGATCTGACCACCGTGATCGTCGAAAACACACCGACCGCACTCCGAGTGACGATCCCCTTCGCCACCACGTTCGCGGACATGATCCTGCATCTTCTGATCGAGACCGAAGGAGATGCCGCCGGCGCCTCGGTCGATCCCTTCGAACAACCCGTGAATTACGGCCACGCCCTGCGCCCCGACTACGTCCTGACTTCGAAGCTGGGTTGGGACAGCAACTACAGCGATCTGCGCCGCTGGGACACCACCGACAACCGCTACTTCTGGTGGGACACCGAAGGCGAAGCCTACATATCGACCGCCAACTCCGGTGATTGGGTCGAAGGCATCAAACTCCAGGACCGCTGGGTCTTCCAAGGCGCCGACAGCATCACCATGACCATTCCCTGGACGCCCTTCGGCTCGATTCCCGACTCGGTCCGCGTGGAGGTCTACATCACTCAGGAGTCCCAGGAATCGGATCCGCCCATCAAGCGCTCCGCCTTCGATTCGGCTCCCCAGGACAACACCCTGGACCTGGACTTCGATTACGAGAATCCCGAACCCGGCGACTGGGACATCGCCGCCTTCCCCGTCACCCTGTCGGCTTGGAGCGACCCCTATCCTGTACGCTCATCGTTCCCGACATCGCCGACGATCACCGCCGCGACAGTCGCCCCCGACACCCTGGGCGCCGGCGCCCCCTTTGTCGTATCCGCCCGCATCACCGACGCCGGCGACGGCATCGGCGACGTAGTGGTGGACCTCTCGCCCATGGCTGGCGCCGCATTGACCCGCATGTATGACGACGGGCTCCCCACACACGGCGACACCCAGGCCGGGGACGGCCTCTGGAGCATGCGCGCCACCGTTCCGCTGGGAGCCCCCGGCGGCATGAAGAGCCTGACGGTATCGGCTTATGACGGCGACAACGTGATCGCCACCTCGGCCACCGCTATGGTGTTCATCGCTGCCCATATCGACGTTCTGGTTCATGCTGAGGACCCCATAGGCGACGACCACGGCCCAAATCAGGAAGGCGTCGAAGGCAAGTACTACACCTACCCCACCAACAGCGTGTTCGTGAGCAACGGCTTCGACATCGAATCCTTGGACGTGTACGAAACGGTGGCCGTGGTCAACGGCCTGCCCGTGGACATGATCGCCTTCGCCGTGAAGATCGGTGATTTTCCCGACCCCGCCGATCCGACGACCGCCGACTGGGGCGCCTTCTACGGCGACATGAACATCCAGAAGATCGACATCCTGCTCGACACCGGCCCCGGCGGCTCGACCCGCAGCCTGCCCAACCGCCGCGTCGACGTGGAGCCGTGGAACGCCTGGGACTATGCCGTGATCATGGACGGCTGGTACAAGGCCCTCGTGCCGTCGTTCGGCCAGAACACGGTGGAGTCGTGGCGCGAGAACGCCCTGAAGACAGACGGCGACATCCAGATCGTCGGCAATTTCGAAACCGACGTGATCACCGCCCTGGTCTCCAAGGAAGCCTTGGGCAATCCCAGCTCCGAGGACATCGCCGGCTGGGGCATGGCGGTGCTCATGTCCAGTCACGACTTCGGCGGCGAAGAGGTGCTCGGCGGCATCCGCTGGGTGAACGAGTCGCTGAGCGAGTGGAACTTCGGCGGCGGGCACTACACCGACCGCGATCCCAACATCATGGACCTGCTGTTGGTGCCCGGCGCCGGCCGCGAACACGGCCGTCCCCAGCAGGAGATCCTCGACTTTGAAACCGAACGCGCCGTCGCCCGCCTCGAACGCGGCGAAACACCCTGTGCCCTGGAAATGTCGCGTCAGATCGACACGGGTCCCCCGGTCATCCGCATCGTCCGCAACAGGGGCGAAGTCGTCCAACGTCTGCCACTGCGCGATGCGCCCATCGCCTTCTCGCTGATCATTGAGGACGACACCGGCGTCCAGGAATCCGTGTTCCGCTACCGCGACGCCGCCGCCGCGGCTTCTGGCTGGGCCTTCGAGGACACCATGGGCTACGCGGGCAACAACCTCTGGACCGTGGACCTCCCCCAGCAGTGGGTCGATTCCGCCCTGATCGCCTCACCCATCGACGGCGCCCGCTACGTGGAGTTCGAGATCGAAGCCCGGGACTTCGGCACCGACGTCGACCCGCCGAAGGTCACCATCTCGCCGGTGGTCACCCTTCAGCTCGACCCGGCGGTGGACCGGCTCTGGATCCAGGGAACCATGGCCGCAGGCGAGATCTCGCTGCGCCATGTGGACGGCTCGGTGTTGACGATCTCCGACCGTCTGCGGAGCGAACTCCTCGCCGCCGCTGCTGAACTCCACCCCGACGGCATCTCCGCCGACTCCCTGGCCACGGTCGCCAGCCTGGGCTGGGAGATCGCCCAGCCGGCCGCCGAGGTGCGCAGCGCACCTTCGGTGCCTGCCGGCACGGCGGTGGACGCCTTCCGCTCCATCGCCCTGGACATCGGCGACGCCGGGTGGACCACCGTGCTGGACGGACGCCTGCCCCGCACCTTCGACCTGACCCTCCACTATCTCGACTCGGCGGTGCCAGCCGGACGCGACGAGCAGAAGATCGGCCTGTTCGAATACCACGACACCAACCAGCGCTGGGTGCTGGTGGGCGGCAACGTGAACGCCGGCGCCAACCAGGTCACCGCCAGCGTGAATCACGAGGGCACCTACGGCCTGTTCTGGACCGAAGCGCTCGATTACGATCCCGGCGAGGTGATTTCGGGCATCGAAGTTTCTCCGAACCCCTTCTCCCCCAACGGTGACGGACTTTATGACGAGGCCTTCATCGGTTTCTTCCTCTCCCAGGAAGCCACCGTGACCGTCGAGGTCTTCAACATCGACGGCAAACTCAAACGACGGTTGCTGCAGACCTTCCCCTTCGGCGGCGACGCCACCGGCGGCGCGGCGCCTCAGCGCTCGTCGGGTCTGATCTGGGACGGCACCGACAGCAACGGCGACTACGTGCCCTACGGCATCTACATCCTACGGTTGATCGTGACCTACAACCAGGCGGGCGGGCAACGCACCATCCGCAGCAACCATCCCGTGGCGGTGATTCGATGAACGGACTCTTGAAACGCCTCGTGCATGCCGGCCTGGGTGTCGCGCTCATGACCGGAGTAGTCGGCACGGCTACTGCCGATTTCCGCGCGACCCGCATGGGCGCCCGTCCCAGATCCATGGGCTCGGCCTTCGTCGCCCTGGCCGACGACGCCTGCGCCACCCACTGGAACCCCGCCGGCCTGGTGAACGAACATCGCTTCCAGGCCATGGTGACCCGCAACTGGATGTACGACATCGCAGACGTATTACAGAACGACGCCCTGACCCTCGACCTGCCCGGCTTCGCTGTTCCAGGCCTGGGTAAAGTCCATACAGGCTTCGGCTTCGTCCGGCTCGGACTGCGCGACATCTACTACGAGGACACCTACATCATCTCCGCCGCCGCCGATGCGTCGTTTTTGCAGGGATTGTCGTTGGGCGTGACCGGCAAGGTCTACCGGCTACGCGCTCCCGGGTACGAGCAATGGGGCGACCCCAGCTTCCTGGGCGACGACACCGGGTACGCCGCCGATCTGGGCGCCCTCTTCGACAGCGGCCGCGGTTGGACCCTCGGGGCCGCCCTCTACAACCTCAACGAGCCGTACCTGCAGCTGATCTCGACCACCGTGGTGAGCGACCCCGTCTACCAGGCCTTCGCCGTCGGCGGCAGCTATCTGTTCCGCGACACCCTGCTGGTCACCGCCGATCTGCGCAGTCGCGAAGGCGGCTGGGACGACACGACCATCAACGGCGGCACCGAAATCTGGTTCTACGATGCCCTCGCCCTGCGCGCGGGCATGTTCGAAGGCCACGTCACCATGGGCGTGGGATTTCAGGACGACCGCTGGCGCCTCGACCTCGCCCTGGAGACCCACAAGGAACTCGGCGACGTCTATCTCCTATCCTTCACCCTGAGGAACTGACGTGAATCCACGCCGAATCATCGCCCGTACGGTCGTCGGACTCGCGCCGCTGCTGCTGTGGCTCGCGGGGACGGTTCCCGTAGAAGCGGCGACCAGGATGGAGGGCTACTACTCCATCTACCAGAACATGGAAAAGATCGACCACAACTGGCACGCCTGGACACCATCGCACTACGCCGAACTGAAGTTCATCAGCAACCACGGCCAGGACATCGAGAGCTATCTCAAGCTCCGAGCCAACGCCAACGGCGACGATGACCGCACCGTCGAGGCGGAATACTACACGCCGCCCTGGATCGCCGCCGAAGGCCACGTGAAGATCCACGGTTCCAGACAGGAGCTCATCCTGTTCAGCCGTCAGAATCACTTCTGGATCAACGACGAACCGCTGTTCAATCTGATCAACGACGGCAAGATCAAGAACGACAACTGGGGCCCCCAGTCCCAGGGCGTGCGCCTCGAGGCCTGGGACCACCAGTTGCCCATGAAGTGGCTCGGGACTTGGGGCGGGACGCTGGTCTACAGCGACAACGGAGGCACTTACGACAGCGGCGGCGTGACCCGCGCCGACGGCGAAGACGCCCTGATCGCTCGTCTGCGCAACCGCTCCTACGGCGACCGCATCGTCGGCGGCGTGATGGCCCTGCAGAAGGACTGGTCCAACTTCGCCTGGAACGACCCGGACCAGGCCCGTCTGAACCACAACACGGTGTACAGCGCCGATCTCGCGTTCTTCCCCCGCGACCTGGTCGACTCGGGCCTGCACCTCGGCCCCATCGACCTCGAGCAGTCGCGCTTGACGGTGGAATACGCCTGGAGTGCCACCCCCGACCGCGAAGACGGTCACCCCGAGAACAAGGAGCAGGCCTCGATATTCGGCGCCGAATTCCGCGACATCCACATGTCCAACCTGATCGTCCACGGCTGGTACTTCGACGCCGGCGAGAACTTCCGCGACTACCTCAGTTCGCGCTTCGACGACGGCCGCGAGTTCAACCGCAAGACGAAGCACGTCGAGGGCATCTGGTTCGTGCCGCGCAAGGCCATCACCGCCAAGGTGGCCTACGACAAGCTGGAAAAGCGCATCGAGGACGAGATCGGCGGCGGCCTGCGCCCCCAGACGTCGGTGTACGGCGAGCTCTATGTCGAGTTCATCAACGGCTTCAAGGGCAAGGTGGCCCACCGCAGCTGGCGCGGCTTCGACGCCTCGAGCGAGGTCAACGACTTCTTCACCTACCCCGACTGGTTCGCCGAAGTGTCGGTGGAGAACTTCCTGGCAAAGATCCGCCTGCAGGGCCGTATCCGCGACGCTGGCACCTTCCGCGAGGTCACCGCCTTCGGCTTCGACATGAACGTGAACATCACCGACCGCCTCAAGGGCTACCTGCGGATGCTGAACGTCAACGAGGAGATCGAAGCGCGCCAAACCATGTTCGCCCAGCTCAAGTACGAGCTGGGATACGGCGCCAATTTCTTCTTCGAGTACGGCGACGCCGGCCAGTCGGACAACATCGTGTACACCGACTGGTTCGTGAACGACGGCAACAACGACAACCTGAAGGACAGGGTCGCCCTGTCGTTCCAGACCTGGTTCTAAAGCGAGGACGACCATGCAGAACCCGATCATCAAGTGCGCCCTGACCGTCGCTGTCCTGAGCCTGCTGGTCGCCGTGCCCGCGGCCGCCGCCGTCAAGGAAGTGCCCGTCGGCATCCTGTTCACCTACGATGCGCCCGGCGCCTCGGGGGTAACCCTGGCCGGCTCGTTCAACGGCTGGAATGCGGAACGCAATCCGCTGACCAAGAACAGCGACGGACGCTGGTCCGTAGTCATGGCCCTCAAGCCAGGCAAGCACGAGTACAAGTTCGTGGTGGACGGGTCCTGGTTCGCCGATGCGGAGAATCCCGCCACGGCGCCTGACTCATTCGGCGGCACCAACTCCCTGGTCCAGATCGACGACGGCGGTCACTTCGTTGCGGTCACCCAGGCCGCGGCCGCAGCTTTGGGCCCCAATACGCAACTCAACGCCAAGGTCACCCTGGACGGCCGCTATTTCGGACGCTATACCGCAACGCGCCGGCGCGAGATCGACCCGCGCTTCCGTCTGACGCGCCCCGAACAGTTGATCGACCTGAACATCCATACCGACGTGAGCGACGTGGTCGACGCCTATACCCGGCTGCGCCTCGACAACACCCGCAACATCAACCTCAACCTCAGCACTGCTTACCTGGACGAAGGTGCCGTGGACATCCACCCCGGACCATTCCGAATCAAGGGGTTCTGGGACATGGAGCTGTTGCAGCTGGGCGATCCCTTCGGTTCGGGCGGTGACACCGACCTGGCCGGTACGATCCTCGACGACCACCTGCCGGCCGGCAAGGGTACCGCCGGCGTACTGATCGAAGGCGAACCCTTCGGCGCCCACCTGCAGGCCTTCGTAGCCGATGTCCACGACGCCGACTGGTACAACTCCCTCGATCTCTTCGACAACACGGGCCGCGACATCGTCGGCGCCAGGTTGAGCCGCACTTTCGCCGGAGTGACCTTCGGCGCACCCTTCTACATGGAGCGGGAGCTGATCTGGGTCGACATGAGTTCCGTCGTAGGATCCGGCGACACGGGCATCCCCGCCCTCGACACTCACCTGCTCGAACACAACGACTCTTCCACCTGGTACGAGTGGGACAATCTGACCAAGAGCGGCGGCCTGGATATCGCCCGCCCCTTGGCCGGAGGCCGTGGACTCGTCGACGCCGAGTGGCTCCACACCAGCGCAACCCAGGGATTCGTGACGGGTAACGAAGCCGGATTCAACAACAGCAACGGACCCGTGAACGTGGAACTGTTCGAGCGTACGCGGGAGCTTCTGCACGGCGGCCTTGAATGGGAACTGCGCAAGGGCCGCGATGTGAACCTGGAACACACCTCCGTCTCCGAGACCGGTGGCGCTGTCGGCCAAACCTACGGCTCGATCTTCTTCCTACCGCAGTCTATCGCCGAGAAACGTGTGTACATGGTGTTCGGCGGCGGGTCGTCCGATCTGAGCACCCAGTACACCGATCTCACGATCACCAACGGAGGTACCGGTCACTCGGAACTGCTGTGGATCCAGCGCATGCAGATCGACGCCGACTTCGGCGTTTCCGGCGACGTCGCCCCCTGGTCGGGTGAAGGCGAGGCCACGGCCGTGATCTGGACCGTTTCGGGACGCGCCACCTACGGCGAACCCCGCAACCGCTTCGGCGCCTGGGAGATCGAGGGCGCCCTGACCAGCTACGACGACGACATTCTCGGCACCGACGGCCATACCTTCGAGAGCATCGCGCGCTGGAGCCGTGAACTCGCTCCCAACGTGCAGGCGATTTTCGACATCCGCCTCAAGGACTACGCGATGCTGGTTCCCGTCGCCGACGACCGCGAACACTGGGACGCGACCGTCTGGTCGCCCTACGCCGGCGTACGCTACCTCCCCCATCCCAAGCTCGACGTGGTGCTGGCCTGGGGCGTGGATCCGCTGAGCTTCGGCATCGACTACGAGGGCCGTCACATCGGCCGCTGGATGTGGCGCCAGCAGTACATGTACGACAATCCCGGCGTTAACGAATTCCAGGCCGACCGGGCCATGGAGGACATCCGTGCCATCGGCCTGCGGGCCAACTTCATCTTCTAGGAGGGCCCGATGTTCGGCCTGCGACGACAGTCTCTCTTGCTTCTCCTGCTGGCCGGCCTCCTGCTGCTGGCCGGCTGCGGCTACATGCGCATCATCCGCACCCGCGTGCCGCCCCCGGGCCGCCAGGACAACGGCATGGTCCGCTTCATGTACGAGGCCCCCCAGGCCAAGCACGTGAACGTGTGCGGCAACTGGGACGAGAACGACTGGTGCGGCACCCGCGGCACCGGCCGCTTCGACCATGAGATCGGCTCGATGCACGACGACGACGGCGACGGTGTTTGGGAGATCGAAGTCGAGCTCTCACCGGGCCGGTACGAATACAAGTTCGCGGTGGATTGGGGAATGCGCTGGGAGCAGGACCCCAACAATCCCGTGGGGAACGACGACGGATTCGGTGGGTCGAATTCGATCCTCGTTCTGCGGTAGCATCACACGGTCGAAACAATCCCGTTCCACAACGAAGCCGCGGGTCCCTGTTTTCAGGGACCCGCGGCTTCGTCTTGTTGATCCGATGTCCGGCCGGTCGGTGCTATCTGCAAGCACCGGGTCTTCGGATAGGTACCTCAGTTCACCAGCATCGCCCCACTCATCCCCGGCAGCGTGAAGGTCACATCGCCTTCGCCCAGCTCCAGGGTCGTGCCGCTGATCAGCTGGCCGCGGTCGGCATTGGGGAACCACTCGGTGCCCGCGATCACCTTGAACACGCTGCTGCCGCCGGCCGGAAGCATGGCGGCGATGTCGTCGGCGCCGAGGGTGAAGGTCACAGGCTGCGGTCCCGCATTGAACAGCGACAGGGCGCACTTCGTGTCGAGACGCCGGGCCATGGCCAGGGCCTTGCCCTGAGCCTGCACCGTCAGCACGTCGCCGCGGCTCAGCACCTGGTTGTCGCGGCGGAAGCGGGTGATGGTCCCGTAGAAGTCGCGCAGAGCCACCTTGCGGGGATCGTTCACGTAGTTCCAATCCATCGGGCGCCGGCAGTCGGGGTCCTTGCCGCCCTCCATGCCCACCTCGTCGCCGTACCAGATGTGGGGCATGCCCACGTAGCTCATCTCGAACAGGGCCGCGAGCATCAGGCGCTTCACGTCCTTGGTCGTGGTGAGGTAGCGGATGGTGTCGTGGCTGTCGATGAGGTTCATCATCACCTGCACCGACTGGGGCGGGTAGACCGAACGGCCCGGCGCGAGGCGCTTCTCGAAGGTCGAGGCGTCGATGCGGCCCTGGCCGAAGAACTCCATCACCGGGTCGCGGAAATACTTGTAGTTCATGGTCGAATCGAAGCCGTCGGGGCCGATCCAGCTGCCGGCGTTGCCCCAGATCTCGCCCACGAGCCAGCAGTCGGGCTTGACCTCGTTGCACACGCGGTTGAACTCGTCCCAGAACCAGAAGGGCACCTCGTTGGGCACGTCCAGACGGAAGCCGTCGATGTCGAGTTCGCCGAGCCAGTGGCGGGCGACGCCGAGTACGTGGTCGACCACGGCCATGTTCGGTTCGGCGTCGGCCATCGAGGCGATGTTGTTTTCGGCGTTGTTGGGGCGCTCGAGGTCCCAGTTCAGGTTGGGATGCAGCCCGAATCCCCACCAGCAGTCGTAGTAGTCGGCGCCGTCGACGTCGCGGCCTTCTGGCATGGGCCAGCGCTTCCACTCGTACCAACTCCAGTACTCGGACTCGCTCCCCTTCTCGAAAGCGTCGCGGAAGGCAAAGTGCCAGTTGCCGGTGTGGTTGAAGGCCATGTCCACCACGATGCGGATGCCGTGATCGTGAGCGTCCTTGACGAAGTCCTTGAACTCGTCCTCGCTCGCGAAGTGGGGATCGACCGTATTGTAGTCGGTAGGATCGTACTTGTGGTTGCTCATGCCCTGGTTCAAAGGGTTGAAGTAGATCACCGTCACGCCCAGGTCGTTCAGGTAGTCAAGCTTCTCGTGCACGCCGGCGATGTCGCCGCCGTAGAACGAGAAATAGTCGGGTTTGCCGTCGGTACGGTAGGGGCTCTTGCTCAGGCCAGACACATCGGTCCAATCGTCGACCATGTGGAAGTACTCGCCGTTGGTCTTGCCGCTGGACGGGAGTTTGTTGGCGCCCTGGTACCAAGGTTCGCTGAAATCGGGATCGTTGTCGGGATTCCCGTTGCGGAAGCGCTCGGGGAAGATCTGGTAGATGACGCCGTCCTTGGCCCAGTCAGGAGTGGTGAACGGAGGCAGGATCTCTCTGGTGTAGCGGAAGGGCTTCACAGCGTCGGGGGTGCCGACGCCGTCGCGGCCCATGGCCACCGTCACCTCGCCGTCCACGTAGTGGTAGGCGTACTCCAGGGCGGAATCGGCGCCGGGCAGGTGCACCGTGGCGCGGTAGGTGCGGAACGCGGGATCGGATTCGCTCGGACGCATGTCCTCGGTCGTCCAGGTGCCGCCGTCGATACTGTAGCTCAGCTGAACCTTGTCGACGTCGTTGAGATGGGCCCGCGCGGCGATGGAGATCTCCGTAGCCGTGAGCGGATTGCAGGAGGAGTAGTCGAAGATAGGCTCGAGGTCGTCGGTGAACACACGGCCGTCGCCGCGTTCGATGGCCACCGAAGCGAAGCGGTCGTCCACTTCGAGCAGGGAGTTCTGGCCACCGAAGCCGTCTTCGGTGCCGTCGGGGTTGTTCGCGTCGGCCTGCCAGTTGCCGTCGACCACGAACTTGTACTGGTAGGAGCCCGGCTCGAGCAGCAGCACGATCTCGTAGACGCCGTCGCCGTCGGCGTCGCTCATGCGGGTCTTGCTGTCGTTCCAGTCGTTGAAAGTGCCCGCCAGGAACACGTTGGCGTTCTTGCCGGCCTTCACGGTGAACGGAACTGTGCGCATGCCCACCGCCGCACCGCCAGGTGCCGCGGTGCCGGCCGCGTCGAGGGCCGTGTCGCCGGCGCGCACGTGGACCACGGAATTCGCGCCGCCGAAGCCGTCGTCGACCGTGTTCGGGTTGTTCGAGTCCTGATGCCACTCGCCGTCGACCACGAACTTGTAGGTGTGTTCGCCGCGGCTCAGGTTCACCACGCCCGTATAGGTGCCGTCCTCGTCGTCGTCGGTCAGGGGATTCGCGTTGGGATCCCAGCCGTTGAACGAACCGGCCACCGATACGTTCGACACGCCCGAGATGACCGGGGTGAAGGAGAAGGTCACCTGCACGTCGCCGCCGCCGGCGGCTGGGGCCGGCGTCGCAGGGGCGGCTATGCCGGGAGCGCCCTCACCCACCGTCAGCAGGGAGTTCTTGCCCCCGAAGCCGTCATCGGCGGAGTCGGGGTTGGCAGGGTCCTGCAACCAGTTCCCGTCGACCACGAACTTGTACATGTAGGTGCCGGAATCCAGGGGTAGGGAGCAGGTGTAGACGCCGTCACCGGCGTCGTCGGTCATGGAGGTGCAGGTGGGATTCCAGCTGTTGAAATCTCCGGCCACGAAGCAGGAGCCCACGGCTCCGCCCGCATCGTAGGAGAAGAGCACGCCGTCGGCTGTCGATACGGCCGCTGCGCCGGCCGCAGCTCCTGCAGGCGCTGCGCCCTCGGCTACCACGATCACGGAATTCTTGCCCCCGAAGCCGTCGTCGGCCGAGTCGGCCGCGTTGGGATCCTCCTGCCAGTTGCCGTCGACCACGAACTTGTACTGATAGCTGCCTTGGGCCAGCGGCAGGGTCACGCTGAACACGCCGTCGCCGTCGGGGTCGCTCATGGCGTCGGCGGTCGGGTTCCAGTCGTTGAATTCGCCGGCCACGTGCACGCTGCCGGCGCCGGGGGCGCTGCAGGAGAACATCGTGCCGGATCCTGACACGATGGTGGGGACGGATGCCGAGGGGATATCGTCGAGCTCGATCATGGCCTCGCCGTTGGCTGCGATCGGTACCTCGGCGCTCGCCGGCACCGTGACCACCGAGTTGAGGCCGCCGTAACCGTCTTCGATGCCGTTCGGGTTGGCTGCATCCTGGGTCCAGGCGCCGTCGACGACGAATTTGTACTGGTGCGTGCCCGGCTCCAGATCCACGGCCACCGCCCAGAAAGGACCCTTCTTGGTCATGGCCAGATCGTAGGCCTTCCAGCCGTTGAAGCTGCCGGCCACGTACACTTCGCCTGCACCGGGAGCATTGTGGACGAACAGGACCTCCACGGCCGCTGAAGGTACGGACAACAGAAGGGCGGTCAACAGACAGAAAACGACGCAGATCCGATTCATGGCGGGCTCCCGAGTTGGCGTTTCGATGTGGCCAAAGAGATTACCACGCCCGCTGAATGCGTCAAGAGGACCGATATGTTATCATTATGTATTGATCC
>CALEMW010000118.1 GCA_937910695.1 uncultured bacterium
CGCGCGACGCGGAACGACCCCGTACTTCTTCCCGAAAAACGCACACCGCGCGGCCGCGGTGTACCCTGGCGATGCCAGGCCGTGAGGCGGGGTCACCGACGGGATCTTCAGCCAGTCGACAAACGCTTTGAACTGTCGGCCGGTGTGCACGTAGAACCGGTGGTGCGGACAGGCCGCCATGGTGGCCAGGTCCCCGGCCATCTTCCAGCACGTCCGGCAGTTGTGCATCCATCCGCGGAACGGATCGTGGACGTCCGTGTCAAACTCCGCCAGTCCGTACCCGTCCCACTCGACATCGAATGACACGGGATTGGGGATCCAGAACGGAAGCTCCGGCTGGGCCGTCGGGTCCCACGGGGCCTCCCTCATCCCTCCACGGCGGCGCTTCACCGCTCCCTCCGCGGGCGACGACGGCCGCGCAGGCCCCCGAGCGCCTCCGGGTCCACCTGTTCGACCACGTCGAGTAGGTGCTGCGCCCGTCGCACGCACTCGACGGCGACGGCGCGCAGTGTCTGGCGGTGTGCCTTGCGCCCACTCGTCAGGGTCGTTCTGCACACGTAGGTTGCAGCGGATAGGTCGGTGATGGTGCAGGTCGCTGCCTGCACAAGTCGTCCGAGCGGGGTCATGCCGCCCATCAGAATCCGACCCTTCGCGGTCGCAGTTGCCGCGCGAACTCGTCTGCATCCGATCGGCTCCTGGCAACGAACTCCCGAAGACCGCCGCCGCGCTCATCGACAACGACGTAAACATCTCCGATGTAGTCGTAGACGATGCGCAGCCCACGCTTGACCTGTTCAGCTGTGTGCGTTTGTTCGGAGCGCCACTTCAGCAGCGCCCGGCGGCGCTGGCTGTACCCCTCCTCGTCACGCGGCAGGCTGGTCGCGTATTCCGTCGCGTCGTCTAGCGACATTCCCTGTAGATTCAGGGCCTCGAACTGGCGGTAACTGTCCACAGTCTTGGGCTTTGGCTTCCGTCTCGTGTTCATCGTGGGTCCTCCTTCAGCCGCCCCGCAGGGCAGCGCGTGTGTGTCGTCTACTCGTCGTCGTCGTCCAGCATCGCCTCGGCCGCGTTGATGGCGTGCACGCACTCCGCGATGGACGCCGCGTCACCGGCCAGCGCGTCATCGCAAATGGCGAACATGAGGTGGTCGCCCGCGGCACCGGCCTCGTAGCGGAGGACCCAGATCTGCCCGGCGGTGATGGTCTCGATGGTGGTCATGGTCATTGTCTCATCCCCTTGTTCTCGGTTGGCGTCCGTCGCCAACCACTCCCTGACTATAGGGGCTGGCTGGCGAAGATGCAACAAGAAGCGCTAACTTTCTCCGGTGGCGGCGCGCTCTTCTCGCAACGCCACGCAACCACAGGCATTCAGCCCTTGCCGCTGCGCTCCTTGCTCGCCTCGAGCCACGCCCGTAGCCGCGCGGTGTGCCTCTCCGCCTCTGCCGCCAGCTCCTCGGTGACCGGGCCAGCGCCTGGGCTCCGATACACCCCGTCATCGCACCCCCCGCTACACCAGACGTAGTGCAGCGCGTCCAGCGCCAGGTTCCGCCGCGCGTTGTTTGCCGTGGCCTTGGCCAGCTCGGCCCGGGCCTCGTCGCGCTCGTTCTCGGCGTCGGCGGCGCGCTGCCCCAACTCCCGATAGCCGTCGATCTTCCGGTCGGCCGCGCGCTCGACCATCCACTGGTAGTTTGCGCGGGCCTCGTCGCGCTCCCGGGCCAGTTCTTCCACGGCATCCGTCAGGGCCGCGTTACAGCCGGTGCCGAGCAATGCGTCCAACTCACCGAGGATGCGGCGGGCCTCGTCAAGCTCCTGCTCCGTCGCGTGCCTGGCGGTGTACTCCGCGTCCGCCCGCCCGGTGGCCTCGTCGCGCTCGTCAGCGGCCATCCTCCACGCCTCGTGCAGACGGTCGGCAGCGGCAGTTAGCGCCACCGACGCAGCCCCATTGCCTGCCCTGGCGAGGGATGCGGCGACGGCTGTGATGGCGTGGCGGGCCGCCGTCAGTTCATCCGGAGTCGCCCTGTACCAGCACAGCCGCTCATTGAGCCGCCGGCACTCGGCAGCGAACCCGGCGGCGCGCTGGCGCTCTGCGCTCACGATGCCGCGTGCCTCGTCGCGATCGGCCACAAGACTCTCGACGTCTCTCACGATCTGGCCGGGGTAGTCCCACGCCGGGCAGCCACACAGGGTTGCTATGGCGTCAAAAGCGTTGGTTGCCCCATCGCCAGTGCTCTCGTCCGCCAGGTCGAGCAGCCCGAGCACATCGCGCAGGTTGAATGGGCAGCTATGCCAGCCGCCGGCCAGCGAGTCCACCACGCGGGCCCGGAGCCTGTCCCGGGCCTCCTGACTGCGCATCGGATTCTCGCCGTTCATCGCGTCCACCCCACGAACATACCGAACCAGCAGACGCAGAGCCGCCGTGCCTTGGACCTGGGCAGGACGTTGTCTCGCCACGTCGGCCAGGGTCGGACCGGCTGTTCAAAATCGAAACCCCACCCAAGGTCGACTGCCCGCCGGCCGCGCGCAGTACGCCAGGCCACGCCGACACCACACAGGATGACATCGCGGCCCCCGTTGGCGTCATCGCCTACGCTCGGCCCGCATACGCCAAGCACGACCCGTTCGAAAATGAGAACGTTCATTTCGCCCCCTCCTTCACCCACCTTCTCACCCGTAATTCGCACCCACCGGTGAGCGCCAATCCGTTGGCGTGGCCGTAGTGGGTCAGGCGTCCGCCGCACCCGCAACTGCACTTCCGGCGTCTATCCGGCGCCTGCACTGCGTATCTTCGATGCGTCGCTGCACTGGCTACAACTCCCCATCCGGTCTGTCCGTTGATGTGCGCACGAACCCGCTCTTGCTCCACAATGCGATCAGTCATGTCCGCCCTCCTGTCCACGCCCGCACCCGGCCGCGCAACTCACTCCATCCGCGGTAGGCAATCCACGCCAGACCGACGGCCAGACCTAGCGGCACCATCGCGACCTCGAACGCCTGCTCGCTCCACGGCATCGCGCACGGGGTCTCTCCGCATCGGGTGCAGCGTCTCGGTGATGGTCTCATGGGTTGGCCTCCATCATGTCCTCGATGGTGTCGGCGGCCTGCTGGAGCAGTACACATAGGTCGTCGATGGTCTCGGCGGCCAGGGCAAACTCATCGCCAATCAACGCGAACGTCTCGTTTTTCGCGCCCTTGGCCCTGAGCCTGTGCGCCAGGCTGCGCAGGCCGATGGCCGGCGTCTTGGCGAATAGCGCGGCCCGTCTGCAACTGCTGGGGGAAATGCGGTTCATGGGGTGGTCTCCTTCAGTGCCCGGTACAACCGGGCGAACGTCTCCTGCACAACGCAGAGGATGGCAACGGCTGACTCCGAGTAGTCGTAGCCTGGGACCTCCTCAAGGATGTCGTGGAATGCGTCGCGCACCTCTCGCTCGTCGTCCCAGTCAACGATGTCGTCGAGCGCCTCTGCCGCCTTTTCTGCCTCCAGCAGGGCATCGGCGTCTATGATGCCGTCATCGTCAGGCAATGCCATGAGTTCGAGGTCATTGACCCAGTCGCCCATGATGTCCCTGGCGGCCTCGCCGTCCCACCGTTTGCGCAGCTGGAACGCGCTAGCCCGGTATCCCTCGGAGCTGTGTCCGTAGTCCGCGCAGAACCAATCCAGCGGCTTCCGGGCAAAAATCTCGTGCTGGTCCCCGTAGCTCGTGTCGCCGCTCAGGCTGATGCCCGTCGGGCCAGCCACGATGAACACCGAGTAGGTGCTGGAGCCTGGCCGGCGTAGCCAGTACGCGCGCACCGGTCCCTCGTCGATCACTACCTCCAGCCGGTGGTCAGCGAAGCTCCGACGGAACTGCTCGCGCCACTTTGTGAATGTTTCGTGGTTCACTTCACCCCCCACGCTCGCGCCGGCGTCTCGCCGTAGCCGCGCAACTGCATCACGGCCAGCCCGCCGCCGGACCAACGGAAGTGCACTCGGCGCCCGCTGCTAGCGTCCGCCCCGTGTTCACCCCACTCGCACGCCTCCACGTGTGCAGGCAGCACGGCCCGCAAAAGCCCGGCGTTGTATGGCGCCTTGCCGAGAAGAGTTACGGGCTCCGGTGCGCGGTCGGAGTGGTCGCAGTCAGCCCAGCCCTCGCCGCCGCATCCCTTGCACACGTGGTCGTGGCCGAGGTCGCATTCGCGGTACCCGCTGCCGTTGCACTTGTCGCAGTCAACAACCCCATCACTGCTCGCGCACCTGCACTCGGGCTGCGGGCCGAGCCACGCCAGCAGCGCCGGCAGGTCCAGCGGGGACCACTCAACGCCATCGGCCTCGATGAGCGCGGCGAGGCCATTTGGCTCTCGATCGCTCGGAACGATCCATTCCTCGTTGCACACCGCGTGCCCCAGCGCGCTGCCGTTCGTGGTCCACGCGCGGGGCCCGTGCCGGAACAAGCCACGGCACATGGACGTGTTGTGATGCTGCTGGATTTGCTGAAGCCATTCGAGTTCAACGCTCATTTCGCCCCCCTGACCGCATCCAGCCGGGCCGCGTCGGCAGACAGCCACACCGCAAACTGGTCCACCTCCGCCTGGGCCAGATCCACCACTGGACATCGGGGCGGAGTCATGCCAGCGCGCCACGCGTCGACCTGCTCGACCGTCAGCCCGGCCGCCCCCAGCACGTCGAGCAGAGCAGGCGTCGTGATGGGCGCCGTCTCCCCGAGGGGCTGGACCACCCATTCCTTGCGCTGCCCACGACGCTCCGTCAGCGTCACCTTGACCGGCCCGTCGAGTCCGCTCGCGTGGCTGATACGCAGGCCGCCGACGCGGTCCCGACCGAACGTTACCCCCGGGTCGGTGTAGAGCCTGATCCGTCGCCCGATCCACTCCCGCGAGTCGCTGCCCCAGCAGACAATCAGGAGCCGGATCATGGTGACGCACGGACGGTAGACCCGGGTCGTCCCGTCGAGGCGGCACGCAATCCGAGTGCGGCCCTGGTCGTCAAGATACGACTTGGTCGCGGTGATCGTGACGTCCATCGTCCGGCCGCCGGTCAGGTCGTCCGCGTTGATCTGGTCACTTTTGGGCTCGGCGGCGGCCCGAACCTCTGCCTCGGATGCCGCGTCTACCATGACGGCACCTCGTCGGAGACGACCACGTCCTCGTCGCCGCCGTAGTGGGGGAGGGCCAACTGCTCCAGCTCCGAGGCGCACCCGGGCCACACCCCGGACGCCTCGCAGCTTGCGATCTGCGCAAGCAGCAGGCTGCGCTCTGCCGCCGCTCGGTCCAGGTCGCTCGTTGCGATCTCGTACACCGCGACGTCATAGGGGGCAGTGGTCTCGTACACCACCAGCATGCACCGGGCGAGCCAGCCGGTCTCAGCGTACACACCGGCGCGGTAGTGGGCGGCCTGGAGGTCGGCGCCTAGCCGGTGGGCCGTGCGTCCGGTCTCGCGAGGCGACGGAGTGCCGTACCCCTTGAGATCAACAATGGTCTGGTCGGCCCGCGGGGACCCAGCCAGCCGATCCACCCGCGCCTTGCAGTCGAGACCGGACGGCCCGTCCTGCCAGGTGATGGTCACCTCCGACCGGCCCGGTCCGGAGAGCAGTGGGCCGGCCACGGGGTGACGGAGGATGGCGTCGGCCGTGCGCTGCACCCGCTCCATTTCGTCCGCCTTGAGCGCCGCAACACCCGGATTGCAGGCCAGCCAGCCCTGGTAGAGTATGACCCGCGGGTCGCGCTTGCCGTCGTACATGGCGTACTCGGTCGCAAACAGGTGCGGCTCCAGGACCAGGCAGTGGATCGCCTTCAGCACGTCCCGGGACGACGTGTTGCTGCCTCCGCTGCCCTCGCGGTAGTGGAGCATGGACGTCCGCGCTCGTTTGAGCCGGCTCGACCGGATGCCGAGCCGGTCGTGGTACTCGTCGTAGCTCATGTCGTACGTGATCATCGGTCGTGTCTCCTGGGTCAGAATGGGAATTCGGTCTCGGTCTCTGGCGGGGCGTCCGGGGCGTCCTGCGCAGTCGGCGGCGGGGCGTCGACCTCCGGCGGGTCCTCCCGGGTCCACGGTTCGATCGCGTGCACCGTCAGCCCCGGAACCTGGATGTAGTCCAGGTCCTCCCCCTCCGCCGTCGCCATCGTCACGATTACCTGGTCGACCAGGCCGGCGTCGCGGGCTGCCACGAGAGCAGCGAGTAGCGGGGCCCGGTGGTCACGCTGCACCACCTCGAGCCCGTCGAGCAGCACGAGCCGACACGGATTGCCGGCCACCGACGCGAGCGCCGCGACCAGCACGGCCGCCGTCACCCGCTGCTCGGACTCCGACAGGCCGGCATAGGGCACGTCTCCATGCCCCTGGACGGTGGCGCCGTAGTCGTCGGCCGACCGGAAATATGGCAGCGGCAGGCCATCGGTGCCGGCCATGATCGCCCGAGCCGCATCGTGGATGGGCCTGTATGCCGCGTCTGCCAGCTCGTCTCGGGTTCTCCGAATGACCAGGACCAGCGCCCGCGCTGCGTCCCAGGCCAGGCGCGCTGCCTCGTGCCGGTCGAGAGCCGCGGCGAGCTGGCGCCGGTGACTCTCGACAGCGTCTCGCGCTGCGATGCGGGCGTCAACAACGGCCAGTTCGCTGCGCAGGGCGTCGAGCTTGGCCGGGTCTAGCGCCGTCGGCACCTCGGGCGGGCTTGTTGTCTCCCACTGCTTCAGCGCCGCGGACGCCTCCTGCCAGCGGCCCCGGGCTGCCACCAGGTCGGCCCCGCGCTGCCGCTCCATGTTCGCGTGACGACTGGTGGCCTGCTCCGTCAGCGCCTCGGCCCGCGCCAACTCGGCCCGCGCCTGCTCAAGCAGCCGGGCACGGTCCTTGTTTCGGCTCTGGATGACGGCCTGGGCTGCGTCCCTCCGAGCGACCGCCTCAGCCTCGCGCTTCATGGCCTGCCGCTCGGCATCGTCTGCGGCCTGCAGCGCTGCCTCCGCGAGCACACGGGCCTTCAGAGCTGTTTCGCGGCGGAGCTGTGCGGCCAGCAGCGCCGCACGCGCCGCGTCTGCCGCGCTTCTTGCATCGTCAGCACTGGGCGCGGTGCCCAGCGGGTCCTTCTTGCCGCAGTGCACACAGGTGGGGGCGTCGGCCTCCCCCGGCTGGGCGGCAGCGGCAAGCTCTGCGCGCTCAAGGGCGACGGTGGCCGCATGGAGAGCCGGCAGCGTGTCCGCGAGCGCCGTGGCCAGACGGCGCTCCTCCGCGTGCCAGGTCTCGCGGGTCTTAGTGGCGGCCTGGCGCTCGGCCACAGCCTCGACCACGGCTGTCTCCAGCGTATCGGCATCCTGGCCGTCGGCCGGGTCGTCGGGCACATACTCGCACTCGGCCACCCGGATACGCAGTAGCCCCAGGTCCGGCAGCGCGGGGGGCTGGTGCGGGACGGCAAGGCGCTTGCCCTCCGTCACCGTGGCCGCCACCGCGGCCCGCAGGCGGTCGCCCTCTGCCGCGTGCCTGGCCTGGGCCGCTACCGCTCGAGTCACCTCCGCCGCGTGGTCGCGGGACTCGTCCAGGGCTCGAGCCAAACGGCTGCGCTCGGCTGCGTCCTCCGCCGGGTCGGTGTCGGGGGTCGGCGGCGCCGACGTGGACATTTCCTCGGCGTGCGCTCGCGTCGAGCGCTGTTCGGCGTTGGTCGCCTTTTGGTAATCGCCGGCCCAGTCGATGGCCGACTGGAGCAGCGTCGCCCCGTCCGGCGCGCCCGAGTAGAGCGCCGCGCACCGGACCCAGGCGGCCAGCCACAGGGCCAGGTCGCCCCCGTCCGGCATCTGCTGCTCGAGCAGAGCGCGGACCCGGGCGTCCGCCTCAGCGGCCGTCCACTGTCGGAGTTGACCGCCGGCCCGAGCGACGGCGTCCAGCAACTGCCCTCGGTACCCGTCGGTGCCGCTGGCGAAATCGCGCAGGTCCCACGCGGTGGGGGGGATGCCTACCAGGTCACGCGCCATCTGGTCGGACTCGCCGACCGCCTTCCCGCGGGACCTGGACAGGTCCCGAGAGAGCGCCTGCTCCCCGGCAGCGGTCCGCACCGTCGCCCGGATGGTGGTGTCGGCCGGGAGTGACCCGACCCATGGGCGCCGCGGGTCCGTCGGGACCGTGGCCAGCCCCTCGAGCGCGGCGGTGACCCCCAGCGGGCCCCGGGTGGTCTTGCCGGCGCCGTTGGGGCCGACCAGCAGGTCTGCCCCGCTGTAATGCTGGGCGAACATCTGCCCCTTGAGACCGGCTCCGGTCGGCTTGCCGCCGCTCGGGCTTACCTCAAGGCTGGCGATGTGCGGTCGATTACTCATGGGTCCACCTTCCTTTGTTTGGTGTCGCAGGCGTCAGCGGCCGTGTCCCACGGCGCTCCGGTGGGCGGCGGGACACCTCTGGCCTGCCACCTGTCGGGCGTCGGGTCCGGGGGGATGATCCGCA
>CALEMW010000119.1 GCA_937910695.1 uncultured bacterium
GTGATACTTGGTGGGGCTCGGCTGCTTCAGATCGCCGAAGAGGGAGCCTTCCACTACGTTGGCGAGGCCGCCGGGGTAGCGTGTGACCGAAGAGAGCATCGGAATATCCTTGTGCTGTTCCGTCGGGAACCGCCGACCCGGTCAGACCGTCTTATTGCCTTCCGTCAGATTGATGCCGGCTGACTCCGGGTGGTGGTCCGACACGATGGGTGAAGCGACTGCAACCCCCACCCACCGTGCCGGGTGCCACGCGATCTTGCGACGCGCGACGTCGGTGATCAGGCGCCGGGGGTGCCCCAGACAGCGCGCCAGTTCGTCCAGCCCACATCCCAGCGGGAGGTGACCTTGTAGCGCATCGAGTCGGTCTCGAAGTCGCCCTCCATGCTCTTCTGCGCCATGCGGCGGGTCAGGAACTGGAGGCCCATGCGCTCATCGGTGTGCGTCCACCACGCGGTGGTGGAGGTGAGGCGGGTGATGACGGTGAAGCCCTTCGGCAGGATTTTCAGCGACATGATCGGGTTGATGTCGTTGTTCGCACCACCGGTGCGCAGCGCCGACTTGGTGATCACCTCGGCCTGAAACTCGTTGTCAGGCGAGACGATGAGCTGCTGCGGGTTGATGCGGACACGCTTCTGGTCGTTGTCCTGAGCCTTGCGGATTGCAATCAGCATGGCTTCGACCGAGGTCTGCGACAGAGCCGCAGCGGTCGTGAGGAGGTTGGATTGCGTGCCGCCCACAATCGGGTGGCCGCTGTTGCAGAGGCTGACGCCGTCACCACCAAGGTAGGGGGCGGTGTTGGTGAAGCCGAAGTTCAGGACGTTCGCCGCGGCGGTCTCTTCGGTCTCGATCATCGCCTGACCGAGTTGCTCCGAATAGATTTTGCCGAGGTTGATGTGATCGCCGTCCTCGACGAGGACCTTGGTCATGGCGAACGCTGCGCCGTACTGATTGTAGACGTAGCGCTTGTTGAACAGCACGCCGCCCTGCTTGTAGGGGACGGGGCTGCCGTCGCCCATCATCGGCGCAGAGCCGAGGCCGAACATGACGGGCTCCTCGTGGTAAGCACGCGGGATGCCCGGCTTGGTGCGGAAGACCGCCTTGTATTCATCCTTGCGCTGCGAGTAGACGCCGTCGAAGTGTTCGTTGAGGATCGGTTCGACAATGACGCGGAATTGCGTCGAGTTCATTGGAACGGCCATGATGGACCTCTGGTGTTTCTCTTGCGGTTTCGGCGCTTACTCAGCGAGGCCGTCGTCGCATCAGTAGTCCGGGGGTGTCAGATTCTGACACCCCCATTCGAGTCGTTAGGCGACCTGACCCTGTCGGGTGCTGATCTTGACGTAGACGCGAGTGTAGGCGTCTCCCCAAGCATTGCCGGGGTAGGGCGCGAGGCCCTGAAGGATGAACGAGGCGGCGGTGGCGCCGGTCGTGGTGGCCGCGAGGCTCTGCGTCGAGAAGCCGGTGTAGACCGACCCCTGCGAGGCGTCGCCGAGGTTGATGCCCTCGCCCACAGCAGTCATCGCGACCGCGCCGTTGGCCTGACCCTCGTAGATGATCTCGGGATCGTCGGTGTACTTGGCGATCATCGATCCGGCGTCGTAGGTCTGCGCGGCAGGCCAATACGGGAGGACGAAACGCTTGCTGGCGGAGCTGAACTCGCAGCCCTGAAAGACGCCGATGGGCGTCGAAGCGCCGGTCGGGACCACGATAATGGTTCCGTCGGTGCCGCGCATGATCGGGGTGCCGGTGTAGATGGAGGTGCCGTAGGCAGAGGCAATTCCGTCGCCCTGATTGGTAACGCGGATGACGCCAGACGGGTGGTGCGAGGGAACAAGTCCTTGGGGGGCGAGCGTGGCGCTCATGTTGAGGCTCCTGTGTAGGAATGAGAAATCAGGACCGCAAAAGCGATCTCCTGTCCTCTGCTCCGACACCATTCCTTGCGGTTAAACCCGAACGCTGTGCGCTCAAGGACTCTTGCCGCCGGAACTCACCTCCGCATTGGGGGTGAGACTAATCCCACCCCCAGCGACTCGTCAACAGTCTTCTGCTCAGGTCTCGAAGCGCTGCTTCGGGGGCTGCATCATGCGAACCCGCATCGCCTCGATGCCGTCGTCCAGCTCGATCCGGCCGCCAGCTGCGCGGGCGTCGTCGTTCATCTGGTCGAAGGTTTCGAGGATGCCCCGGGACTGCTCATGCGGCTGGTCCCAGTGGAACTCGTGCATGATCATCTGGTACTCGTCCTCAGGTATCTCCATCGCCAGCATTTCGCGCCACTGGACGGCACCCTTGAAGGAGCCGTCCTTCACTGCCTCGACGTCGGCGGTCCAGCCTGACGATGCGATGTCGTCCATCTGCACGAACGAGTAGCCCAGCCGACGTCGCTTCTGAGGTGTGTCGATGGTGTGGGTCGAAGACACCCAGCAGCGGTGCCAGCCCGTCCGGGGAGGTAGGTCTGGAAGGATGCTCTCGCTCCAGCGGCGACGCATCTCGCGGCGACGCTCGGGATCGCTTATCTCGCGCGAGACCTCGCGCTGTGCCGCGGTCGTTGCGGGAGTGGCACCGACGCCGTCTCCCCGGGAGGGGTCTTCGCGGTCGGTGTCCTGACGGAGTCGTTCGTCGTTTCCGCCCTTGGTGTTGTTGGGTCCAGCCATGATCTTCTCCTCTATTTCCTGTTGAACTCGCCCTTGGCGGCCTTGCGTTCGTTGTCACGCCAGCCGGCGATGAGCCTGTCGCGTCGAGCTTTGTCCTCGGGTGCCAGATCGGAACCGTCGAGTCCTTCGTTGCGAAGATGGTCAACCATCATCGGATGCAGCTTGAACCGCGCCCCGGTGGCTGGGTTGCCTCCTCGACCTGAGGAAGACGGGGGTCGCCCGCCGCCCGAGGCGCGTCGGACTGGCGCCGAGTCGTTTCCCTGATCGTTGCGGGAACCGCCTCGATCATCATCGCCACTGGAGTCGCCGTGGTCGGGTGCGAAGCCTCGTTTGGCGAGGCGCTGCTCAAGCGTCCGCCAATACAGCGGCGTGTCCGGCCGGTACCCTTCCGCGGCTACCGCATCGTCGATGCCCTTGATGATCAGCGAGTCCTCATCAGTCCCATTGGGATCGAAGTACGAGAAACGACTCATGAAGGTCTGGGTGAACTCCTGCGCGCGCTCGCCAAGACCGGCCCCCGCGGGGGCCTGCTGCTGCCGGCGGGTGTCGGCTTGACCGCCCTGAGCCCGCTGCTGTGCTTCCTGCTGCAGGCGCTGACGGGCGCTGCCCAGCTGGAACACTCTCGCCGCGGCCTCGTCCCGCAGCTTCTGGACCTCCCGGAAACGACTCCCGTCGCTCGCCGTGATCGCCCGCTCCATCTCCGAATCGGCCAGAAACAGCGCCTGCTGGGCCGCATTGAGCTGCTGCTCGATGCCGTTGATGGTCAGGCCGATCTGGCTCTGTCCCATCTGCCCCAACACGTTGGTCAGGTGATCGACCTTCTGTTGAAGGCCGTCGATCACCTGATCGCGACCGCTCACCGCCTCGCGGCGGGCGCGGTTGCGGCGCGCACGACGACTCTGGCGCTCCTCGATCTCGTTGTCGTTGCCCTCGTCGTAGGCGAGCCGCGCGTCCTCGTCGACATCACGACGACGCGGTTCGTCGCGTCGCTCCTGCTGGTCGTCGCCCGCGTCACCGGGTTTTTCGAGAACGACCTCAATAGAGTCGTCGGCGATGTTCTCGTCGGGCACCATAACGGTGCCCGCGCCGCCCTGCTGGTCGTCGCGCTCGTCGCGCTCTTCTTCGTTTTCCCGCTGCCGGGCAATTTGTCGTGCCATGTGTCAGTCTCCTTAGGAAGTGACGACGGCGAGGGGATTGCCGGTCACCAGACCAATAAGATCAGTGTCCTTCATGATGATGAACACTGCGTGCTCGTCTCCTTCGCCGGTCTTCACAACCCAGCGGTCGCCGCCGTACATCGGGCAGCGAACGAAGTCGCCGACGGCGCACCACTCGCCCTCAGGCCACTTCTCAAGAGTGTCGCGGCGTCGAAACGCCGACGGACCCATCGAGATGACCTTCCCGGTCTGGACGCGGTAGCGCTCGGCGTCGCGCGTGTCGTCGATGATGATCAAACCGCCCGCTGATTTCTTTCGGGGTGTCCTGAGCTGTAGAAGCACCAGATATCCGAAGGGACGAATACCCGGGTCTATCTCCGGGAATGCTTCCAGAAGTTCTTTCTTGTCGATTGCAGTCGCAGTCATTTGTCAGTCTTCCTCTTGTTGTGCCTCGTTCCGTTGGTTGTTGGATTCAACCATCTCCTCGACGCGCTGACGGACCAGCGCGATGCCACTCATCATGCCGCTAACTCGGCCGAAGCTGAACTCGTTCCTCTGGTCGGGAGGTGGGTTGTCGAGCGTGTCGACAACCTCCCCCCGTAATCGATCCAGAAGATCGAACAGCTCCGCGAGCGAAAGCACGTCTACTTCGCCTTGCCGTTCGACTTAGGTGCGGGCGCCTTGGCTCCGGTGCATTTCACAGCCTCGGCGTAACTCTCACCTGAGGCCAATGATTTGTGGAGAGGCACTGGGCCGGATACGCCCCTACCTACTTTGTCGCTCATTTCATGTCCTCCTGTTGTAGTTATCGGTTCTTCGAACCCCGATAGACGGGGTCGTCGTGGTAGCTGACCCTGCCGCGCGACTTGAACGCAGAGGCGGGTACGGCGGGGCGGAAAGAGTCCATTGGCGAGGCGCCATCCGGGGACGGCATCTTGATACCCATAGGACCCTTACCGGGTTTTGGCATCTTCATGGCCGGTGACGCCTTGGGGCGGCCGGTGCTGACACCAAACTTCTTTCGCGCCATGTGGTTCTCCTATTCGCTGAGTGACGTGCCTGTGGAGATGTTGCCGGGGCTACTCCCCGACGCCAGCTTCTTCGAGACAACCTTGATTGCCGTTTCATTGCCGGCGTCTTCGATGCGTTCCTTCGACTCGGCGTTGATCTCGGCGATCTCCTCCCGCGATGCGTTGGTCTCGTCGGCGATGGTCTCCCGGGACCGGGTGGTGTCTGCCGCGATCTGCTCGCGAGATTGGTTGGCCTCGCGGGCCTGCTGAAGTTTGAGCTGGAGAGACTGCTCGGCGAGTGCGTCCTTCCGTTGCTGCGCCTCCCGGTCGGTGTCGAGTTTGGCCTGCTTGAGCTGGCGCTCCTCGGAGTCGGCCATAGCGTCGATCTCCTGCTGGCGCTGGTCGAACTGCAGCTTCGCATCGGCCGCCGCCTTCTTGTTCTGCTCGGCGACGAGCTGGAGCTGTCCCTTCTGCTGGTCGGCCTGCGTCTGCCGGTCGACGTCCTTCATCGCCACGATGCTGGGGTCCATCGGCATTGGCGGTGCGAGGCTCTTCATCAGCTCCTGCGCCTGCGCTATGAGTTCAGGCATCTGGCCGAGTCGTTCTTCGGCGAACTCCATGACCTCGGGATTGAGTTCAGCCAGAAGTCGATCCAATGGCGCCTCGTACTGTGGGCCAGCCAGACTCTCGATGGTGAGGGCGGCATTGCCGGTCTTCTCGCGCAGCGCCGCGTTGGCAGCGTCGAGCATCGCGTCGGCGTACCACAACGCCACATGCTCGGCGATGTGGGGAAGCATGGCGGGCAGGTACTTGGTTGCAATGATCGGGTTCGATCCGAACAGGGGCGACTGCATGAAGGCGAGATGGGTCGCGAGATGCGCCTCGTGGTCCTGACCGGGGAACGCCTTGATGGGCATCCCGTTGCTTGCCGTCGTGTTCTCGGCAACAGCGTTCTGCTGCACCGGCTCGGGCGCGGGAAGCAGGAACTGCTCCGGTGTCGACACGTTCATCTTCTTGAGGAAGTACAGCTCGGCGGAGCGGCGGTTGTAGAGCGTCCCCGCCACCGGGTCGGTGGCGCGCTGAACGATCATCTGCGCCTGAGCCGACCGCTGCATGTCCGAAAAGATGCGGGGGTCGGAGACCGGGATGACGTTCATCGGCCCGCCGAAGTCGCCGGCCTTCACAATCTCCTCGCCGAACTCGTCCTTGATCGACTGGTCGTTGATCGTCTTGGCGTTGATGTCCCAGAGCTGCTTCAGGAAGCGGCGCATCGAGCGATGGAGTCGTCCATGCACGGCGCCAAGGTTCTTGAGGCCCTGCTCGATGAACATCTGCGCCGTACCGACCGGCGTCTGCCCGCCCATCTTGTCGTACTCGTCGAAGGTCGTGCGAACGACTCCCTTGGCAGCGTCGACCAAGAAACCCAGCAGCTGGAATAGGACGGGAGATGGCGACGGGAACGGCAGCGGCATGTAGCTCTTGCGGACGTCGTCCTGCGTCAACGACCCCTGCAGCTCGGTCGTCGTCATCGGCTGCGCCTTGATGTTCTGACCGCCGGCCGTCGCGCCGCCCTTGAGCCTGACGCCTGTCTGGCTGTTGTTGAGGAACGCCGCGTCGAGGAGGGCGCGCATGGCACCTGTTGCGGCGCCGCTCAGGCCGCCGATCATGTGGGACATGCCGATGGGGTATCCGCCGCGCCAAGGCCAGAAGGGCCACTCGATCACGAAGTCGAGTCGTTCCTTCAGCTCGTCGTCGTCTTCCTGCCAATTGCGATATATCGACAGGATTTTTCGTGTCTGCTCATCGACAGTGACGATGTAGGGTTCCGGCGGATCATCGTCGTCTTCGAGGCTCAACAGCATCGACGTCTCGAAGACGGGGCGGATGTTGTCGATGTTCTGTGACGGCTCGGTGCGACCGATCACCTTGTCGTTGGATTTCTCGGATGAGGTCTGCTGCGGTGAGTCGTTCGCCGTATCAGGATCGATCTCGTCGAGCCACAGACCCGACCGGACGTTCTCCTTGAACTGCCAGCGGTCGACGTCCATCTCGTGCGTGATGCGAGGCTGGACGTAGATGGCGCCGTCGCTGAAGGGCCTGTGAATTTTGTCGATGGGAACCGCGACGACCGAGATGCCCGACCGGTCGTAGATCATCTTGGTGTAGAAGGCGCCGCCCAGCGGGCACTGGGTGAAACCCATCTCGAACTCATAGTAGACGTTGGGCAGCAGCTCGGTGAGCTGGAGGTTCATGTACCGCGAGGTGCGCTCGGCGCGGTCGTCCTTGGCGTTGTTGGGTTCGCCGATGGTCTTCGCCTTGACGGGACCCTCAGGTGGCAGCAGCTCACTCATGACGCGCGCGCTGAAGTCGATGCAGGCTTCGGTCAACACAGGATGGACGGCGCGGGAGGCGCCGGGGAAGGTCGCGCCGCCGGGGGCGTCGTCGCCCAGCCCGGTGCGGCGGAGGCCCTCCTCGTACTGCTTGTCGCGCTTCTCGCGCGCCTGCTTGTCGATCTCGATGGCGTCGAGGAGGTCGCCGGCAATCTTGCTGAGTCGTCCGGGGTCCACCGCCTCGGCGAGGTTGTCCCAGTGACCGCCGCCGTTCACCGGGTTCTGCGGCTCCTCAAGCATGATCTCGGCGGAACCGTCCTCGTTGATCTGAAGGCCGCCGCCGGGAGTCGTCGTCTGGATTTCGCTGAAGCCGGCGTCGCTGCCGGGCTGCGCGAAGGGGTCCGTCGCGCCGTTCACGTCAGACATCAGCAGTACCTCCGGAGCGCACCACCTCGGGCGAGGTTCATGACGCCATAATTCAGCATCTCATCGTCAACACTGCCGCCGCGGGCGAACCCGCCGGCCGGGATAAACCCCGACCCGTAGCCCTTGATGGCGCCCATACCAGCACTGATTGCATCACGACCGACATCTCCTGTGCCTGGCTCGACCAAGTCGGAGAAGATGTTCCCCGCACCCCGCCCAAGGGAGCCGCCCACACCGGGGACGCCCGCCCACATGCCGAGGAACGTGCCAAGCGCCTCGCCCGCTTCTCCAGTGATGTTTCGAAGGTTGACGTCTTCTCCACCGAAGATACCGCCCAAGATGTCGGCTAGGTTCTCGATGCCGGGAATGCCTTTGAAGTTATCGCCGAAGTCGGGCGCATGCTCCTGACCGCCCTGCGCGTAACGCACTGGTCCGCCGTGCGCCAAGCCGTAGTTGTAGCTGCCCTCCGGCATCACGTTCGCCATGTTGTCGAAGCCCTGCTCCTTAACGTGAGCGGCATCTGCAGCAGCTGCGCGGGACGTCGAATCGTCCCCGGCGTCGCTCCCGAACCC
>CALEMW010000120.1 GCA_937910695.1 uncultured bacterium
GGAACACGTCGGCCTGCGGCCTCCAAGTGTTCCGGGGGGCTCTCTCTATGCCTGTCCGCCTGGGTCGTCTTGTTGATGTCGATCCATCAAGATAGCTATTTATGATATGATGGCAGGGCACCGTTCAAAGAACCATTATCCAGAGGATCATAATGATGCGGATGCTGACAACGATGCTGATGCTCGGGTGCCTGGGGGGAACTGCGGCCCTGGGTCAGCCGGCGCTCGATTCCCTGTGGCCCAACGCCGACGGAATGACCTTCGAGTACGACTTCAGCTATGAGGATCTGCAATTCGGAGACGCGTTCGCCGGGCCGGCGTCGCTCGCCCTGAACGGCACGATCATGACCCCGGGCGGCTTGGCCCAGGTGCTGGTCGGACAGCACGTGTCGTCGGGGCTGAAGAAGGCGGGCTCGCCTCCGGCCCTGCCGGGACTGCTTGCCGCGGTGTGGCGCATCCGCACCGACCTGCGGCCGGTCATCGAGGCGCGGTTCTCTTCGCTCAAGACCCGGAGTTCCTGGCTGCCCCTGTTCCTACACGACGGCTATTTCATGAAGACGCCCGACACCATCGAGATGTGGCAGGACGGCTGGGCTCATTCCACCTGGACCTACCTGCGGGGCGAACCGGCATCCGGCATGTCCTTCACCCACCAGCTGGTGCCCGAACTGGCCGACGACATCTTCCTGCACGGCACAGTCACTTCGACCGACGCTTCCGTGGTCACCGCCAACGGCACCTACACCGGAGCGGTCCGGGTGGACTACCTCATCGACATGGGCATCAACGCGTTCACCAACGAATCCGGCGACCCTGTGGGCATGGCCCACGGCGAAATCCAGGGGCATGTCTACTACGTGCCGGATGTCGGGCCTGTCGCCATGCTCCAGGAAGCGGTCCCGTTCGTCTGGATCGACTGCGGTGAAGAGCCCTGCCCGTCGTTCATGACCGAATGGCTGGACACCGTCGTCGAGACGATGTCCCTGTCGCTGGCCCGCACGCCCGTCGGCAATGCGGATTCGAGCTGGAGCGAGCTCAAGGCGATGTACCGTTAAGACCGGTTTCGTTTCTTGATTCAAGGCTCCCGCCCTTCGAACCGATCTTCTTTCCATGAAGACGATCGACACCATGCGCGGGAGCCTGCTCCCCATCCTGATCCTGTTCTCCCTCGTGGCCGGCGTTCACGCCGGGCCGCCCCCCGGCCCCAAGGCCATGGCCGTCTACACCCTCGACAGCCGCGACTACAACTCCCTGTCCCTCTACATGATGAGCGGCCGGCTGCCCCTGAACCTGGCGTTCTGGGGCCTCACCGATCTGCATGGGGAACAGGGGAACCCGGGCGAACGCGCCAACCTCGTGCGCAGCTTTTCGGAATACCGGCTCACGTGGGCCGGTGCGGACGGAGGGTTGCTCGGGATCAGAAGCCTCGGGTTCCAGGCGGAATACAACGACATGACCCCCGCCCGTCCCGGCGCGGTCCGAGTGGGCCTGAGTTGGACCCCAACGGTCACCCCGCCGCACATCGGCCCCTTCGGCGGCCTTCCCTGGCGTCTGAACTGGAGGGTGCATCCCTGGGAGAGCGACGAGGAAGGCTGGCAGGTGAGCCTCAACTACCTGCTCCCGCTGTCCCCCCGCCTCGCGATCACCGGATTCCTGGACCGCGACGCCCACCCCGACGCCGAAGCCCGCTGGGTCTTCGAGCCCCAGCTCAATCTCCTGATCCATGAACGCACCTGGTTCGTCGTCGAATACCGGTACAACGGCTACGAAGACGCCGCGCCCGCGCTCGAGGGAATCGGATGGGCGGCAGGCCTGAGACTCGACCTCTAGCCCAAGCCGCTCCCATCCCTGGGCGCGCAGAGACGACGCCCTGGAAAACACTTGGAGGCCGCAGGCCGACGTGTTTTCCAGGGCGTTGTCTCTGCGCCTCTTAGAAGTAGAAGTAGACCCCTGCCTGGGGAAACAGGATCACCGAGTCGTCGTTGCTCTGGTACAGGAAATCGACTTCGAGCTGCACCGCCGTCCGCTCCCCGTACAGCCGTTCCAGCCCTACGCCGAACATGGTGTTGACGTGGTCCAATGTACGGCCGGGCTTCTTGTGGTAGTAATGCCCGAGGCCTGCGCCCAGGAAGAGCTTGTCCCGTCCCGAGGCCCGCAGGATGTACTGCAGCTCGGCGCCCAGGTTGTGCCGCTTGTCGTTGCTGTCGTTCCAGATGCCGCCGGTGATCTGGGCGTAGAGCCACCACTTCAGGGGAAACTTGTAGGACAGTCCGGTGCCTGTGGCCAGGCCCAACTGCAGGCCGATGGCTTCGTACATGGGATCGTCGACACGATTCCAGTCCAGGTCCTGGGCGGAAGCGAAAACGGGCAGGACTACGGCGACGGCAGTCAAGGCCAGCATGAGGCGCACGGGATACGAGAGTCGGCGGACGGTCATGTTCTCCTCCATAGTCGATCGGGCGTCGGTTGACGTCGGAGTCCTACGCGTCGGGCGGCTGCGAGTTCCCGTGGAACAGAATGGCACTCCACCTGCTTTTTGTCGACCTCATGCCGCACGATTTCCAATAAACGGAGCCGGCCACCAGGTGGCCGGCCCCGTCGCGCTACCCAGGGCGTACCCCGGGCCTGGGAAACGAGCTGTCTCTAACTGCACCCGCTGGTGGCACCACAGTTGAGGCACTTGTAGCATGCTCCGTTGCGGACCATCATCGAACTGCATTCGGGACACGGCGGTGCATCGGTCTCCACCTTGTGGGTGGTCGAGCGGTCCACGAGGTCGATGGGTGCAGGATTGGTCTCCGGCAACAGCTCGTCCTTGTCCATGCCTGTCCGCAGCGGCGTCGCGGCCTGGTTCACCACCGCGGCCCCCTTGCCGAACTTCAGATCCATCCAACGGAAGATGTAGTCCATGATCGACTTGGCGATCGGGATCTCCTTGTTGGTCGTGAACCCGCTGGGTTCGAAACGCGAGTGGGAGAACTTGCTGACCAGCACCTCGAGGGGTACGCCGTACTGCAGCATGATCGACACCGCCGTCGCGAAGCTGTCCATCAACCCCGAAACGACCGATCCCTCCTTGGCCATGGCCACGAACATCTCGCCGGGCTGGCCACAGGGATAAAGACCGACGGTGAGATAGCCCTCGTGGCCGCCCACGCTGAACTTGTGGGTGATGGCCGTGCGCTCATCCGGCAGCCGCACGCGCTGGGGCGATGGCGGAGCCTGACGATCTTCGACCGGCGTCGTGTCGGAGCTGTTGCTCGTGTTGAGGGGCTGGGTCCGCTTCGAACCGTCGCGGTAGATGGCGATGGCCTTCAGCCCCATCTTCCAGGCCTCGATGTAGGCGTTGGCGATCTCCTCGACGGTGGCCTCCTGGGGCATGTTGACCGTCTTGCTGATCGCACCGGACAGGAAAGGCTGCGCGGCGCCCATCATGCGGATGTGGCCCATCGAGTCGATGGTGCGCGTTCCGTTCTGGGGCTTGAAGGCGCAGTCGAAAACAGGCAGGTGCTCATCTCTCAGTCCTGGAGCGCCTTCGATGGTCTCGCGCTCGTCGATGTAGGCCAGGATCGCCTGGCGCTCGTCCTCGGTGTAGCCCAGACGAGTGAGGGCCTCGGGCACGCTGTTGTTGACGATCTTCAGCTGACCGCCGCCCACCAGCTTCTTGTACTTCACCAGGGCGATGTCGGGCTCGATGCCGGTGGTGTCGCAGTCCATCATGAAGCCGATGGTGCCGGTCGGAGCGAGTACGGTCACCTGGGAGTTCCGGTAGCCGTAGTCGTATCCCACGGTGTAGGCGTCGCTCCACACTTCCTGTACGGCCAGGCGCAGATCCTCGGGCACACGGTGCTCGTTGATGTGGTTGATGTGCGAGCGGTGCTTCTGGATCACCTTGAGCATGGGCTTGCGGTTTTCCTCGTACCCATCGAAAGCCCCCATGTGCTCGGCCATGTAGGCCGAGGTCAGGTACGCCTGCCCGCACATCAGCGCGGTGATGGCCGAGGCGTAGTCGCGGCCTTCGTCACTGTCGTAGGGCAGACCCCGGCTCATGAGCAGGGCACCGAGGTTGGCGTAGCCCAGGCCCAACGGGCGGAACTTCCGGGAGTTCGCGGTGATCTCCTCACGCGGGTAGCTGCTGTTGTCGACGACGATCTCCATGGCCGAAAGCACCACGTCCACCGCGAAGCGGAAGTGGTCGACGTCGAACTCGCGGTCGTCGCGACGGAACTTCATGAGGTTCAACGACGCCAGGTTGCAGGCCGAGTCGTTGAGGAACATGTACTCCGAACACGGATTCGAGGCGAAGATGCGGTCCGTGGTGGAGCAGGTGTGCCAGGCGTTGATGGTGTCGTCGTACTGCAGGCCCGGATCGCCGCACACATGGGTGCCTTCGGCGATGGCGTCCATGAGTTCGCGGGCGCGGAAGGTGTCCATGGGACGGCCGTCGGCGGTGGCGTGGGTCGTCCAGGTCTTGTCCTCGAGCACGGCGTGCATGAACTCGTCGGTCACACGCACGGAGTTGTTGGAGTTCTGGAAGAACACCGAGTTGTAGGCCTCGCCGCCGAAGGAGCCGTCGTAGCCCGCATCGATGAGCGACCAGGCTTTGCGCTCCTCGTTCACCTTGCAGTTGATGAAGTCCTTGATGTCGGGATGGTCGACGTCGAGCATCACCATCTTGGCGGCACGGCGGGTCTTGCCGCCGGACTTGATGACGCCGGCGAAGGCGTCGTAACCACGCATGAACGACACGGGGCCCGAGGCTTCGCCGCCGCTGCTCAGCTTCTCGCGGCTCGAGCGCAGAGGTGAAAGGTTGGTGCCGGTGCCGCTGCCGTATTTGAAGAGCAGGCCCTCGGTCTTGGCGAGATCGAGGATCGACTCCATCGAATCGCTCACCGAGTTGATGAAGCAGGCGGAGCACTGGGGAGTCTCTTCGACGCCCACGTTGAACCACACCGGCGAGTTGAAGGCCGCGTGCTGGTTGATGAGCAGGTAGGCCAGTTCGGCCCGGAAGGTCTCGGCGTCTTCGGGGGCCGCGAAGTAGCCGTCCTTGATGCCCCAGTCGGCGATGGTGTCGGCCACGCGGCCGATCAGCTGGCGGGCGGAGGTCTCGCGCTCGGGGGTGCCCACGCCGCCGCGGAAATACTTCGAGACCACGACGTTCGTGGCCATCTGGGACCATGAGCGGGGAATCTCGACGCCCTTCTGCTCGAAGATCACCTCGCCCTTGCCGCTGACGATCGAAGCGTCGCGCTTGTCCCAACGCACCTCGTCGAGAGGATTGATGCCCGGGGTGGTGTTGCGCCGGGCGAAGGGGCGGCCGCGCCGCGGGGGGGCGTCTTCGGAACCGCCGTCGGTCGCGTCCGTCGCGAGGGATTCGGCGGTCAGCGATTCGAGATCCAGTTTCTCGAGGCTGTCCTCGGAAACTCCGTCATCCCGGAGGTCCTCGGTGACCCCGTCGGAGACCAGGTCCGAAACCAGGTCGGCCCCCGCCATCGCTTGCAGTTTTTTCTCCGTGCGATCCTTCATGGAGATGCTCCTTTTCCCAGATGCTGATGTCGGTCTATGGGACATCGGTGGAGACACGCTGGCATGGTCGGCTTAGGTCTGCCGGGTGTCGCAACACCGTTTCATGTCATGGTTCGGCCTGCGTTGGGACGGGCGGGTTGAGGATTCATCCTCTCACTGCGCACGATCCGTCATCCGCTAGCGACCCCCAACATCTTGGGGGAAGCACCAGAATGTGACACGACCTGTTGGAGATCAACGAGGAATCTGTAGAAGTCACTAAGACTGATCCCGGCGACCTTCCAGTGGTAGGAACAACCTACTGAAATCGCACCGAAGGGACCGGAACAGGGCAGGCCGCAGCGGGTGCGCACCACCGGCAGAATCGAAAAAAAAACCGGGTCGCAGCCTCTGTGGAGGCTCCCGGAAAGTCCCTTGGATTTGAGAACCCTTGTCCGAATGTTGTAGCTCGCGTACTCGCAAACGGATACGTGTCCCGAACAATCATCACGAAAAAATCACGAACTCATTGGGGGTGTTTCATTGCCGGACAGCAGATCACGAACTTCCTCGACGACCTCGCGCACGCGATCGCGGCCGGCGGCGAAGGCTGCCCGGATCTCGGCAGGAGTTCCACGGGCGCTCATGGGGTCCCGGAGCGGCCGGGGCAGGTGGCGATCGGGATGGGTCAGACGCGGGAGGAAGCGCGTAGACTGTTCGCTGAGGGTGACCACGAGATCGAACGCGTTGAGGTCGTGGTCTTCCAACGGCTGGCTGTGTTGGCCGTCCATGCTCACGCCGACCTCGTCCATGGCACGCCGGGTGTTGTCGGAGATGGGATAGGTCATCAGGCCGGCACTCGCCACTTCCCACCCCGTCGGGAACAGATGCCGCGCCCAAGCCTCAGCCATCTGGCTGCGGCAGGAGTTGGCAGTGCAGAGAAAAATCACCTTCATGACAGGCTCGCTCCGTTGGGTGGGGGCATTGGGGCGTCGGATCCAGATTCGTCTCCGGCCCCGGTCGCTTCTGTCACCACGACGGCTGCAAGAATCAGACCTGCACCCAGAAGGCTCCGCCCACCCAAGGTCTCACCAAGCAACAGCCAGGAGAACATGGCCGCCGTCACCGGTTCCGCCGAGAAAATCAGGGCCGCCCGCGTCGGCGTGGTTTCGGCCTGGAACCTGTTCTGCAGGCTCAAGGCGAGCATCGTCGACAACAGGGTGGTCACGATCAGTCCGCCGATCGTCGCGCTCCCCCAGGTCACATGGGGCGGGTCCAGACCCAGCAGGGCCGTGTTGACCACCGCGCAGGTCGCCATGGTCCAGAACAGCAGCGGCAGATACGACACCTTGGTCAGAGCCGTGCTCAGCCGGATCAGATAGATCGCGTAGGAAACCGCGGTCGCCAGGGTCCACCAGTCCCCCGTCACAAGCCCGCCCAGATCCGGTCGGGTCAGCAGCATCAAACCGATGACGGCCAAGACGACGGATGCCAAAACACCGATCCGGGGTCGAGATCGATGGACAGCGAACAGAAACACCGGTACCAAGACCACACTCAGAGCCGTGATGAAGGCACTGTTGTTGGCTGTGGTGGTGTGCATGCCCACGGTCTGGGTCGTGTATCCGATGGCGGCCAGAACACCGACTTCGAGTCCGTAGCGCAAAGCCACAGGCTCGACCACCAGCTTCCAGCCGCGCCGTGCTCGTTCCGCTGGCAGCGTTCGTAGAAACCACGGCCAGCTCGCAATCAACAACAGGGTGGCGGCCCAGAAGCGTAAAGCTACGAACAGGGTGGCGGAGATATAAGGGGATGCCGCCTTGATGGCGGGAAACGACACGCCCCAGCACACCGTCACGATCAGGAGCATGAGGTCGGCGCGGCGGGCGCGGGTCACGGAGCGACCTCGCACTCCTGATCCGGATTGCCAAGGGCCGCACGGGCGGCGGCGGCCCCAAGTTCGACGATCTTCGGCGCGAGACGGAAGTCTTCCAGGTTCACACCCGGCATGGGCGGGGCGAGGAGCAGATCGGGCGGATCGTCCAGGAGCTGACGCCTGCAGACCTCTGCCTGCAGGATATCCACCGCCTTGAGCAGGATGTCCGCGGCCAGGTTCCTGCGCCGGAACGTGAGGGTTTCCCAGAAGCGGGCCCAGGTGCGGAAGGCATCGGTGGCGGCGGGAACGACGGGACGGCCCAGCGGCGCCTGGAAATCGCAGGCGATCACCCTGTCCATGCCTGTCCCGCGCAGAGCCAACACAGGGACCGTGCTCTTCAGGCCGCCGTCCACGAGATTCCTCTCACCGATCCTCACCGGTGAGAAGGCGCCCGGAAAGGCGCAGGTCGCCCTCAAGGCGACGATCAGATCACCCTTGTCGAGGATGACCAGTTCTCCGGAGTCGATGTCGGTGGCGGTGCAGACCAGAGGCATGTCGAGCTCTTCGAAGGTTTGCGGCAAACGGTCGGCGAGCCACTGGGCGAAACGATCGCCCTTCATCAAACCTCCCGATGCAGAAATGTCGATGACGTCGGTCCACTTGGAGCCCAAAGCCAAGGCATGGATCTCGGCAGCCCCGTATCCGGCGCAGAGGAACGCCCCCACGAGAGCTCCCATGGACGTGCCGGCTACCATGGCGGGCCGAAGTCCGCGCTCCTCGAGCACGTCGACGATCCCCACCGCTGCCAACCCGCGGGCACCGCCACCGCCAAGGACAAGCCCCAGGCGGTGATCAGGACCTATATCAATATGTTCACTCACGTAGGTTCTCCTGCAGGGGGTTCGATCTCCAGCAGCAACTCGCCCTGCCCCACCGTGCGGCCCTGTTCCACCATGATCGCCACGATGCGACCGGCCAGCGGCGCCGGAATCTCTGCCTCCATCTTCATGGCCTCGAGGATCAACAGGGGCGTACCGATGGCCACTTCGTCGCCTACGGATACCAAAACCTTGACCACCTTGCCGGGCATGTCCGCCGTCACGAGGGGACCCCCGGCAACGATCACTTCGTCGGCGTCGTCATCGGCGGCGCCTGCGAGGCGGAACACATGCACATGACCGTCGAGGAAAACCAGTCGCTCACCATCCCGGCGAGCCACCCAGGCCCGGCCTCGACGGCCGTCGACCAGCAGGTCCACAGCACCGTCGTCACAGGAAAGCACCGTCCAGGGCTCTCCTTCCGCGAGAGTCACCGTCCAGGCCGTCCCTGTCTGCTCCACGGTGCAGGGGCGAGGACGATCGTCATCGAGAAATTCCAGATGCATGGTTACCCCAATCCATTGAGCCGGAAGCGTCCGAGAGCATTCCAGGGAGACAGGGAGGGTTCGTCTCCCCCTTGGGTCACCACACCTGAATGCCCGCAAGGCGTCAGGGTCTCGGCGACAGCGCAAGCAGCCAGAGCCGCATCACGGTCGCCGCGGTCGGGTGTCCAGCTGGCCAGATGATCCGCCAAGAACCCAGTGTTGGTATTCCCGGCCGCGAAAGCCGGTTCGGCCAGTACGGCATCGAGATATTCGATGTTGGTCGTCACGCCCAGCACCGGGTACCGACGCAGGGCGTCGCGCATGCGCGATATGGCCTCCTCGCGGGTTGCGCCGTGGGTCGAGATCTTGGCCAGCATGGGATCGTAATGGGGCGTGACCTCTCCCCCTTCAGCCACCCCCGAATCCACGCGCACGCCGGGCCCGTCCGGCTCCCTGTACACCAACAGGCGACCGACCGAGGGAAGGAAGCCACGGGCCGGGTCTTCGGCATAGATGCGGCACTCGAGGGCATGGCCGCGTGGCGCGACATCTTCCTGACGCCAGGGCAGCGGTTCCCCTGCGGCCACAGCGAGCTGAGCCCGCACCAGGTCGAAGCCCGTCACGAGTTCGGTGACGGGGTGCTCGACCTGCAGGCGGGTATTCATCTCGAGGAAGAAGAACGAGCCGTCCTGAGCCAGCAGGAACTCCACAGTCCCCGCCCCCATGTAGGCTACGGCCTTGGCGGCGGCCACCGCGGCCTCGCCCATCCGCGCCCGGAGGTCCGGATCGAGGGCCGGCGAAGGGGTTTCTTCGATGATCTTCTGATGACGGCGCTGGATCGAACACTCGCGCTCGCCGAGGTGGACGGCATGGCCGTGGGCGTCGCCGAAGATCTGGAACTCCACATGGCGCGGCCGTTCCAGATAGCGCTCCAGATACACGAGTCCGTCGCCGAACGCCTTGGTTGCTTCCCTCACGGCGGCTTCCACCGCCGGAGTCAGGTCGGTGGGATCGGTGACCAACCGCATGCCCTTGCCGCCGCCGCCGTAGGCGGCCTTGACCAGCATGGGATACCCTACGATCTCGGCCGCGGCAGCGAGAGCCGCTGCATCAACACAACCCGCGGGGTCGGGTGCCGGCAGGTATTCCCCCGGCACGACCGGAACGCCTGCCTGCTGCATGATGCGGCGGGCAGCGGTCTTTTCACCCATGGAGGTGATCGTCTCAGGTGCCGGACCGATGAAGATCAAACCGGCCTCGCCACAGGCTCTGGCAAAGGCGGCATTCTCAGCCAGAAACCCATAACCGGGGTGGATGGCGTCGGCTCCGGTCTCCAGGGCGGCGGCGATGACCGCATCGCCTTTGAGATAGGATTCGAGAGGCGACGGCGGCCCCAAAACCACCATTTGATCGGCCATGCGGACGTGAGGGGCGTCGACATCCGCCTCCGACGCGACAGCCACCGTGCGCAAGCCCATTTCACGGCAAGTGCGCATCACCCGGCATGCGATCTCGCCGCGGTTGGCCACGAGTACCGAAGTGATGGGGCGGCTCACAGCGACCACTCCTCGGCGCCGTCGAGCCAGGGCGCCGGCTGCTTGGCGAAGAAGGCTTCCAGGGCGGTCTGGGCTTCCGGTGCGGTACGCGCTTCGGCGATCATCCGCGCCGTGAATTCGAGGCTGTCGCCGAAGGGACGCCCGGCGGCGCCTTCGACCAGCTCCTTGATCTTGCCCAGGGCATTGGGGCCGCCCTTGAGCAGCGACCGCACGACGCCGGTCACGGCCTCGTCCAGCCCGCCCTCGCCGGCCAGCACGTCCACCATGCCGATGCGATGAGCCTCCGCGGCGTCGATCCGTTCCCCCAGCAGGCAGTGGGTCCGGGCGCGCGAGGTGCCGATCCGTCCGATCACCAGAGGCGAAATCACCCCTGCTACCAGCCCCAACCTCGCTTCCGTCAAAGCGAAAAACGCATGGGGATCGGCCACCACGATGTCGCAGGCGCAGATCAGCCCGACCCCGCCGCCGAAGGCGCCGCCGTGGACGCGGGCCACCACCGGCACCGGGCACAGGCGCACGGCGCGGAACATCTCGCCCAGCTCGTGGGCGGCCTCGAGATTCTCGGTGTAGTCGGCCTTACCCAGCCTCCGCATGTCGTTCAGATCGCCGCCGGCGCAGAAGTGCTTGCCCTCGGCCCGCAGAACGACGGCGTGGGGCCTGTCGACGGCTTCACTCAGACCGGCGAAGAGGTCGCGTACGGCCAGGACCATGGCGTGGTCGAAGGCGTTGTGGGCCTCGGGGCGGTCGAGGGTGGCCAGCAGCACGGGGCCGCGGCGTTCGGTGGTCAAGGTCGGCACATAGGCTCCTTCAGCGGAACATTCCGTTGCATTGACAGGAAATCCGGAGATCCTTGATTCATCTGAATCCTGGACTGCTATGATCGCCCGTATCGCCTCGGGAGGCAACGTCGCGCTCACGTCCCTCGGCATCGACGCTGTGGATTGGATTGTCACACCATCATTCTGAAGCAGCCCTACATCCGGAACACACCATACTTAACCGGCGGAATCGGTGCATTCAAGCTCATGGCGATGCCCAGCCCCAGCACGTCCCGCGTCTGCACCGGATCGATCACGCCGTCGTCCCACAACCGTGCGCTGCTGTAGAACGCGTGCCCTTCGGTCTCGTACTTCGCGAGGATCGGCTCGACGATGGCCGCTTCCTGCGCAGCCGTCAGCTCCTCGCCGTGCCGCGCCACCTGGTCCTTCTTGACCTGCAGCAGCACGCCGGCCGCCTGCTCGCCGCCCATCACGGAGATCTTGGCCTGGGGCCACATGAACAGCAGCCGCGGCTGGTAGGCGCGACCGCACATGCCGTAGTTGCCGGCGCCGTAGCTGCCGCCCACGATGACCGTGAACTTGGGCACGGTGCTGTTGCTCACCGCATTGACGAGCTTGGCGCCGTCCTTGGCGATACCGCCGTGCTCGTAGTCGCGGCCCACCATGAAGCCTGTAACGTTCTGCAAGAAAATCAGCGGAATGCGCCGGGCATTGCACAGCTCGATGAAGTGGCTGCCCTTGAGGGCCGATTCGCTGAACAGGATGCCGTTGTTGGCCACGAAACCGACGCTGTAACCGTGCAGCCGCGCGAAGCCGCAGACCAGCGTGGTGCCGTAGCGCGGCTTGAATTCATGGAAGCGGCTGCCGTCCACCAGGCGCGCGATCACTTCCTTGATGTCGAAAGGAGTCCGCGGGTCGTGGCTCACTACGCCGTACAATTCCTCTGGGTCGTAATGGGGATCCTCGGGGGCCGAGCACGGAACGCGGGCGATGGTAACCGGCCCCAGGTTTTCCACGATGTCGCGGACGATGCGCAGGGCGTGGGCGTCGTCGTTGGCCAGATGGTCGGCCACGCCGGAAATGCGGGTATGGACGTCGCCGCCGCCGAGTTCCTCGGCGGTGACCTCTTCGCCGGTGGCGGCCTTCACCAGCGGCGGTCCGCCCAGGAAGATCGTGCCCTGTTCCTTGACGATCACGACCTCGTCGCTCATCGCCGGCACATAGGCTCCGCCCGCCGTGCAGCTGCCCAGCACCGCCGCAACCTGGGGAATGTCCGCGGCCGACATGCGCGCCTGGTTGTAGAAGATGCGGCCGAAATGGTCGCGGTCGGGAAAGACCTCGTCCTGCAACGGCAGGAATGCGCCGCCGGAGTCCACCAGATAAACGCAGGGCAAGCGGTTCTCCAGGGCGATCTCCTGGGCCCTCAGGTGCTTCTTGACCGTCAAAGGATGATAGGAGCCGCCTTTGACCGTGGCATCGTTGGCCACGATCATCACCTGACGGCCGTGGATGGTGCCGATCCCGGTCACGACACCCGCCGCCGGGACTTCGTCGTCGTAGACCTGGAAGGCTGCCAGGGCGGAGAACTCCAGAAAGGGCGTGCCCGGATCCAAGAGGCGTTCGATGCGGTCACGGACCAGCAGCTTGCCCTGGCTCTCGTGGCGTTCCCGGGCCTTCTTGGATCCGCCCTGACGGATCACCTCAAGATGTTCGGCCAGTCCGGAGGCGTGCCGCCGGTTCTTTGCTTGATTCTCCTGGAAGACGGGGTCGTCCGTACGGGCCCGCGATGCGATCCTCTTCATGGCACTCCTCGGGAGAATCCCCTGGTCAGGAACAGATCGGGTGGCAGTCTAACACTCTGATGTCGGCTGCGTCCAGATCGCTTCCCATGCTTCATATCGGACAGAATCACAACGGGTTGGCTGTCGCTGCCGAACGAAGATCTTGACTGGCTCGGAACTTGCGGTTCGGTGTCCGTTAGGATTCCTTCAAGGCACCCTTGCCTGTTGGCCTTGGCGTCGATCACAAGCAGGAGGTCCCGCATGACGTCCGCTCACAAATCCACTTTCATGGCCGTATTGGCTGCGTTACTGCTCGGCCTCGCCCCTCAGATCGGAGCCCAGGACATCGCCATCCACGGTGCCATGAGCCAATCCTTCATGCAAACATCCGACAACAACTACCTGGTCGAGTCCGAGGACGGTAGTTTTTCGATCTTCGAGATGGTGCTCAACACCACCGCCAACATCGATGCCAAAACCAGGATCGGAGCCCAGATCTACGGCCGAGAGTTCGGGCATCTGGGCAACAACCATATGCTGGTAGACTGGGCCTTCGGCGACTACCGCTGGCGCAACTGGATGGGTTTTCGGGCCGGGCGCATCAAGTTTTCATTGGGGCTCTACAACACCACACGCGACATCGATATGGTCCGTAACTCGATCCTCATGCCGCAGAGCGTCTACACGGAAGACTTCCGCAACGTCTCCAATGCCTTTCACGGATTCGAGATCTACGGATCCGTGCCGGTGGACCGCCTCGGTTCCTTCGAATATCACGCATCCCTCGGTTCGGCCGAGGTCGACGAGGCCTACTTCCTGCACGACGTCTTCATCAAGGTGCTTGCCGCCGGAGGCCAAATTCCCCCATCGCTGGGATTCGAAGCCAATCTGGACTGGGCCTACTCAGGATCGCTCTACTGGAACACCCCATGGGAAGGTCTCAAAATCGGCGGCTCCTTCGTCACGAGCGATCTCTATGCGGAGGAAAGCTTCGCCACCCCGACAGCCACTCTGGATATGTCCCTCGACATGGACCTGAAGAAGCTCTACGTCCTCAGCGCCGAATACATGCGGGACCGCTGGACGTTCGCCGCGGAATTCCAACGCCTGTTCGTCGACATCGTCGTGCCCGACGTTCCTGTGTTCGTTCCCGACGTCGGAGTCGTCCTGATGGACATCCCGGCCGACGACCGGCGCGGCGGCTACTACGGCCAGGCGACCTATCGCGCCTCCGACCTGCTGGAACTGGGTATCTACTTGTCTGTCTTCCACCCCGACTGGAGCCAGCGGAAAGTCGGCACGGCCGAGACCGAACAGAAGGACACCGCACTGACGGCCCGTTTCGATCTGACCGACAGCTGGCTTATGAAGGTTGAATACCACATTATCGATGGCACGGGAGACCTTCCCGAGCGCTTGAATCCAGATCCGTCGCAGCTCGTGAAGAGCTGGTCCATGATCGCCGTCAAGTCGACTTTCTACTTCTAGCCGGGGAGGTGAACGATGAAACGCTCGATCTGCATTTCCGCATTGATTTCGACGTTGGTCCTTATCGGCCTCGGTACCGCAGCGGCCGAAGTCGTGATGATCGCTCACCCCTCGGTACCCGTCGACATCGTCGAGGCAGGCATGATCAGACAGATCTACATGGGGCAGACCACGCCCTGGAACGACGAACTGGCCATTGCGCCGGTGGTGATCAAGGCCGGGCCGGTCCGCAACGAGTTCCTCAAAACCTACATCAAGAAGTCGTCGGCCCAGTTCTCCACATTTTGGAAAAAGGCCGTCTTCAGCGGAACGGGCACACCGCCGGCCGAACAGAACACGGAGTCGAAACTCATCGCCTACGTAGCAGCGACGCCGGGCGCCATCGGCTTCATCGACCATGACACGGCCGCCGAAGGCGTCAAGGTTCTGAGCATCGAATAACCCCGGAGTCCGATGCGCGGATTCCGATGCCGGCCCGGCACCGTTATAGGTCGTCGGGCCGGGCCACGTTTCCCTTCCTTGCGTCGTCGCTCAGCCTCCGATACTCTTCCGCCCATGAACGACTTCTGGATCCGCAACGCCACCCTCGTGTCCCCGACCGGACGCCGCAACGCCGATATCCGCGTGATCGACGAGTCGATCGCGGAAGTTGCAGACCGAGGAAACGCCCCTGCCGGTGTCGACGATCACGTGGACGCCACCGGTCTCTGGTTGCTGCCCGGCGGTGTCGATGTCCACACCCATTTCGGCATGCCCCTCCGCCGTGGCCTGGCGAGCCGCGGCTGGCTCGAATCTTCCACCGCGGCCCTGCTCGGCGGCACCACCACGGTCGTCGACTTCGCCAACCCCGATCGGGACGAACCGATCCCCGACGCCGTCGCCCGCTGGCAGGCCGCCGCCTCGCAGGAATGCCTCTGTGACTATGCCCTTCACGCCACCGTCAGCGCCGTCGACGACGAACGTCTGGATGAGTTGGCGGAACTGATCGAGGGCGGCATCCCCACCTTCAAGGGTTTCCTGGCCTACAAGGGCCGACTCATGCTCGAACCAGAAGAGTTGCGGCTTCTGATGACCCGCGTCCATCAGCTCAAGGGTCGACTCCTGCTCCACGCCGAAGACGGCGAACTCAATGCCCGATGCGAAGAGGAACTCAGACAAGCGGGTCGCACCGAGCCCCGGCATCATCCTCTGGCCCACCCGGCCGAATCGGAGATCGCCGCCACCGCCACCGCCCTGGACCTCGCCCGCGCCACTGGCTGCCCCCTGACGATCGTCCACCTGTCCACCGCCGGCTCCCTGGCGCTGATCGACGCCGCCCGCACCGACGGCGTGGATGTGAGCGCCGAAGTCTGTATCCAGCACCTGTTCCGCACCGACGCCTGGTATGAACGGGGCATCGACGAGGCCCTGAACGCAGTGATGTCCCCGCCGCTCCGTTCTGATGCCGATGCGGAAGCCCTGCGGACGGCCGTGGCGGACGGACGTCTCGACTGGCTCGCCACCGACCACTGCGAGTTCCCTCTGGAAATCAAACGCTCTGCGGCCGTGGACGGCTTTCCTGCTGTTCCCAACGGAGCAGCTGGCGTAGGAGAGCGTTTGATCGTCGCCTTCACCTTGGGCGTGGAGTCAGGGCTCATCTCCCCGGAACGGTGGGTGGATCTTTGCTGCGAGGCCCCGGCCGCAGCCATGGGCCTGGGGCACTGCAAGGGCAGGATCGCTCCGGGGATGGACGCCGACCTCGTTCTATTCGATCCCCGGGCATCCGACACGCACCTGCCCGTCCACGGCACGCATTCCCTCTGGACCGGCTCCGAATGGCAGGGTGCCGTCCGCCATGTGTGGGTCCGTGGGCATCAGGTGGTTGAAAGTGGCCAATTAGACCCTGAGGCGCCTACGGGCAGGTTCATTCGCCGCTTCTTCTAACTCCCCACCTTGGGATCTCTATCCTCAATAATTGCCTTATTATTTGTATTTATGATATAATGTATCTTCAATTCAGCGACAGATCGCTCATAGAAGGAGTCTTCATGCGCCGTCGCTTCGACTACAAATCCCTGGCCTATTTCACCACGCTGGTCACCCTGACGGTGGTCTATGCGAGGCTCAGTGTTGCCGACGACCGCCTGCAACCTCAGCCGATCCCACGCTCGATCGAGGCCATGGCCACCGTGCACGGCTCTCGTCTGCCGGCACCCGGCCCGGCTCCGATCGCCAAGACAACCCGCACATCCATCCGCTCCCTCAAAGACAACACCCCCCGATTCGCAGACGTCGATCTGTTGGATGCCACCGGTCACCCGGGACCTGTCCGCAACCTATCCGACACGGCACAGATCTCTCCCGCCCTCTCGACGCCGTCCGGAATCCTCTCGCCCGGGGTTCCGGACGGCAGCGAAGGGCCACGTCGCCCGACCGAAAAGGACGGTACCTCGCCCTGGGCCGCAGACCGCTTGCTGGCCGACGCCACCCACATGAACGACGCCTACGTCTCGCTGGCCCGCAACCCCGTCAGTGGGAATCTGTTCGCCGTCTTCGAGGCCACCGACCTAGGCGGCACCGACCGCGACATCCACATCGCCCACAGCAGCGACGACGGTGCGACCTGGTCGGTCCTGGAGATGCCTTCGTTCAGCCAGGACGAATCCATGCCCGAAATCGCCATCGACGCTGCCGGGTTCCTGCACGTGGTCTGGATCCGCCACGACGGGTACATCGTCCGCACGCGCAGCTCCTTCGCCGACGACCCCACGAGCTGGGCCTGGGTCAAGGGCCTGTTCACCGACTCGATCAACGCCACGCCTTCGGTGGCAGTCAGCGGCGCCGGCGACTTTGCCACCCTCTTCATCGCGGCGAGCTATCAGGAGATCAACTACGACCTGATGAGCTGGGAGTGGACCCTGATCTGGATGTGGTCCACCAACGCCGGCAACACGGTGAGCTTCGACGCCCTGGTCCCCGACGGCTATCCCGACCTGTGGCCAGGCGTGGCCATGAACGGCGCCCGCGTCCATCTGATCAACGGCGAGGCCGATGTGTACGGCGGGCCGACGAAGATCCTGCTGGCCAGCGACGCGGTCAGCGGCGGTTTCAGCAACGTGACCGACCTCACATCGTGGACGGGGTTCAACACCGGATTTCCGGATGTGGCCTGCGTCGGCGACGCCGTGTATGCCGTGTACCAACACGATTGGGACGACGGCGTCGGCATCATCGACGGCGACATCGCCATCCACCTATCCTTCGACGCCGGCGTGACCGTCGAAGGCCCCTTCGAGATGATCGCCGACGACTTCGACAGCATCGGACCGACCGTCTACGCCCACGACGGCATCGTGGGCTGCTTGTGGCTCGAGGCCCCCGCCGGCGGCGACGAGTACGATGTGGCCGCCCGCCAGTCCGGGGGCGGCGGCGCCCCCGAGTTCTGGCCCGAAGTCGTCGAGACCGTCACCGATGTGAACCTTGCCGAACCGATGTACCATCACCTCGCCGGCACGGTCGGCGACGGCCGGCTGCATGCGGCCTGGATCGATCGACGCGACACGCCGACCCAGGGCCACAACGTGTACACCAGCGACCGCGCTTTGCTGGCCGATCTCTCCCCCTACACTCCCGACGGCTGGGAGGATGCCCTGGTCGCTTCGATGGACGTCGGCTCCCGCACCAACGGCTGGCTCAAAGCCGATACGCCTGCCTATGTAAGCATGGCCCTGGCCAACTTCGGATTCCTCGACATCGCCACCGACGTGGGCTTCGAGCTGCGCATCGACGGCGCCCTCGCCGCGGCCTGGACCGTTCCCGGCGGGCTGAGCACCAGCACGTACGTGCCGGTGGAGGATCATCCCGTGCTGCTCGGGGCCGGGTCGCACCTGCTCGAAGTCGTGCTCGATCCGTCCGACACCGTCGTCGAGGAGAACGAACTCGACAACGTGATCGCCCGCCAATGGGTGTGGATCGACGGAGATCCCGACCTGCGCTTTGCTCCATCGCACATCCTCCATGCCCTGGACGCACCCTTGTCCGTTCGGGCCAAATCCCTGGCCAAGGATCCGCCCACGCTGCGACGCCGCCACCTGCCGGTCGTCGCCCCCGACTTCGCCGACGCCTTCGCCAGCGGGCAACGGTCCATGTTGCCCGTCATCGTTGTTCCGTCCCTCCGCCTGGACTTGCCAGCTCTGGATTCCCGAACCGTCGGAGTGGACGGCGATCTCAAGCGCGAGACCTTGCTCACGGCGGGACGGAACGTCCTCGACGCCGCCCGGCTTGAGCTGGCCACGAGCTTCGACGCACTCCAGAGGGCGGGTTCAGCCTCGCAGCCCCGCGACCTCTGGCTCATGGGCGCCTTCGCCGTCGATCTCGATGCCTCGGCTATCGCCGAGCTTGCCGACGACCCGGCCGTGGATCGCCTTTGGCTGGACAATCGACCCAGCACCGCCTTCGGCTCGCCCACAGCCGTCATCGAGAAGGCCGTCGACGAGTGGCACCTGGCCGCCGTCGGCGCTCAAAACGCCTGGGCCCTCGGCTACGACGGCACCGGCGTACTCGTCGGCCACCTCGACTCCGGCGCCGCCTACGATCACCCCGATCTGGCCGCCCACCTCTGGGACGGCGGCCCGGCCTGGCCCCACCACGGCTGGGACGCCATCGACGAAGACGACGACCCCTACGAGGGCGACCCGGTCTGGGGCCACGGTACACACACCGCCGGCCTGGTCGTAGGCGACGGCACCGCCGGCCGCGCTGTCGGCTCGGCGCCGGGCGCCGAGTTGATGATCCTGCGTGCCATCCCCGGTTATTGGGCCGACCTGATCGAGGCCATGCAGTTCGGCCTGGACCACGGGCCGGTGGATCTGTTCACCATGAGCGCCGGCTGGGACGCACCGTCCGACGATCTCAAGGAAGCCTGCCGTGCCACGGGCGAATTCCTGCTCGCGGCGGGCATTCCCTGGATCTGCGCCGCCGGCAACGGCGACAACGCCGGTGGGCACCACCCGGTACCCAACGACATCGCCGCCCCGGGCGTGAGTCCTCACCCCTGGTACGGAAACGGCGGGCACAGTGCCGTGATCACCATCGGCGCCGTCGGTACCGGCGACGCCGTCTGGCCGGGATCGAGCATCGGACCGGTATCCTGGGACATCACACTGCCCGGCTACGACGACTACCCCTACCCGCCCGGTCTGATGAAGCCCGACCTGGCCGCCCCCGGCGACCTGGTCACCAGTCTCACGCCGACCGGCGGCTACGTAACATACTCAGGCACCAGCATGGCCTGCCCCGTAGCCGCGGGCGCCATGGCCGTGCTCAGGCAGGCTTCGCCGGGTGCCGGTCCGATCGAGTTGGCGCGAGCCCTTGAAGTCTCAGCTGTGGATCTGGGCGCTGTCGGACGCGACAACGTAACCGGCGCCGGCCGCATCGACTTGCCGGCTGCCCTCGACGAGTTGCCACGCCTCGGACGCGAGCGCTGTACCGTGTACAACGACGGACCATTACCCCTCCATATCAGGCGGATGATGTGGAGCGCCACCTGGCTCGCGGTCACGCTGGTCGACGGCACCATCGATCCCGGGGACTCCACCTTCGTACTGCTGGAATTCGACGCCGTCGGACTGCCCGCGGGCCTCTACAACGATGTCGTCAACTTCGACTCCGACGATCCCGACGCTCCCCACCGTCTGACTGTCTCGTTGACCATCGGCGACGTCACATCCGTAGACGACACGCCGTCCCCGACGGCTTCGCTGATCAGCGCACCCAACCCGTTCAATCCCAGGACCGAGCTGCGCTTCGATGTTGCCAGGGCCGGACCGGTGAAACTCACGATCCTCGATCTCCGCGGCGCCTGCGTGCGCACCCTCGTGAACGGCTTCCTGCCCGCCGGGCCGACTTCCATCCTCTGGAATGGTCGCGACGATGACGGACGCACCCTGCCCACCGGCCTCTATCTCGCTCGGCTCAACACGCCGGGCGCAGCCGAGACCATGGCCAAACTCACGCTCCTGCGCTGACCCGCCAACTGATCAGCGACAACAGACGAACCCCGCGGTCCGGCATCCATGCCGTTCCGCGGGGCTCGTGTCGGGGCGGTCGTTCTGATCAGAAGTCGAGCCAGCTCGTGATCTTCACCATGAAGATGTCGTCGCCGGGCGATTCCAGGAGATTGTCCACGTCCCTGCGCATACTCAGGCTGCCGGGATCGTCGAAGTTCATGCGGTCCTGAGTCCATACGAAGTAGAAGGTCGAACCGGGACGGTACTCCCAACGGAGCACTGCGTTGACCTTCAGCGACTTGAAGTTGAAGTCGGGATCATCGATGACGTACGCGGCCGCCGGACCGGCGCCGTCGGGGTCGACGAGATAGCCCCCGTCAACGTCCTCCATCGAAGATCCGCCGTCTTCCCCGTAGGTGTTGAAGTCGTAGGTGCCCGGCCGTGCGAACTCCTTGAACTCCGAATAGCTGCCCACCGCGAACAAAGGCTGCACATACGATTGCAACGTCAGCTTGGGGCTGAAGGTCCAGTCAACGCGGACCGGGAACGAGAGCTCTTCGTAGTCGAGGCGGCCGAACACGTAGCGAACACCAGCGGTGGAGGTCATCACGTCGTCAGCGAAATTGCCGACCCACTGCGTGTGCTCGTCGGTGATCGAATACCGGGCGCCGAGGGTGAGGCGCAGAGCCGCAGCTGGCTGCAATTCGAGTTCGCCGCTCAGATTGCTGCCGCCGGAACCGTCCCCGGCGCTCCAGACACCGACGCCTGAACTGATCTGCCAACTCTTGCGTCGGTCGGTCGAGACGTCGATGCTCGCCTCTTTGTATTCCGTCATGCGCACAATGGGACCACCGCGGGTCAGGCGGTAGTTGTTCCGCTCCGGGTTGTAGAAGACCATACCGTTGACGAACCAGTAATTGGCCAGCTCGGCGTCGTAGAACAGACCGGCACCGTGCTGGTCGGGCGTCCCGCCGAAATCCCAGTTCTTGTACCACCCTACAGCAAAGCCCCTGTTGCGGAAGATGCCCCGGGGTTCGCTCCAATTGTAGCCGCTGAAGATGTGGGTGTTGATCTGATCGGCGCGGTACTGGAAGCCCATATCGTTGATCTCGTAGCCCGGCGATATGGCGCCCAGTGCCGAATTGAAAGTGATGTTGCCCGATTCCTTGTTGACCATCACGCGCCCCGCCCAGCCACCGAGATCGGTGCGGGTAGGGTCATAGGTCACATGGTCAGCGTCGGGTCGTTGGTAATAACGCCGGGACGAGAGCTGGAGCCCTTCGATGACCCCGGCGGAACCCGATACGCGGCTCATCGACATGTACCCGCGCATGGCCCAGTCCTTTTCGGAATCCAGATTGGTCCAGCCGTCCACGCCCACCACCGACGCCCGGTCGGTCAGCTGGGCCCGCGCCGACTCCGAGGTGAGATCACGCTCCACATGGGTGACCATCATGCCGAGACCCCGCATGCCGTCGGACGATACGTGCTTGATCCTTGCCGCGTTGTAACTCGTGAACGGTTCGACCGTTTGATTGCTGCGCACTCCGTCCAGATCGAGTCTGGCGGTTTCCTCTGCCGTCGCAGCGGACATCACGCCGACGAAGGTATTGCCGATCTTGCCCGTCAGCTTAGCCGCCCCGAGGATCGTGGTCTGAGCCGGAACGTCGGCGTAATCGTGGCCGTCGAGCGCTAGGGACGGCGCCCGTCCCACCCGCCGGCTGTACATGAGCATCGGGTCGGAGAAGTTGAAGCCGACGTTGTTGTTCAAACCCTCTTGCCCGAAGCGGAAGGTGTTGGCCTCCTTCACGAAGAAGGGGCGGCGCTCCTGGAAGTAGGTCTCGAAATCCGACAGGTTCACCACTGCCGGGTCCACCTCCACCTGCCCGAAGTCGGGATTCACTGTGGCATCGAGATTGAGGTTGCTCGACAGTCCCCAGCTCAGGTCCAGGCCTGTGTTTGCAGACAGTGTAGAGCCGTCATGGAAGGGGTTGCCGTCGGCGACTTCGATCATTTCCGCTCTTGCAGTGCCGTAGACTAAAGCCTCGAGGCGCGGACTCGGCGCGATGCCGCGGATACCCACCAGGTCGGGGAAACGGTTCATGTAGCCACTCTCGTTGCGGGGCTTGTGGAAGAGTTCTTCGCGGCCCTGGCAGCGGGAATAGCGACGTGAAAAATTGATGCCCCATACCTGCTCATCGGCGTTGGGAAAAGAGAGCTGAGAGAAGGGTATGCGCATTTCCACACACCAGCCATTGTCGTGGATGCTGGCGGCGGCGTCCCAGACCCCGTCCCAGGAGTTGTCACTCCAGCCGTCGTTGTAGAGGGCGGAATCTCCGATCACGCCATCGGGATTCACAGAGAACGAATACGCGTTGCGATCGTCGTTGAAGGTGTCGAGGTTCAGATACACCCAGTCCGACTCTGGCCACGTATCACGGCGGCCTAGACGGGAGCGGATGGAGTCGGGATCGTCCTCGTTGAGACAGGCGGCCACGTAAAGGGCATCATCGTCGTAGGCGATCCACCAGCGGGTCTGCTGACGGGGATCAGCACCGTTTTCTGGCTCGTTCTGCACCAGGGGGTAGACGCTCGGGCCCTGCCAGGCCGACTCGTCGAGACGCCCGTCGACCTGTACCGGCTGGTCGAGCCTGAAGGCCTCGACGCTGCCGTCGGCACCTGCGGCGAACACTCCGTTCGAAAACAACAAGGCGAAAGCTGTCAGGACGGCGGGCACGATGATCCTCTGCCGACAAACGGGGACGGTCACCAATCGCATCTCTAACCTCTCCGGTTGGAATGCCTTGTCGCGGGGATGAGCGACGGCATCATTGTCCTACGAGGATCTCTTCAAAAAGATTCACGACTTCGGGTCGATCGTATTCAGCCAGCCAGAAATATGCAGAACGCCGGATTTCGTTGCAGGGATGGTCGCGGGCCACGTTCATGAGCAGAGGGAATGCACGGTCTTCATCGAGTTGAGTCAGGGCGAAAACGGCGTGTTCCCTCAGCTCAAGATCTTCATCTTGGTCGTCTATGAGCCCCATCGCCGTACCGACAGCCTCCTCCCCAGCCAAAACAGCCATCCAGAACAAAGCCGACTCACGCACTTCGCCGGGACGTTCGCGATCGCGTACGATAGCGGCCAAGCCGGGACCGGGCCGGACACCTCGAGCCATGACGGCGCCTAGAACGGCGTGGTCGGCAACCTGCTCACCCGCTGTCGCAGCCAAGTCGAAGAAGAATGCGGAGGCTACATCGGCGTCGATCCCCGCCAGATCGCGGTCGACCCGGGGGCGTTCGCCATCCTCATTCAGGACCGTGAACTCGATGTCGCGAACACGCCCGTCACGGACTCTCAGCTCGGCATGGATATCGCCCGGCCAGATTTCAGCCTCATCGTCCCATTGACCTTTGACGTAACAGTGTTCGTTGTCTGAACCATTGAGGCTGAATTGTATGCGGTCGGCATTGCCCCGCACCCCTTCGCGTGCCGGATAACTGAAACCCAGGGTGCCGTCGCCAAGTTCTCGGATCGAGTCTGCAGGATCCGCTCCAGTCACGACGGTTGCATGGAGCATCAGAAGACACAGGGCTGCCATACGCATCTCGGTTACTCCTCGTTGATGAGCTCGAGCAGGAAGTCGGCGGCCTTGTCGCTGTCGAACTGTCCGATCCAGAACACGGCCTGTTGCCGGACTTCCCCGCTCTTCTCATCGCGGACGATTTCGATGAGGTGGTTCAGAGCTTCATCGCCGCCCATGTCCGAAAGTACCCAACAGCATTGGGAACGCAGATCTTCGTCGTCGGCGGAATCGTAGACCTCACGCACGAAGGCGGCGTCGACGCCGCCGTTGGACGCAGCGAAGTGAAGGGCCTGGGCACGCAGTTCATCGTCGGCATGCTCATTACGAATCAGTTCCAGGAACACATCCATCGACACATCGCCGCCGAGATGGGACAAAGAGAACAGCGCCATCTCATGCAGCTCATGATCCTCAGCATTGTGCAGAATGGCGACCATGATATCGGCCAGGTCCTCGTCGCCGGTCTGGCTCAAAGCGAAGAGCGCCTGACCGCGCAGTTCGGAATCGGCCTTTTCGTCGACGGCGATCTCCCTGAGCATCGTCACTGCCCTGTGCCCGCCGTGCTGCCCTATGGCGAAGAGGGCGGCCTGACCGATTTCTGGATCCTTGCTCTGCTGGTAGAGCTCCACGATGGCGTCGAGAGCCCTTTCAGATCCCTGCATGGACAGCCACATGATGATCTCTGACAGCAGTTCCGGATCATCTTCGTCCCTGAGAGCGTCGATCAGCAGATCCTCCGTCTCGTCCGATTGGATCTGACCGAGAACCATCAAGGCGTGGCGTCGCATCTCGATGTTTCCGCCTTCGCGGTTGGCGAGGATTTTCTTGAGGATGGGCAGGGCGCGATCCTCGTCCATCATCATCAGGGCCTGCAGGGCGGCGAGCTTGGTCTCGTCGGCCTGTTCCTCGTCGGCGAACTCGCGGAGGCGTCGAGCAGCCCTCTCCTCGCCGCGTTGAGCCAGTTCGCCATACAGACGCGCCCTGAGATCGTTTCCATCATCGCGGGTGGAGGCGTCGGGATACCTCTCCATCTGCCGTTCAAGGAGCCTGGCGGCGTGCTTGAGCGCACTGGTACCACCAACCCGATAAAGGGAAAAGGCTTGCCAGTAAAGAGCGTCCCCAGCCAGATCCGAGCTGTTATCTTGATCGTAGGCCAGTCCGTAAAGCTCCGCGGCCCTTTGGTATTCCGAGCGGTTCAAGGCATAGCGAGCCTGCTCGTAGTAATCCTCGCTGGTTTCGGCGACCGCGCGCACGGCGCCGGCGACCGCCAGCACGAGGATCATGGCGCCGATACCGAGCCAGATCCTGTCTGTTATCGATGTCTTCATTGTTCATCCTCCTCTAGAGTGCGAATCGGTCCCTGCGAGCAGATGCAACCGTGCGCAGGTGGTCCAGTGTATCCCGTCGTTCGAGTCCGTCACGTATCCAGGCGCTGTCCTCATCGCATCTTATACCGGTCAAACCGGAAAGCTGGGCCAGCACTAGTTCCAGATCCGTCAGCAGCCGACCCATTTCAGGATCCTTGGCTACAGGCGTGTTCATCAGCAGTCGCGTTTCTGAGAGCAGGGATCCGGCCCAGGTCGCCAAGCGCGTGGATTGGGCATCACCTTGGCAGGATTGGGTGCGGAAATCGGTCAACAGAGCGTCGGCGCGATCGAGCATCGTCACGGCCATGCGGTCGTAGACAGCGGAGCCATTGACGACCCGCCCTTGAGCCACGGCGATCGGCGACGATTCCGGGGTCCCATTCTCGAACTGCTCGCTCCAGCGTCCCAAAGCGACGCCCAGCACCAGTACGGCCGCCACGGCCGCGCACCAGCTTACGGCCCGCCCGAACGTCGGACGTACGACCCGAGATGCGGCTCGGTGCGGTTCGCGTGCAGCGTCGATCCGCGCCCAGAGCTTGTCTTTTGGAACCGCCGGCGGAATTCTGTGCTCTTGTCGGGCGGTGTCGATGATCTCGTCAAGATCTTGGTTTTTCATGAGTCCAACTCCAGTTGCAACATCTCTCCGCGATCGAACCAGTCCCGCAGCTTGGCGCGGGCGCGAGACAGGCGAGCTTTCGCCGTACCCACGGGCGTACCCATGGAATCGGCGATCTCTTCGTGGGTGAATCCTTCGAGGTCGTGCATGACGAACACCAAGCGGTGGTTTTCGTCGAGAGAGGCCACAGCCCGGTCCAGATCACGGCGCAGGTCGTGGTCGGGACCGGCCCGTACGGCGCTCAGGGTGGTCATGTCTTCGCGGGGCAATTCGTGGTCGCGGAGCCGTCGTGTTTTTCGCAGCACATTCAACGTCACCGACACCGCAATAGCATGCAGCCACGACGAAAATGCAGCGTCGCCCCTGAAGTCGGCGAGATTTCCAAAGGCGCGGATGAAGGTATCTTGGACGATGTCCTCGGTCAGAGCTTCATCACCTGTCATACGGAAGGCCAGACGCCACACCCTATCAACGTGCGTCTCGAAGAGTGCCCGCTCTGCGCTGGCGACTCCCCGTTTCACGTCCTGGATCAAGCGGCGTTCTTCCACTGGGGCTCCTCGATTGGATTCGGGCGTGTCATCCGGTTAGACACGATCCGGTCCCAAAGGGTTGCACGGCTTTTCTGATCAAGGAAAGAATCCACGGAGTGTAGGCGGAGGAACAGGAAGGCCCGGTCAGAATACCCGTCGGCTGAGGAAGGTCCAATCCCCTTGCCGCACCACGACGCCGGGCAATGATTCCACCGCCAGCACCCGGCCGCGGTCGTCGACGAGCTCGACCTTCAGGTCGTGGATTCCCGGCGGCAGGTCCAAGCGCGCCATGGCGATACTGCGGGGCAACGTCAGCCAATTGCGCGTATCCGCCTGTTCGGTCGCCACGCCCAGCAGGTTGGCGAGCAGTCCGGCGACTCGCCCCTGCTCCTCCACCTTCTCCTTGGCTACATACTTGGCCACGGCACGAGCGATGGTCTTGAGCAGTATTTTCCCCATGCTGGATTCGAAATACAGATGTGAACGGCCTGAGACGTCTTCGACGTCGACGGTCGACACATGACCGTATGGCGTGCCGCTCGATATGCGGGCACCGGCGACGGCCGGAGGTTGGTCGGACAGTTCCGGCAAGGCGAAACGGATCCAGGTATCGATTTCGACATCATTGCGCCAGCCGTGGACATAACGGCCGCGGAGGCCCAAGGCCCAGGCATCGACATCGTCTTCGCGCTCGCCCTTGAAGATCGGCACGTCCGCCGCCGCGGAAACACGTTGAGGAGCGAAGCCGCTCTCCAGAAAAATCACCACACGGCCCAGACCGCCGGGATCGGCGAGCTGGCTGGGAAGGAGATTCGGCAGGGCTTGTTGGATTTCCAACAGTTCGTCATGGAAGCCGAGGATAGTGCCTGTGCGCAGCAGATCTTCTCCCAGCCAGGGCGGTGTCGCGATATGCAGCTGGTCCTCGCCTGCGGCGAAGGCCAATGCCGCGCGCCGGTAGGCCAGGAACGCGTCGTTGGACTCGCCTCCCCACTCGTGGAGCATGCCGCGCAGGTAGTGAACGAAGGCGTGGTCCTCCAGGGAGACGGCGGGATCATCGTCTCCTTCCTCTTCGTCTCTCATGGCGCGATCCACGTCGGCGAGGTCGCGCAGACGGAGCTCGGCTTTACGTGCTTCGACAATCGCTTCGTCGCGATCTCCCAGATATATGTAGTTGAGAGCACGGAAGTAGGGCACGAGGGCCATCTCGAAGGGGGCGGCCCGATAGTCGATGGCGCCGTCGTTGGTCACCAGCGAGAGCACGGCCTGGCTCACGGACTTTGTATAAAGGTCGTCGGACAGGGCCTCGGCCTCGGCGAACACGTCGTTCGATTCAGCCCAGCGGTCGGCGTAGTGCAGCACAAGACCCCGCTCCAGCAGGTTGAGCAGACGGTCGCTGCCGCGCTCGGCTTCGTCGACGACCTTCAGCGCGGCGTCGTAGTCGCGGGCGATCAGATCGTCCCGCAGCGCGGCGTTGCGGTCGGCGTAGGTAGAGCAGCCCGACAGCAGAACACCGACGGCGACCAGGCCGAGGGCCGCGAGTCGCCTCGCGGCCCCCGAGGAGGCTTGCCCGTAGATCATCACGGCCGGTAGCCGTCCCGACTCACGTACTTCTTGATCTTCTTGAAGCCCACCCAGGCCTTGGTGTTGTCCTCGAGGTTCACGAGATAGACGTCGACCTGGTAGAACTTCACTTCGTCGCCGCCTTCACGGTCGAGGATCGTGTTGATCTCGCCGAGCAGCATGTAGTCGGCGCCCATTTCCCGTCCCCAGGCGCTGATGGTTGCGTTGGCGGAATACTCCTGCTGATCGGCGCGTTCGGCGCGTACGCCCTCCCGCTCTTCAGCCGATGCCACCATGGTGACCTTGCCCGAGTTGATCAGGGCGCGTTCCAGGTCGGCCACGAAGGTCTTCACCGGAATGTGTTCGGCGCTCTTGTTGGCGATACGCCCGACGATGACCACCGGCTTCTTGCCAGTCTCATAGCGGTGTTCGCCGTACCAGCCGCTCTCGAGGGCCTGGACGATAAGGGTTTCCGCCGTCATGCGGCTGTCGGCATCGTTCCAGTTGCCGGAAAGGTCGACGGTGGTGTCGGTTTCCATTCGCGTGACTGTCTTGCCGCCTCCGCAGCCGGATAGCAGCAGCGCTGCGCCGACGAGGACGAGCAACAGCATGGTCCTGATGGTTCGTGTTTGCACGATCGCCTCCTTGATCGAGTCATGGACGTCGAAACGTCCTGCGGGTTTCAACATCTTCTGGCCTCTCGAGAGGACGATTCCGCCCCTGATCGGTCCACGAAATGACTGACTTCCACGAACCGTGCCAGAGCCGACGCCTTCCGGGAAGAAAAAACCGCCGTTCCCTCAAGGACAGCGGTTTCGTCGGGGTTCGCGATCAGTTCAACATTCGTGCATCGCACGCCAGACCCTTTCGGGCGTGGCCGGGATGTGGCGAATCCGCACACCTGTCGCCGCAGCGATGGCGTTGACCACCGCAGGTGCCGGGCCGTTGATCACGACCTCGCCGGCGGCCTTCACACCGTAGGGACCGCTCGGCTCCTCCGTCTCGAGCATGATCACTTCCATGAGCGGCATATCCATGGCGGTGAAGATCTTGTAGTCGAGGAAGTTCGGGTTGCGGACCCGGCCCTCGTCATCCACGAGGACCTCCTCGCACAAAGCGTAGCCGAGCCCCTGGGCCACCGCGCCGTCCACCTGTCCTTCAGCCAGTTTGGGATGGATCACGGTGCCGAAGTCGCAGGCGGACACGAAGCGCCGCACGAAGACCTGGCCTGTCTCGGTGTCCACTTCCACATCGGCGAACTGAGCGGAGAAGGGCGGCGGGGAGTCGTCGCTCATGTGACTCGCCGTGGCAGCGGGTTGAACCTTCGCCGTGTAGAGGGCCGTGTGGGCCACGCCGCCCATATCCAAGGAGAGGTCCCGGGGCCCCATGCAGACGCCGTCGACGAAGCGGACATCTTCGAGGTTCACCTGCCAGTGCTCCGCCATGATCGTCAGCAACTGATTCTTGAGATCGGCCGCAGCTTTGGCCACCGCCCCGCCCGAAACGTAGGTGGTCGAACTGGCATAGGCCCCGACGTCGAAGGGTGTCAGATCAGTGTCCGAAGACAGGATGATGATCTTCTCGTAGGGCACGCCCAGTTCTTCGGCGCAGATCTGGCTGAGCACCGTATCACTGCCCTGGCCGATATCGGTGGCGCCCACCAGCAGGTTCACACTGCCGTCTTCATTGAGCTTCACCGTGGCGGCGGCCCAGTCGACGCCGGCGATGCCGGACCCCTGCATGGCCACTCCCACACCCAGTCCCCTCTTGAACCGGGGATGTGTCGGCGCCGGAGTCGCGCCCCAGCCGATGGCCTCGGCGCCGCGACGGATGCATTCTTCGAGGCTCGAGCTGTTGACCGTGCGGGCCAGTCCTTCCTTGCCCTCGTTGAGACGGGCGCTCACCGGATCGACATCGCCGAGACGGATGTGGTTCTTCCGCCGCAGTTCCAGAGGATCCATGCCGATCACGGCCGCCACCTCGTCCATCTGCGACTCGAGGGCGAAAAAGCCCTGGGGTGCTCCGTAGCCCCTGAACGCACCGCTGATGGGGTTGTTCGTGTAGACGCTGTCCACGTGGTAGTGGATATGCTTGAGCGGATAGAGCGGCAGCACTTTTTGGCCTGTGTTGGCCTGAACGGTGAGCGCATGGCTGCCGTAGGCTCCGGTGTCGGCCAGCACCACCATGCGGTTGGCCACCAGGGTGCCGTCGTTCATCACGCCGGTGGTCATGGTGATGGTCTGGGGGTGGCGGAAGCGGGCTGCGATCAGCTCCTCTTCCCGCGTGAACTCAAGACGTACGGGTCGGCCGGTGCGAAGAGTGAGTACGGCGACCAGGTCTTCGCAGACCATCTCCTGCTTGTCGCCGAAGCCGCCGCCGACCCTGGGTTTGATCACGCGGATCCGCGACTCGCTCGTTTCCAGAATGCGGGCCAGGATGCGGCGCAGGTGGAAGGGAACCTGGGTGCTGGTGCGCACGACGAGACGGTCGTCCTCATCGATCCAGGACACCGATACGTGGGGTTCGATATGGCTGGCCTGGACCCGCGGCAGGACATAGGTGCGTTCGATCACGTGATCACAGGCCGCCAAAGCTGTGTCCACATCTCCGATCTGCACATCGATCATGGCCGCCAGATTCGATTCGCCGCCTTTGGCGATGCCGCGGGGGTCGGGGACTTCGTGAATCATGGGGGCATCGGCGTCCAGAGCGGCTGCAGGATCGTGAATCGCAGGCAGCACTTCGTATTCGACGTCGATCAACTCGAGGGCGCGTTCGGCGGCGGCGAGGGTCTCGGCCGCCACGACCGCGACACGATCGCCGACGAAGCGCGCCTTGGTCGGCAGAATGGTCGTGTCCCACGGTGAAGGCTCGGGGTGGCTCTGGCCGGCCCGTGTGTGGGGAATCTGGGGAACATCGGGATGCCAGAGGACTGCGACGACCTCGGGATCGGCCAGAGCGCGGGAAGCGTCGAGCGCGACGATGCGGGCATGGGCGTGAGGCGAGCGCAGCACTTTGGCGAACAAGCATCCCGACGGCAGGACGTCGTCGGTGAACACCGGTCGCCCGCGCACGAGCTTCTCCCCATCGCTCTTGGGCACGTCGACGCCTACGCTGCGGCGGCCTGCTGCCGGACTCTCGTGGGGCGCCATCCGCCCATCCTTCAGGGTGCTCATGGCATGGCCTCCCAGGCGTCGAGGACGGCACGAACCGGTTTGGCGTAGCCGGTGCAACGGCAGAGGTTGCCGCTCATGGCATGGCGCACGTCGTATTCGGTCAGTTCGCCGCCTTCCCGGAGCCGTTGCCAGGCCACCAGCAGCAGGCCGGGCGTGCAGTAGCCACACTGAACGGCGCCGGCTTCCAGGAAGCAGTCCTGCAGTCGGCGCATGAGCGGATCGTCGTTCAACCCTTCGAGGGTCGTCACGATCGCATCGGCTGCGAAGGCGGCGGGCACGACACAGGAATTCACGGGTTCGCCGTCAAGCAGCACACAGCAGGCGCCGCAATCCCCGGTCTCGCAGCCCCGCTTGACGGAGGTGCAACCGGCATCGCGCAGGACGTCGAGCAGCCGGGCACCGGGTGCGGCCACGAGCTCTGTCGAATGACCGTTGAGGGACAACGTCAGCTTCATCGCAGACCTCCGTGGACGGGATCCTCGGCGGTCGGGTCGATTCCCAACGCCTCTCGGAGCAAACGGCGGGTCAGCACTTCTACCATGGCCCGACGGTATTCAGCCGAGGCGCGGTGATCGTCGATGGGATCGCTGGCGTCGGCAGCCGACTCTGCGGCTGCGGCCACGGCGATCTCGAATTCCTCGGGGTCGGCCCGGAGCAGAATATCTTCAGCGGCGAGCGCCCGCATCGGGGTCGGCGCAACGGCGCCCAGGGCAATGCCGACGTAGCCAAGACCATTGCCGCCCCTCGCCACAGCCACCGCTGCCTGGACCAAGGAGATGTCCTCGGCAGTGCGGCGGAGCTTGCGGCTCAGGCAGACCAGACCAGGTTGCGGTGCGGGCAACGTCAGGCCCGTCAGCAGGCGGCCGTCCAGTACGGTCCGCCGGGGTCCGGTGAAGAATTCGTCGAGGGGGATGTCGTGGGTGGACTCGCCGTCGAACGCATGGGCTACGGCGTCGAGGGCCAGCAGAACCGGAACCATGTCCGCCGAGGGCAGGGCCGAGCAGATGTTGCCGCCGAGGGTTGCGGTGCTGCGGACCGGTCGGTTGCCGCAGGCCGCCGCCGCGTCGGCGACAGCGCCGCCGGCGAACTCGCGCACCAACGGATCTGATTCGAGCCGGTTCAACGTGACACAGGCTCCGATTCTCAGGGCGCCGTCGTCCTGCACGACGACATCGTCGAGTCCCGCGCGTCGGAGGTCGACGACGAAGTCGAGGTCGGCACGTCTTTCAAGCATGAGGTCGGTGGCCCCGGCCAGGTAGCACCCCCTGCCGGCGGTCGTGTGCAGGAGCCGGACGGCGTCCCGGGGCGAAGTGGCGAAGAGATAAGCGTTCAGATTCCGCACAGATTCCTCCTTGATCGACGTCGAGGGTGGCGCGCCGCTCGAGGGTCGAGTATAACGAAGGTCGGTGAACGTCCCAAGCGCGAAGGAGCGTCCATGTCACGAAATCCCCTTGTCCTGGTGGAAGATGCACGGCCGTTGGTGACGATGGACGCCGACCGCAGGATCCTGGACGGCGGCTGGGTGGCGGCCTGCGACGGCCTGATCACCGCCGTCGGCTCGGGCGAGCCGCCGGAGATGATCGCCGGAGCCCCCCGCGAGCAACACCAGCGTATCGACGCCGCCGGCTGTGTCGTGACGCCCGGACTCGTCAATTCGCACCACCACCTTTTCCAGACCCGCACCCGCGCCTGGCCCGGAGCTGTCGACGCCGAACTCTTCGACTGGCTGCGAACCCTCTATCCTGTCTGGGGCGCGCTGACCGACGACCGCTTTCACGAGGCCACCCGCATCGGCTGCCGCGAACTGCTCAGGTCGGGCTGCACCACGACCACCGACCATCACTATCTCTTTCCCCGCGACGCCTCGCCGGAACTGATCGACATCACCGTGGAGGCTGCCCTCGCCGAAGGAATCCGCTTCCATCCCACACGCGGCTCCATGTCGCGGTCGGAAAAGGACGGCGGCCTGCCGCCCGATCATGTGGTTCAGGATCACGACACCATCCTCGCCGACAGCGAGCGGGTCATCACGCGCTTCCACGACCCCTCTCCCGGCGCCATGACCCGAGTCGCCCTGGCGCCCTGCTCCCCGTTCTCTGTCACGCCGGAACTCATGGCGGATACCGCGGCTCTGGCGCGCCGCCACGATGTGCGGCTGCACACCCATCTCTCCGAAACCCGTGACGAAAACGACTACTGCCTCGAGGTCTACGGCAAGCGCCCCTTGGACCTGCTCGAGGACACCGGCTGGCTGGCCGACGACGTGTGGCTGGCCCACGGCATCTGGTTCGACGACGATGAACTGGCCCGACTCGGCGCCGCCGGTGTGGCGATCGCCCATTGTCCGACTTCAAACATGAGACTGGGATCTGGAATCTGTCGCGTGAGAGGCCTGAGGACGGCGGGGTCCCCCGTCGGATTGGCCGTGGACGGTTCGGCCAGCAACGACACTTCCAACATGCTCGCCGAGCTGCGTCAGTGCCTGCTGCTGCACCGCGTCATCGGCGGCGCCGCGGCCATGACTGTGATGGAAGTGCTGGAAATGGCGACCCTGGGAGGAGCGGCTTGTCTGGGCCGCCGGGATGTGGGCGCCGTAGAGCCAGGCCGCGCCTGCGACCTGGCTCTCTGGGATCTTGGAGACCTCGGCTGCGATACCGTCGGCGACAGAGTGGCGGCTCTTTTGCTCAGCCCGCCGCTCCGTGCCCGGCTCGTCATCGTCGGAGGGACGCCCATCGAGGTTCCCTAGACGAATCTAGCGATAGCTCGCCTTCAACTCACCCCAAGCCGACGTCTCGGCGGCCACGGGGTTGCAGGGCAGACCGGGGAAGACACCCCGCAATGTTCCATAGCTCGAGTGATGACTGAACTTCTGGATCAGAGCCAAGTGCTCCACATCGATAGCGGCCGGGGGATACGGAGACCGGAACTCGTACGTCGCGCCGCCCGTCCGTCCGGGCTCGCATCCATTGCTCGATCGCGGTTCGTACTTCAGGACGACCGCCATGAGATTGATGGATGGATCGGAGTCCTCAACCACGGCATTGTATTCCACCGAACATGCTCCAGGCACTCCCTCACCATGCCCGGCAGGGCTGGCGAAGAAGAGGCCGGACCCGATTTCCGCCGCGCTGCAGTTGCCGGAATCATCGATGATCACATCGACGTGGCTCACACCGTGTTTGCCGGTATCCCAGCTGATCGTCAACTGGTAGGTCCACATACCCTGGTCATCAATCCCGAGCGAGACGCAATCGCCTTCCAACCACGGGGGAGCCTGCTCAGCGAAGACGGGCAATGCCGCCAACCCCAACGCCAGGATCATCAATCCGTGCTTCACGCAAATCTTCATGGTCGTCCCTCCTGCGATCTGCAATGCCAACGATGGATTCAGAACCCATCTCCCGTATCAAACGCTCTGATCATTCCTGATCGTTTCTCATCGTCCGTTTTCCGCTGATCTTGAGGAATGAACAGGCAAGAGCCGGGCCAAATGTCGGCTGGATGCAGATTGAGGAACTTGTTGCCTCATCAAGTGATGCTATCATGAGACCGTCGACCGAAACCCCAGACCGGAGCATCTGATGACCCAGGATATAACCTGCCCAACCAGCCCCCCCGGCCGTGGACGGCTGTCGTTCCTCGACCGCTACCTCACCCTCTGGATCTTTCTGGCCATGGGTCTAGGCGTGGTCTTGGGCTGGATGTGGCCCGGATTTGGAGATTGGCTGGGAGGAGACGATCAAGGGACCACCAATATTCCACTGGCCGCGGGGTTGATCCTGATGATGTACCCGCCCTTGGCCAAGGTGAAATATGAACGGCTCGGCGAAGCCTTCCGCGACGTGCGTGTGCTCGGTCTCTCGCTGCTTCAGAACTGGCTGATCGGACCCGTGCTGATGTTCGCCCTGGCGGTGATCTTCCTGCCCGACAAGCCCGAGTACATGACCGGTCTGATCCTCATCGGCCTGGCCCGCTGCATCGCCATGGTGATCGTGTGGAACGACCTGGCCCGCGGCGACCCCGAATACTGCGCAGGGCTGGTGGCCTTCAACTCCATCTTCCAGATCCTGTTCTTTCCAATATATGCGTGGCTCTTCGTGACCAAGCTGCCACCCCTGCTCGGGCTCGAGGGTGCCGTGGTCGATGTGACCATCGGTGAGATCGCCCGCAGCGTGTTCATCTACCTGGGCATTCCGTTCCTGGCCGGTTTCCTGACCCGTGCGGTGCTGAGGGCTTGGAAAGGCGATGCCTGGTACACACGCGTCTTCGTCCCCCGCATTTCGCCTGTAACCCTGATCGCCCTGCTGTTCACCATCGTGGTCATGTTTTCGCTGCAGGGCGAGGCCATCGTGGAGCTGCCGTTGGACGTGCTGCGCATCGCATTGCCGTTGCTCATCTACTTCCTGCTGATGTTCTTCGGGTCGTTCTGGATGAGTCGACGGGCTGGCGCCAATTACGAGCGTTCGGCGACCCTCAGCTTCACGGCCGCAAGCAACAACTTCGAACTGGCCATCGCCGTGGCGGTGGCGACCTTCGGCATCCACCACGGCGCGGCCCTGGCCGCCGTCATCGGGCCATTGGTGGAGGTGCCCGTGCTGATCGCATTGGTCGGTGTCGCCTTGAGATTCCGCCGCACCCGGTTCGGCCTCGCGGAGAGATCATGAACGACCGTGACTGGCTGGCAGAAGCGCAGATGCTGAGCCATGCGGCACCGCGATCGTTCCTGTTCCTCTGCGTGGCCAACTCTGCCCGCAGCCAGTTGGCCGAGGGTGTGGCGCGGATGCTGGCTCCGAAGGGCGTTCGCGTGGCGTCGGCTGGCTCTGAGCCCACATCGGTAAGGCCGGAAGCAGTGGCCGTTCTCGCAGAACTGGGAATCGACGCTTCCGGACATTCCTCGACGGATGTCCTGAGCATCGATCCAGCAACGGTGGATGCCGTGATCACCCTGTGCGCCGACGAAGTCTGTCCTGTGATTCTGAGCGACTCGATCCGGGTTCACTGGGGCCTGCCCGACCCCGCTGCGGTCGTAGGTGATGATTCGGAACGGCTGGCTGCGTTTCGTGACGTCAGGGACGAACTGCGTCGTCGACTCGCAGTGGTCTTCAGATGAATGAACGCCCTGACCGTAGATACGGACAGGGCGTCATGAATTCTGCAATCATCAGGCTCAACGACTGTATTCGGCCTTGATGGTGCTCCAATTCGTCTCGGTGTTTCCGACGGGCGCACAGGGCAGCGCAGGAAACTCGCCACTGAGATTCCCGACACACATGTAACCGGCGTATTTCTCGACCAGGGCCAGATTGTGCTCTGCGACCGGATAGGGCGCGTAGTCGGAGTAGAAAACGAAAGTGGCACTGCCGGTGGGACCTGCTTCGCACCCTTCCGACTCGTCGGGTTCGAACTTGAACATCGGCACGGTGAGACCCAGAGAAGGATCTCCGTGGGGCGAGAAGTCAGCTTCGTAGACGAGTGGACACCCGTCTTCGCCGTCACCGTGTCCTGCCGCTGCAGGAAAAGTGAGACCGCTCTGCAGATCGGCGTCCGAACAGTTCAGTCCATCGTCGATGATCAAGTCGAGATGACTCATGCCGTGACGGGTATTGTCCCAGGACATGGTCAATTCATAACGCCAGGACCCGAGGGCAGGGACGTCGGAAGGAGCGCCGGTGCAAGTACCGTTGATCACGCAGTCGGCAAAGGACGGTGAAGCGGCGAGGATGATGAAAACAATGGCCAGAAGATGTGGAAGCATGATGGGATCTCCTTGAAGCCAATTTTTGATGTCGTTCCACTTCGATAGAGTAACAAAACGGAAACAATTGTGCAATAGGCATGAATATGATCTGCATTCTCAATATACATCGCACTTCTGTCCCCCATATGAAAACTGAGGTGAAGACCACGAGCGCTGGATTTCAGTATCCGTTTCGCCATCATTTTTATTGATTTATCCAAGTCATATGGCATTTTGGCAATATAACCAAACAGGGAGCCACCATGATCGACCGCACAACCATCCGACATCAAGCCGGGATCCTCAAAGCCCTGGCCCACGAGTCCCGATTGCTGATGGTCCATCGGCTGGCCGACGGCGACTGTACGCCGGGCGATCTGACTGCCCTGGTCGGTTCCGATCAATCGACGGTGTCCAAGCATCTCTCCGTGTTGAAGCTTCACGGCATCGTCGCCGACCGACGTGAAGGAAGTCAGGTGCTCTACTCCCTACGCACACCCTGCGTATTGAACTTCTTCGCCTGCGCGTCTGCCGTGCTCCAGGAGCGTCTGGTGTGAATCGCAGTTCATTCGGACTTCCCGCCCTTTTCACATTGATCTTCGCCGCCGCTTGGTGGTTGCCGGTCGGCTCAGACCGCTTCGACGGTGCCGTGCTCGAAGCGCTGCATCTGGTGCGCTGGTACGCGAGGGAGCATGTGCTGCTCTGCCTGATTCCGGCCTTCTTCATTGCGGGAGCCATCGCCGCCTTCGTCCGCCAGGGAGCGATCTTGCGCTACTTGGGTCCCTCGGCCCCAAAACCGGTCGCCTACGGCGTGGCTTCAGTATCGGGGTCGGTGCTGGCGGTGTGCTCGTGTACGGTGTTGCCCCTATTCGCCGGAATTTCCCGCATGGGCGCCGGCCTCGGTCCCGCCACGGCGTTTCTCTACGCCGGCCCGGCCGTCAACGTGCTGGCAGTGATCCTCACCGGACGGGTGCTGGGTGTAGAAATCGGATTGGCGCGGGCACTGGGTGCAGTGGTCTTCAGTATCATCATCGGCTTGGCGATGGCCCTGATCTTCCGACGTGAGGAAGCGGAGAAAGCCGCCGTCATCGCAGACCTTCCCGATGAGACCCCGGTACGACCTTGGTGGGAAGACGCCGCCTTCTTCGGCGCCATGATCGGCGTGCTTGTTTTCGCCAATTGGGGCGACGGCGGCAGCGGTGTCGGCTTGTGGCGAGCCGTGGCAGCTGTGAAGTGGTGGCTGTCCGGCGGCTTTTTCGCAATCGTCGTGATCCTCGCCTCACGTCGACGCAACGAGACAGGCGCTTGGTTTGGCGAGACATGGAGCTTCGCCCGTCAGATTCTGCCGTTGCTGCTGGCCGGCGTGTTCGTCTCCGGACTTCTGCTCGGACGACCCGGCCACGAGGGAATGATTCCCTCGCAGCGGATCGCCGCCCTGGTCGGCGGTGAAGGTCTCGGCGCCAATCTCTTCGCATCGGTCGCCGGCTCGCTCATGTATTTCGCGACGCTGACCGAGATCCCGATCCTCGAAGGCCTGATGGGTGCGGGAATGGGCCAAGGTCCAGCCCTGGCCCTGCTGCTGGCCGGACCCGCCCTTTCGCTGCCAAGCATGCTGGTGATCCGCGGCGTGCTCGGCACCCGCAAAACCCTCGTCTATGTCCTGCTGGTGGTGGTCACGGCCACGATCAGCGGATTGATCTACGGGCGACTCGTCTGAGCCGCTGAGGAGGAACGATGGCGACGATAAAAATTCTCGGAACCGGCTGCGCCAAATGCGAGAAAGCGGCCGGCGTGGCCGCCGACGTGGTGAAGAAGCTGAGCCTCGGCCACGAGATCGTGAAAGTGACGGATGTCGCTGAGATCATGGCCTACGGGGTGATGATGACCCCGGCGGTGGTGATCGACGAGGTCGTGAAATCGACAGGGCGGGTGCCGTCCAACAGCGAATTCGAAGGGTGGCTATCATGAGATCCTTCGTCGTACTGTCTTTCCTTATTCTGGCTGCCGGCGCAAGCGGCCTCGACTCCCCAGAGCCGGTCTCGCTGCCGCGGCTTGTGGATCTCGGCGCCGACAAGTGCATCCCTTGCAAGATGATGGCTCCGATTCTCGAGGAGTTGGAGTCCGAACAGGCAGGAGTGCTCGAAGTCACCTTCATCGACGTCTGGAAGAATCCCGACGCCGCCAAGCCGTTCAAGATCAAGCTCATCCCCACCCAGATCTTCTACGCCGCCGACGGCCGCGAACTCTTCCGGCACGAAGGATTCTTCGCCAAGGAGGACATCATCGCCAAATGGGCCGAGTTCGGTCTCGAACTCGCAAACGAGTCGGAGTAAGCCGTGCTGGAAGATCTTTTCATTGCGTTGACCCGCGCGGTGCAGGGCTCCACCGGTGCCGCCGTGGCCGCCGCCGCCGGATGGGGCGTGATGAGCATCGTCCTGAGCCCCTGCCACCTCGCGAGCATCCCGTTGGTGGTGGGATACCTCAATGCGGGAAGGCCGGCGAAGCCGCGCGAAGCCCTTCCCTTGGCGCTGCTCTTCGCCTTCGGTATTCTTGTGACCATTGCCGCGGTCGGCGCCGCGACGGCCGCCGCCGGCCGTCTGATGGGCGACCTTGGTCGCTGGGGCGATCGCGGCGTCGCTGTGATCTTCTTCGTGATAGGAATTCATCTGACGGGTCTCTGGTCGCTGCCCCTCCCTTCGGGACCGGACATCCGCGGCGGAGCACGGGGAGCGAGAGGCGCCTTCGGCCTCGGACTTCTGGTCGGCTTGGCCCTCGGCCCGTGTACATTCGCCTTCATGGCGCCGGTGCTCGGAGTCGTCATCGCATCAGCCGGGGAACGTCCCGTCTTCGCTACCATGATGGTCGGAGCATTCGCCACAGGTCACTGCCTCGTGATCGCTCTGGCCGGCATTTCGTTTCAAGCCGTCCGGGGCATACTCGACTGGCATGAGAGATCGCGCGGCGCCGCAGTGCTGCGGATCGTCTGCGGCTTGCTGGTGATCGGCGGCGGCGTGTATCTTCTGGTCCGATGATCCGTCGCAGAAGAGGAGCGTGTTGATATGAAGTCCGTCGCCCTCTTCCTCTCGTTTCTCGCTGCCGCCGCCCAGGCTCAGCAGGCACCGCTGGACCTTCTCCGGGATATGGAGACCATCCCATTCCAGCAACGAGCGGTCGCCGTCGACCAGTTCCTGGACGATCACCCGCTCAATCCGGTAGCTCAAACCGGGTCCGACACGCTGGTCCTTCTTTATCGGGGTCCTTGCCGCGACGTCCGCCTCGCAGGAGACCACACGGCCTGGAACGACGGCATCGCCTTCCGACACATTCCCGGCACCGACCTCTGGTACTTGGCCGACGCTTATCCTAGTAAGGCCCGCTTAGACTATAAAATCGTCGTGGACGGCACATGGCGGCTGGATCCGCGCAATCCCCTGACCTGCGTTGGCGGCTTCGGCCCGAACTCGGAATTGCAGGGGCGTGACTACCGAGCTCCCGCCTGGCTCGCTGAAGAGTCGACGATTCCGTGTCGCCTCGACACGTTCGAAGTGGTGAGTCCCCAGCTGGGCGACACGCGGACCGTGGTCGTGGCGGTGCCCGGCGGTGCAACCGACACTCCCCGCCCGTTGTTGATCGTGCACGACGGACTGGAGTACCTGACCCTCGGCGGCCTCCGTCACTATCTCGACGTCGCAGGGGGCGGCCCCTTCGGATCCAAGCTCCCCATCTGCGTCTGCATCCCGCCGGTCCAACGCACCGCCGAGTACGCAGAATCACGGCAGGAGGCGTTCGGCCGATTCGTCGTGGAGACCGTCATGCCTCTGATCGAAGTGCGGTATGCCGACATCGGTGAAGTCGGCGCGCCGTGGGGCAGCATGGGCGCCAGCTACGGCGGCCGCATCACCCTCGACCTCGCCCGCCGCTACCCTGATCGCTTCGACCGCCTGGCGCCGATGAGCCCTGCGATCGCTCCGGAACAGCACGACGGCATCGCCGCCCGCGACCCGGCCGGCCTGCGCCTCTACTTGAACTGGGGTCGGTACGACATCCCCGGCCTGATTCCGGCCTGCGAACGCTTCGACACGATGCTCACCGAACGCGGCTTCCCCCACCGCACCGAAGTCCTCCCCCAAGGCCACAGCTGGGGCCTCTGGCGCGACACCCTCGCCCAAGCCTTCCACACTCTCTATATTCCGTAACTTTTCGGACCTTCGCGACGAAGCCGGGGATGCCGCCCGACGGTGGTGGTGACGTCGGAGACAGACGAACCCCCCGTCCAAGCGACATTCCCGAAGGGCTGAGCGCGGACGGGGGGTTCGTCTGTCTCCGACGGCATGACTACCCAGCCTGCGGCACCCCCGGCTTCACCACGAAGGTCCTCTCTTTGCGGATGGCCACGGTCCCCGACTTCGCTCCCCGAGGCTTCGATACGTACCGCGCCTCGGTCCCGTTGACCGCCACCTGGTTGGCGTCGCGCACCTTGCTATGGTAGGCGGCGACGGCGGCGGCTTGTTCGAGATCCTCTTTGGTTGGCGTCTCGCCGGCCGGAACCTGCAGCACGACGTGGCTGCCCGGTCGGCCCTTCACGTGGAACCACCAGTCGTTGGCCTTGGCGATCTTCAGCGAGAGACGATCGTTGTCGGCGTCGGTGCGGCCGGCCAGGACGGTCCAGCCGTTGGGCAGGACGTAGGTCCAGGCCTTGATGGGCGGCGGGCCGCGGCGTTCGTCGTCGGCAGGGCTCATGGCGGATCCGTCCTAGAGAAACGTGGCGATCTGGTCCAGGGGCTTGCGTCGGATGTCGGGCACGAGCACGCCGTCGGCCGGATAGCCCACCACCAGCAACAGGAACGGCTTCTCGTTTTCGGGACGGTCGAGGATGCCGTTGAGAAAGTTCATGGGGCTGGGCGTGTGGGTCAGCGTCGCCAGCCCCGCGTGGTGCAGGGCCATGATGAGCAT
>CALEMW010000121.1 GCA_937910695.1 uncultured bacterium
TTGAAGTCGGGCACACCACCCGCCAGGATGTAGATCTCCCCGGCCTTTTCTATGAAATCCTTGACGTCGACGGTGTTGTTGAAGTTATCGAGCCCTCCGCGGATATTCGCGAAACAGCCCGGACAGGTTTGTTGCACCACAACGTTGATTCCCGGAATGAGTCCGACCGGATCGTTCATGGGACGCTTGAAGAAGGTTCTGACGCCTTCCTTTGGGGTGCCCACCACGTCGATCTTGTCGAAGTCACGGACGCCCAAGCCTTCGGTCGCCGCGATCCTGATTGCCGCTATTTCAACAGATTCGAAACCCATCACGTACGAAGTGACCGCGTCCACTGCCACAGTGTCGACGCCGGCGATCATGAGATTCATCTCTATGGGATTCCCGGCGTGGGGTCCCTGGCCCTCCATGGCAATCAGCCCATCCACAAAGGTCAGGTCCGCCTTGCGAACGCGAAGAAGATCCGCGCATTTCTGGCCGATGTCGAGCCTGTGTACGTCCTGCTGTTCTCCGCTCGGATGGATGTTGGGGATGATTCCCTGCCAGTTTTTGATGCCGAGGGTGACGGTTCCTGCAAGATGTGTCTTCATCTTCGGCAGATTGATGACCCTGTCCGCGTCCAGGAACGGCTTGAAAATCTTGGCCTTGCGATAGAGGCGGGCGCCCTCGATTTCCACATCCACCAGTTCCTCTTCGTCAAAGAAGATGACCCTGTCCGCGCCGCCGCGATTGGCCGCGGCTTTCATGCCGGAAGCGTCGAAGGCCGGGCGAGCACGGCCCACTTGCTGTCCGAGGGAGGGGTTGTCCCCGATCCAGATCTCGCCGGCCTTGGAGTTTTCCTTGAGCCAGCTCACCATGGCTTCGATCATGCGCGGGTCGACCACGGAAAAGCTCTCCGGGGGTGCGAGAAAGGCCAGATTCGGCTTGATCAGGACGGTTTCTCCTTCCTTGATGATGTTGTCGATGCTTCCCACCGAAAGGGCAATGGTTTCACCTATCTTTTCTTTGAGTGATGCAATGTCTTCATCATAGCGGACAAATTTTCCGCCTAAAAATTCCGAGTTTCCTTTGAGGGGTCCCGTTTTTACGATCGCTACTTTTGTCTTGTCCATGTTCACCTCCGTCGAATAAAGGGTTAAACGGTTACCGGTTGCCGTTGACTAAAACGTCGTTTGCGTACAAGCAGATCTTGTCCTCGGGAAAACTTATCCATGCGTCGTCGGCCGGGACCTCGGCGCCGGGAGGCAGCTTGAGCCGGATAATATCTTCTTCCATTCTCACGGTCGCGATTCGGTAATTGCCGAATTCCTGCACCATCTCGGTCCTCCCTTTCAGGGCGCTGTCGGCCCCGGGGGCCGCGAATGAAACGAACCTGGGCCGGATCCCGAGTTTGAGGTTCTTCCTGTCTTCCGGTACAGAGACAGAAGAGGGGAGGGGAATCGATCCCCCCGCTGTGTGAAGCCTGCCGCCATCGAAGTCGCATTTGATGAAATTCATCGACGGGGATCCGATAAAATACCCGACATAGGTCGTTTCGGGCTTCTCGTAAAGTTCCTGGGGCGTTCCGGCCTGGACCACCTCGCCGTTATTCATGACGACGATGGTGTCGGCAAAGCTCATGGCCTCGTTCTGGTCATGAGTCACGTAAACCATCGTCAGACCGTAGCGCTCGTTGATGGTTTTGAGCTTCTTTCTGATATCGAATTTGAGCTGAGGGTCAATGACGGTCAGGGGCTCGTCCAGGAGCAGGGCGGAAACGTCGCTGCGAACAAGACCCCGGCCCAGGGAGATCAGCTGCTTTTCGTCGGCTGCCAGCTTGCGGGCGGGTCTTTTCAGCTTGTCCGAGAGGTTGAGCAGTTCGGCGACTTCGCGGACCCGTTTTTTTCGCTCTTTTTCCGGAACCCTCCTGCACTTGAGGGGGAAATCGAGATTCTCTTCCACGGTCATGAGGGTGTAGATCACGGGAAACTGGAAAACCTGGGCGATGTTTCGAGCCGGTGTCGAGTACTCCGTGAAGTTCACCCCGTCGAAGAGTACCTGCCCGTGGCTCGGTCGAACCAGTCCGGAGATGATATTGAGCATCGTGGTCTTGCCACAGCCGGAAGGGCCCAGAAGTGCGTAGGTCCCCCCGTCTTCCCACACCATATTCAGTTCCTTCAGTGCGTAGGCAGGATTTTCAACCGTTGGCTCGTACGTATGAGCGATGTTTGAAAGTTCGATCTTGGCCATCTCGTCTACCTCCCTTGCCCGGACGTTGCGGTGGGAGGACACA
>CALEMW010000122.1 GCA_937910695.1 uncultured bacterium
AGGACCTGGCGGTAGACGGAATGGCGCGAGTACCCCGAAATCTGATATGCTGTTAATAATCGCCGGAGGGTTGGCCCCAACGCCCGGAGTCGTCGTGTCGCATGTTCATGACTTTCAAGCCCTTCAAGGCATCGGACCCAGTATGGCCCAGGATTTGCTTGATTTGGGCTATGGCGAGGTTTCCGACCTGGTCGGTGAAGACCCGCAGAGCATGTACGACGCTCTGATCGCCTTGCGGGGAGAGCATATCGACCGTTGTGTATTGTATGTGTTCCGCTGCGCCGTCTACCAGGCAGAGGCGGAGCGCCCCGATCCCGACCTTTCGCTTTGGTGGAACTGGAAGGACGCATCATGACCAGACTCCGACAGCTGACCTTGACGGGCGTACTGCTGTGCGTTGTGATGTCGGTTCCGGTCGCGGCCACCGATTCATCGTACCTGCCCCTGGAAATCGGGGACCGGTGGGCCTACTCGTCGGATCTCGTGGGGCCCGACATCAAGGAAGTCGTCTCCGGCCCGAACCCGGTGTTCGGCAACTCCTTCATGATCCGCTACCTGGTGTCGGACCACAGCCCGGGCCTTGAGAATCACTGGACCTCCAATGACGAAGGCGACGTGTATCTGCATGGCTTCCGGCGTCGGAATCCTCGCCTCGCCTTCTTCTACGATCCTCCGCTGAAGGTCGTCGACGCGCCTCTCTACCCCGGCAAGACCTGGATCAGCGCCGTCGATCTCGCGACCACGCCGGGCGGCCCTTCGATCGGCCGTTATGTCGTGCGGTACACGGTGACTCAGCCCGAGTCACACATCGTTGAAGGTGTCGAGATCGTCGCATTCGGCGTGATGGAAACCACAGAGTCTGAGGGCGTGGCGGGAGTCGGCACGGAGTGGCTGACCGACGGCCGCCCCAGCGACAGCGGCAAGGCCGACCCGGTGGTTCCCCACTGGTGGGCGCCGGGTGTTGGCGAAATCCAGTATCGCTCCATCGGCATTTTTCATCTTGTGGGCTTCTCTCTGCCCCGTGTGGCCAACGAGGCCAGCACCTGGTCGGATCTCAAAAAGCTCTATCGCTGATCCCCATTCAACGGCGCCGCGAACCGAACCGTCGGACCGGCTTGCTCGGGGGCGCCGTTCCGTTTATGGTCACTCCTCCCGATCAACCAGAGGAAGGACCGCCATGCAGAACCTGATCCTTGATCGCCCCCTCGTCGCTTTTGATCTTGAGACCACCGGTGTCATGATCGAACGCGACCGTATCGTGGAGCTTGCCCTGGTCCGCGTCGAGCCGGACGGGTCGCGCCGCACCTTCCGTTCCCTCGTGAATCCGGAAGTTCCGATTCCGCCGGGCGCCACGGCAGTCCACGGCATTTCCGACGACGATGTCCGCGATGCACCCGTGCTGGCGGCCCTGGCCGGCGAGATCGTGGCCTTCTGCGACGGCGCGGACCTCGCGGGTTTCAACTCCGTCCGCTTCGATGCACCGTTTCTCGAGAATGAACTGCGCCGCGTCGGCTGCGAAGTGTCGTTCGCGGATCGACGTCACTTCGACGCCTTCCATATCTTCTGCCGCATGGAGCCCCGCACCCTGGTCGCCGCCTACAAGAAGTATTGCGGCAAGGAACTCACCGACGCCCACAGCGCTCTGGCCGATGTCGAGGCCACTCTCGAGGTGCTCGACGCCCAGATCGGTCAGTACGACGAGGTGCCTTCCACTTCCGCCGAACTCCATACGTTCTGCAATCCCGACGAGGGTCGATTCGTGGACCGGTCCCGGAAATTCGCCTGGAACGATGAAGGCAAGGCGGTCTTCGCCTTCGGCAAGTACAAGGACATGACCATCGAACAGGTGAAGGCCGAGAACAGCGGCTACCTGTCGTGGATGCTCGGCAAAGACTTCGCCGACGATGTCGTGAAGATTCTGCGGGACGCGATCGAGGGCCGTTTTCCAACGAGAAGCTGAACTATCCAGGATGAAGATCCCGTTCCCTCCGGAGGGGGCCGAGTGGAACGGCTGCGACTTCTCCGGACGTCCGTTGCCGGCGGGAAAATATCTGGTGCACGAGCGGGAGAGCCGGGGATCGGCGTTGAAGATGATGTTGCTACGGTGATTGCATCGACATGGGGCAGCGTCAGGTGTCCAGGTTCGGCACGTCTTCCCCAAGGTGTTCGGGGTCGCGCCAGTAGGTCGACTCGGCGGACCGCACCTTGGGAGTGAAGAGCATCAGCCCGGCCAGGTACCCGTAGAGTCCGACGACGAGCGTCATCGGCACCCACCAAGGAATGACCCCGATGGAGAAGAGAGAGGGCAAGGTGTTCTGGCCGTCGGGCGTCGGCAGCAGGAAAGCGCGTCCGAGCCAGGCCATCAGCAGGAAGACGAAGAGGTAGCCGTAGTTCCGCTTGAGCCTGGCACGCATCGCCTGCGCCCGCGTGATCTTGAACTTCGGGTGCAGCAGGTCGTCGGCGACCCGCTCGCCCCAGTTGTCGATGGGGCTGGTGGGATCGCGCCGTAGGATGGGGCCGTAGAAGTTCTCCTCCATCATGCGCAGCCGCGAACGCCACATGTCGAAGAAGCGGAACCGCCGCGATTCGTGCACGAGATACATGAGGTTGGCGTACATGCCGGTGATCAACGTTTCCTGGGCGAAGCCGGGGTTGGAAAAACTGAAGGTCACGATGCCGACGGTGGTGATCAGGGCCCAATGCGTCGTGGTGTCGAGGCGCTTGCGCCACTCGAGGGTGCGCTGCAGCTCGCCACGATAGAAGTGCACCATGGCGGCGATGTACTCCTGCCTGCCGAGGGGCTCGCCCTCGTAATCAGGTGGCGCAATATCGCTCTCGGCGAGGGGGACGTAGCTGGGCATTTCGTCATCGCGGTTCATGGGGTGAACGTAAATCCCGACACCCGGACGGACAAGGCCAGATTATTGTCCTATGGGGAATGATGATAGGTAGATTAATATAACCATACATGCTATTATAAAGATCTTGAAGACACGCTGCGGAACAGGCCCGCGGGCTGAACACGATAAGGAACGGAGATCGACGTTCCTCGGTGGAGGCTGATGAATCCTTGGTCATGAACGAACAACCCCGCTTCCTCTCCGCCCGCTTCAGCCTGAAGCGCGCCCTGGTGATGGTCGCCGTCGTCGAGGCGGTGATCGTCGCTGCGCTGTTCATCTACTGGACCAACTTCCGTGATGAGTTCTTCCCCCATCCGGTCAACGCGGACGGCACCGTCACGGTCGCAGGCGACCCTCTGCTGGTGGGCTACGGACAGCCGCTGTCGTCCCCGTGGACGTTTTCGGGCGTCGGCACCGACACCCTCCTGCTCAACGACCTTCCGTTCCTGCCTATGCGGGAGCCCGACACCACGGCCGATCTCCAGCCGGGCGACCGCGACCGCCTGCTGACCATCAAGGCGATCCTCGAAGAGTCCGAGCACGCCTACCAGGCCGCCGACGACAAGGAACTCGGCATGGACGCCTTCGCCGGCGTGCTCGAGGGATACCTGGGCGTGTTCGTGGAGTCGTTGTCGATCGACGTCGAGCACGATCAGATCACCGTCGACTTCGTAGACGACCTGCCGCCGTTCACGGTCACCTTCCTGCGCGAGCCCCACTGGATCGAACCCGAGGGCATGCGCCGCAAGAAGCACTTCGACATCATCAACGAGTTCGTGATCTGGATGGAAGGCAACGACGACGACGCCGTGTTCAGCTTCGGCCCGTATCATACCAAGCTGATCGTGGGAGACGATGTGCGCCTGAGCTACGACACCGTCCTGGCCCGCCTCGACGCCATTGCGACATCGCCTCGCGGTCTGCCGTCGGAAGAGGATGTGCGCCGGGAGTTCGGCAGCGAAGACTTCGAACGCTGGCACGACCTGGTGCGGGACTATCTCATGTGGCACGGCCTGCACACCGACAGTCACTGATCGAAGACTATTCGTCGATTTCCAAGCCGCGCCTCGTCACCAGATACATGGCGAACGATCCCAACCAATGCCCGCCCTCGTAATGCTCGCCGGTGAGTGAAGCGACGGCCGATGCTGCGTGCTCCTCGGCCGCGGCACGGAGAGCCGGAAGACGAACGTCGTCTTGCGGCAGTCCTGAGATGATTCCTTCAAGCATCCACGCCCGACTCAGATTCAACCCGTCGAGATGAGCAAGCTTGCCGTCGCTGCGGTCGGTGACCACGGCCAAGGGCAGCCACGCCGTCGAGCCGTTCCGTGGGAGGCCCGGGAGAAAGCGAGCGAGCCAGTCGGCGAAATAAGGGGCCTCCATGACGCGACGCATCAGGTCGGCTTCGGCCAGGATGGGAGAGAGGAAATCCTGACCCGAGGGCTCGAAGGCGAGGTCGGCATCCCGGTCTTCGCGATAGAGGCGCAGTGATGTGATCTCGATCAAGGCGGCCAGCTCGTCTCGGCCCCTCATGCGCGCGTAGTCGAGGGCCATCCCGAAGGCGAAGGCTGTCTGGGAGTGTTCGCCGGTGCGGATGGGGTAGGCCAGCTTCGGCAGCCAGTTGAGGAAGCTCTCGACGCAGGCGTCTTCAAGAGGTTCAAGGGCGTTCGACCAGCGCTGAGCGTCGGGATCGTTCCAGCCGTGGAGTTCGGCGGCGAGCTGCAGCAGCCAAGCCAGACCATAGGGCCGTTCCCAGGAGGAGCGGCCTTCGGTTTCGAGGTAGGCCGCCTCCAGTGCAATGCGTTCCGGGGTCAGGTGGCGGTCGAGAACATCTCGCGCCGCCTGGGCGCTATGGTGGGCGGGATACAGGCGGGCGAAGCGCGCCAGCAGCCAATGCCCGTGCACCGATGAATGCCAGTCGAAGCAGCCGAAGAACGCAGGATGGAGAGAGAGGGGCGTGCCTGCATCGGCGTCCGCGGCCATGGTGTGGGCGATCTTGTTGGGGTATTCCTGGTCCACGCAATCGAGGGCGAGGTCGGCGAAGCGGGCGGCGTGGTCGGAAGTGAATTTCGGTGCGGTGTTCGCCGTTGTCCGGGTGGCGGGAGCCGGTCGGTCGTCTACGGCGTCGCCGCATCCGTTCAGCAGGAGGAACATCAGCAGAATGACCGTCGTGCGCAGGATCATGGCCGTCACTCCGATGAGGGTCGGGGATTGTCGCTAGTAGGGCGGCACCGGCATACCGTAGGCGGTCCACTCTTCCTTGGACGGCCCGTACACCCCGGGCACCTTCAGTCCGGCCTGCCGCATGAGCTCGGTCATTTGTCCGAGGTGGTGGGTTTCTGGCCCGATAAGGACGTCGTCCATATGACGGAACATGAAGGCACTCCCGGATCAGGTCGGGTCAGGCGCCGATACCGGCGGGTCTGATCTTGGACGGATCGTTGGCGCTGCAGGGGGTCACGGCATAGACCATCCCGCACTCGGGGCAGGCGGACTCGAAGGTCGCCATCGAGAACGTATGGTCGCAGTTCGTGCAGGGGATGTCTACTGCAACAGGTAGGGGCATGCCGCTGAAGCCCATCATTCGAACTTTTTGGAGCATTGCGGTGGCGTCGCTACCGGCACCGGAACAGCCGTCGTGCATGGTTCACCTCGGGTGTTTGGGGTCGAGACTCCATGGTAACCCGTTACGGCCGCCCGGCACAAAGAAAAAACACCAACAGGTATGGAATACTCGTCACGCCGAAGGTATGGAAGCCTCTTCGGTGAATAGGACCCAGAGTGTGAACAGGCTGACACCCGTTCCGAACGGGATCGACAGCATGTTCAGGAACGAACTGACCATGGCTGCGGTGCGGGACCAGGGAGTGCGGGAGACCAGTCCGAAACCGGCGACCAGCGGGGGGATGGCCAGCAAAAAAAGCAGGCCGCCCACCAACGCGGCGATTGTTCCCAGGACCCGGGAGGCTTCGGGTTCCTGGGCGATCGCCACCACGCCGCCGAGGACGAACCACACGATCAGTGCGGCGACGACGTTCATCAGACCCAGTACGAGGTGCAGGGCGCCAAGGGTCGAGCGGTGACGTTCGAACATCGTGTCCTCCTGATTCCGGTGTGGCGGCGTGCCGTATCGCGACATGTGAGGTTGGTCGTCACGTTGACGACGAGTCGACCGTACGGCCGAGAGGTACCATAACGCACAAAGGCAACAAGGGTTGCGTCAATCATGTGTATCGATCCGCTCGGGCACGTTCCCTGCGATGGGAGACCGCAAGAGCGTCATCCCCCCGCACGTCATGAACGAGGAGCCGACCGATGATCGTCACGAACCGAATCCGCCATCTTCTACTCGCACTGATCGCCCTGTCCCTGCTTGCCGCGGAGACGGCCCGCGCCGGAGACTACCACAACGACCGGCGCGGACTCATGCTCGGCTTCAATGTGGGCGGCGCCAACGCGGACCTGAAATTTCAGCGCCTCGGCGCCGACATCAAACGAGAGATCGAAGGCGGTCACGGTGGAGCTCTGCGTGTGGGCTTCGGACTGTCCGATCACTTCGTACTGAGCTTCGAGGCATACGGCATCGAGAAGCAAGACGCGGCGACCGACCTGGAGGCCGGTGCAGCCCTGGTCACGGCCACCTGGTATCCGGGCGGCGGCGGTTTCTTCCTGCGTGCCGGCGTGGGCACCGGCGTAACCTCGCTGAAGATGACATCCCCTGAATTCATCAATTGGGTCGAGCGCGAAGGCGATGCCGCCTTGCTCGGCCTTGGCTACGAATGGCGCCTGGGCCGCCAGTTCGCCCTGGGCGTTGCTGTGGACGGCGTGGTCACCGAGTACAGCGACACCTTCGGTTTCCACGACACGGAGTTCGGTTTCGGGTCGGCGTCGCTGCAATTGAACTGGTACCTCTAGAGTCGCGCGGCCGGGGGGTGACGCGCGGGGCCCGTTCCCCTATGATGGGAGCGGGCCTTTTGATATCTGGAGGATTCGATGACCATTCATCGTTGCGCCTGGGCCAACCCCGCCAACCCTCGCTACATCACCTACCACGACACCGAGTGGGGCGCCCCTTCCTTTGACGACGCCCACCTGTTCGAGATGCTCATCCTCGAGGGCTCCCAGGCCGGCCTGAGCTGGGAGACGATCCTCAACAAACGGGAAGGCTACCGTCGCGCCTACGACGGCTTCGCGCCTGAACGCATGGCGCGATGGACCGACGCCCGACTGGACGAATTGCGCGAAGACCCAGGAATCGTCCGTAACCGCCTTAAGATCAAAGCGGCGCGCACGAACGCCCGGGCATTTCTCGAAGTCGTGGACGACTATGCTTCGTTCGCGGGATACATCTGGAAGTTCGTGGATGGGTGTCCGATCCAGAGCGGGTTCCATACTATGAAAGATATCCCCGCAACGACTTCTGTTTCGGACGCGATGAGCAAGGAACTGAAGCAGCGGGGATTCACCTTCGTCGGCTCGACGATCTGCTATGCATACATGCAGAGCGTGGGCATGGTGAACGATCACGTAGCGGAATGTTTCCGTCACGACGAATGCCGCGATCTCGCGGCAGGGCCCGAATCGTAAGAGGAGAGTGGGCCATGATTCATATCTGTATTTCGAGCAAGCTCCGGCGTCTGTTCATGGCGACAGTGGCGATCATGTTGTTGAGCGTTATCGCAGCCTGGGGTGCAGACTCTGACGCGACAAACCCGGTCCTGCTGATCATCGACATCCAGGAGTTCTATTTTCCGGGCGGCGCCATGCCCCTGGTAGGTCCCGAAGCTGCCGCCGACAACGCCGCACGTCTGCTGGCTGATTGGAGAGCCGCCGGTCGTCCGGTGATCCACGTTGGACACAAGGTTGCAGCTGGCGGGGCGTTCCATGAAAACGTGACCCCCATCGACGGTGAGCGCATCGTCATGAAGACCGAGGTGAGCTGCTTCAACGGGACCGGCCTGTTCGAGGATCTGAAAAACGCGGGTGTGGATCAGCTCGTGATATGCGGCATGCAGACCCATATGTGTGTCGAAGGCGCGGTGCGGGCCGCATACGATTTGGGCTTCGATGTCGTGATCGCCGCCGACGCCTGTGCGACCCGCGATCTGATCTACGGAGAGACAACGGTTACTGCGGCCGATGTTCATGCCGCCACGTTGTCCACTCTCCAGGGAGCCTATGCTGAAGTGCTGGAAACGGTGTTGGTTCTCGATTTGTTCTGAGCACTGCAGCCGACGGTGGTGACGGCCGAGCTGACCGACGGGGTTCGACGCCGTTCCAAGATCGCGGCGGCCGCCACCTGTAAGGCAATCCCCGCGGCGACGGCTCCGATCATCGCGCCATCGCCGGCGAAGCCACCCCGCAGAATCTGTCCTGCCGTGAAGGTGAGAAAGAGCCCCAGGCAATACACTTTGAGCGCGTTCCGTCCACAGAGCACCAGGGGGCGCATGGCGCGGCTCCGCCATCCCGACCACGCGCCCGGCAGGAACCTCGTCGTAAGCAGAACCAGCGCGGCGAACGTGATCAGGCGCAGGGGCTCGAGGTTGGTCTTGCCGGTCAGGGGCAGCTTGCCGTAGACGAGGTCGTCGTGGATGAACGGCACCGACGGGTTGTAGGCCGCCATCATGGCGGGCGCCGTGGTTTTTACGAATATACCGACGGCGAGCACGAGGCCGGCGAAGATCGCCAAGGAGTTCGAGCGCAGAAGCCGCCTCGAGCCGGGAAGCCCGTGATGCCCGAGGGCGACACCCAGAAAGAACTGGAGTTGCCAGGCGAGGGGATTGAAGTACCAAACCCGGTCGCCGGGCCAGTCGGGTATGGCGGCGCCGGAAACGAACTGGGGAATGGCGTAGACGCACACCGAGAGACCGACGGCCAGCCATGGCTTCCGGTGCAGCAAGGGCAACCAGAACGGCAGCAGAAGAAGAACAATGACATAGAGACGGAGCACGTCGAAGGCATAGGGTGTGTAGAGCATGCCGGAAGCCGCCAAGGTCGTGCCGACAGGCTGCATGAAGATCGGCGCAAGACGGGCTTCGTCGACAAGACCGGGACCCCACATGCTGATCAACGTGACGGCGGCGACCGTGACCACGAGAGTTCCCAGGTGCCAGCGATAGAGTTCCCTGGCGCGGGCGAAGGCACGGCGGCGCATTGCGGCAGCCCCATCGCGAAGAAGCCTCCTGCCATACACACGGCCGGCCATGAAGCCGGATATGAAGACGAAGATGTTGGCGCTGTCGCAGAATGTCAGCGAGGGCAGAGCCCAGTCGCGGAGCACTGTGTTGTTGCCGAGATAGGCGAGATGACTGGAAAAGATCATCATCAACGACAGGCCGCGGATGGCGTCGATGCGATCATCCCTATGTGGAGACATATCCATGCAGATTCTTTCTTTAGTGTATAAAAGTTCAATTTATATTATAGCACATCATTAACAAATAAGGGAGATTCTGCTCTAGTCATGATCACGCTGATGATATGGTGACTCTTTCAGCGTCGGCCCGACAAGGGGGGAGAAGTCTAAATCCATGAAGAAACGGCGGATTCTACTCACTTTGGGCTTTGCGATGGTCGCTGGGGCCGGGTTGTTCCTCTTCATGCCAGCATCGAACGATCGAGATTGGATTCCCCGGCACGCCGTCACTCCGCGGGTGGTCATCGAAGGCGACCGCATGGTCGTCGAGGGTGTCCGCAACTTCCGTTTTCCACCGGGCGCCGCACACACGGGCACATTCGAGACCCGCATTTACGATCTGAGCCGCATCGAATCCTTGTGGTACGGGCTGTCGGTGTTTCATCCCGATGGCTGGCGGGGCCCAGCTCACGGCCTTTTCAGCTTCGGTTTCGACGATGGAACCTATGTGGCGGTGAGCGTGGAGGCACGAAAGGAAGTGGGTGAGCCTTACGGAGTCTATCGCGGGATGCTGCGCACGTACGAATTGATCTACGTGGTGGGCGACGAACGTGATCTGCTTCTGGACCGCGCCGTGAACCGTCCCGACGACGTCTATCTGTTCCCGGTGAAGGCGCCGGTCCTCGGCATTCGCGATCTCTTCGTCGCCCTGCTCACCGAAGCAGATCGTCTGGGACGCGAGCCCGTCTGGTACAACACGCTGACGAACAACTGCACGTCGCGCCTGCGCGATCATGTCAACGAAGTGGCGCCTGGGCTGATTCCTCCCACGTGGCGCGTCATCCTGCCCGGCTACACGGACGAGTTGATGATCGGTCTCGGCCTGCTGCGAGGCGACGACGATCTGGAGACAGCCCGACGTCGCTGGTGGATCAACGAACGCGCCCGCGAAGCCGGCGACATACCGGACTTCTCGCGGGCGATCAGAGATACGAATTCGACTTCAAGCTTCTAGAAAGTCTCCCGCACCATCACTTCAGCCAGCGCCAACTGACCCGGCCGGGGCCGCGCCGGCTCAAGCGCCTTGCCGACGGTGATCGCCATGACGATTTCGTGATTCTCGGGCAAGGCAATCAGTTCTGCGACTTTGGCGAAGTCGAAACCCACCATCGGGCAAGAGTCGTAGCCCATGGCCTTGGCGGCGAGCATGATCGTCTGCGACGCCATGCCGCCAGACCGCATGACTTCGTCGTGCTGGAGCTCGTTCCGACCCTCGTATGCTCCCATGATCATCGGCACGATCTGGTCTCGCACCGAGGCGTCGGCGTTGCGCCAGTAACGGGCGGTATCCTGAGCATGAGCCGTGCGGTCGCCACAGACTAAAATGATGGCCGAGGCGTCGGAGAACTGAGCCTGGCCGTAGCCGACGGCGCGGATCGAGTCTTTGCGTTTCTGCTCGGTGATCACGACGAAGCGCCAGTTCTGAATGTTGAACGATGTCGGCGCGAGGATTGCGGCTTCCATCAGGCGCGTAATCTCGGCATCGGACATGGCGTGGGCGGGATCGAATTTCTTGACCGAGCGGCGTTGCTCGATGGCGGCGAACGTGTCCATGGGGGCTCCTTTCGGGGAGGCGCCAAGATAAAGACGATTGTCGGGTTCGGCACGGAATTCAGATGATGATGTCCCCGTTGCTCAGAACTACGACTTCGTGTCCATCCGGGAACACGGCCGTCAGGGTCGGACGGTGAATCAGATAGTCCATGTGCATCTGCGATGTGTTTTCCCCGCCGGGCATGCCCTGGTTGCCCCCGAAGGCAACGTGCAGGGTGCGCAGAGCTTTTTCGTCTTCGAGCATGTTGCCCACCAGCTGAGCGCCCGGGTTCAGGCCGATGCCGAGTTCGCAGACGTGGCGGGAGCCGGCGTCGGTATCCATGAGCTCGTTGACGCGGGCGGTCAAAGCGGGGTTGTCGCTGGCCACGTCGACAACCAAGCCGTTGGCCACGGTGATCGTCACCGGAGTCGGCACGTTGCCGTCGCCGCCGAAACAGCCGTCGACCACGAGCACGCCTTCGCCGGCGGTTTCCACGGGGCAGATGTAGACCTCGCCACAGGGTAGGTTCACACCCTTTTCCGTGGCCGTGATGTGGACATCGTTCACGATGGGGCGGCCGGCGATCGTCAAGCTGAGGTCGCTGCCCATGGCTGAGGCGATGTGCACCGTCTCGGCGCCCTCGAGGGCTGCGGATACGAGGCGGGCGCGGGCGCGCATCTCGGCATAGTCCACTTCGAGGGGGCCGTCGAGCATCATGGCGTCGCAGATTCCCGGACTGTGGCCCAGGCGCAGGTCGAGGTCTTCCACGGCCTTGAGCCACTGTAGGCGGAACGGCACCTCGTCGCTCAAGCCGGCGATGGCGTTGATGACCACGGTGCGGCCTTCGAGCATGGCGAGCATGCCTTCGGGCATGGCCTGCAGGGGTCGCCCTTCTTCGGGGAGTCGAAACACGTCGACATCGCAGCCCACCGACGCAGCGGCGGCCGCAAAGGCGTCGGGGCAGGAGCCGGCCGAATCGTCGCCGACGACCAGTACGCAGTCGTCGGCAACGAGATCGAGGGCGTGGATGAGGGCGTTGCGCGCAGCGGCGGTCATGCGGTCGAAGTCTGGCACGGGGTGCTCCTTGATTGGATGGGAGAGAAAGCCTGTTCTTCCCGAATCACGGGAACGGATATTGGAGCCGGGCCCGTGTTGTACGCAAGATCCTGCTCACGGTTACCGGAAGCGATACTTCAATTCGTCGAAGCTTGTGGCTGCGTTCACCCTAGCACGGACAAGGGTGTTCGGCATAGCGGGCTGAAAGATCAGGACCCCGCGAGAGCCTCCGCCATACCCCTGATGGCCCGGGGCAGGATCGAGGGAAAACCGAGGTTCTCAAAAACCGCCGGCTTCATTTCAGCGATTTCGTCGATGGTCCTGCCCTCGGCGAGGGCATGCTCCACGATTTCCCGCATTTGGTCGAAGTAGTCGGCCATGGCCGGCAATGCCGTTTTATCACACACGTCGCCGTGGCCCGGTACGACGATGGTCTCGGCGTCGCCGAGGCGGTCGAGACCGCGCAGAACCTCGGGCCAACGCAGCGGATCACAGCCCCCCGACATGTCCACGAAGCCGTTCAGCCTATGGAAGACGAGGTCGCCCACGTGGAGCAGGTTCAACTGGGGGATGAAAACGACCGTGTCGTTGTCGGTGTGTCCGGGGCCGTCGTGGGATAGTTCGAGCATGATGTCGCCGTGGTTCAAAGTCAGGCGGTCGTCGTATACGCGGTCGGCCTGGAAATGGGCGGCGGTCAGCGTCGACCGCAGCTCGGCGGCGCGGTCGGTGGTTTCGGGGTTTTCGGCCATCGCCGCAAGGGAGGGCAAAGCCTCCTGGTCGAGGGTCTCCGCCGTGCGCGGCAGGCTGTTGCGGTGGGCGATCACCGAGACATCGGCATGCTTCATCCGGAAGATCCAATTGCCGCCCACATGATCTCCATGGTGATGGGTGTTGATGATGAGCGAGGGGGCGCCCGCCTTGGCCGAGACGACGTCGTAAAGGGCCTCGGCGGCATCGAAGACCTTGCAGTCCACGAGTACGGGCCCCTCATCCGTGCGAAGAAGGAGGCCGTTGCCGCCCATGCCGAGTACGGCCCAGGCGCCGTCGCGCAGCTCTTTGAGGGTGAGACCGGGGGATTCCTGGGACCAGGCGAAACGCGGCCACAGGGAAGGCGTGGCGACGGCCAGGGTCGTGGTGGCGGCGATGGCGCAGAAGCGGCGGCGTGTGAGCATGGGATCCTCCGGGAATAGGACTGGATCCCGACAGACTACAGAACGGAGCCCCATGACGCAACGAGCCGCCCCCAGAAGGGAGCGGCCCGTCGATGTCGCAGAACAGAACCGCTTAGCGGAACATGCCCTTCATGGTGCCGAAGCTCAGGTCTTCGTTGCCGACGGCGCAGGAACCGGCGTTGTCCGCGCCCGGGGAGTCGTACAGACACAGGTCGAAGGCGCCGACGATCCAGTTGCCGTTACAGACCAGGGCATGGCCGGGAACGAAGGTACCGTCCGGGCCCACTTCGTTGGCGCCGTAGTACA
>CALEMW010000123.1 GCA_937910695.1 uncultured bacterium
GAGGTGTAGTCAGCAGGCACCAGGGCCAGATCCGGCGGTGATTTGAGCGGAACCCACAGGACGACGCCGTCGGCATAAAGGACATTGTAGCCCTCGGCAAAATGGTTGGCACTCTTGTGATAGAGGGGGCCGCCATAGCCCCAACTGCCAGCCTCGCGTAAGTCGGCCAGGATCGGCCAACGGGGCTCGATCCGCAACATCTTCCAGGGCTTGATCACGCACCCGTAGCAGCCGCTCTGGTTCCACGGCTTGCCTCCGCCGCCGTACCACAAGGTGCGCGTCAGTCCGCCATTGAACGAGTAGTTGGACCAGACACCTGAATTGCCCTGGTTGGCAAAGGGTTACCAGTTGCGCAACGCGGCGTAATGGGGAATCCAGTGCCTGGTGGCATTGGCGGGCGCGGTCCACGGCTCCGGGGCGTAATAGAGCGTGTGGCTGGGGCAGATAAGCACGCTCCCTGTGATGTAGCCCATCTCTACCCACATGCCGTGGTTGGTGGCCGGACCGTAGGCGCTGGGATTGTTGTTTGGCATCCAGCCGCGCACCGCGTAGCCGCTGAACCTGGTCTGAACATCGGCATAGGTGTAGGCGGGATCGCTTGTGGTAAGTCCTTCATTCCAGTTGGCCGGATAGCTGAAAGTCGGTGCACTGTCGTAATCACTGGCGTACATGACCATGGCGGTGCCTTGCTGGCGTTGGTTCGAGGCGCAAACGGCGCGCTTGCCCTTTTCGCGCGCCTGACGCAACGCCGGCAGCAGCAGCGCCGCCAGAATTGCGATGATCGACACAACGACCAGCAACTCGACGAGGGTGAAAACACTCCGCCTAACTTCCATGGTTGGATCTCCTTTCATTTCAAGCGCTATCGCACCGAATCCGCGAGGCCCAATCCGCGTGAGAGACGATTCTCCGGAACTCCCGCCCGGGGCGGCCGGGTCGAGTGGCATGGTCACGACCCTCGTGGCCGCTCGCGTGCTGGCTCCCCAAATACGTGCCCGCCGTCTGGCTTGGCCGGTTCGTGGTCGAATAGTGTCGGAATCTCGGTCATCTCGGGAGACATTTCCCCGCGCCGGCGCCGGTCGGTCAGGTTGAAACAGGTCTGCACGACCTGGCGCGCGTCGTAGAGGTAAAGGAGCTTGCTTTCTCTAGCAACATGGGAACATTAGCCCATCTTCCTGAAATTTTGAAAAATCCCCGATCATCGCCTCACCTTTAGTTACTACGAAGCCCAGGTGGGAGCACGCTGGAACAGGGGCAGCAGGCCAAGTTTTTCCAGGATGGCGTACAGTTTCCCGGGGATGTCGGTCAGTACAACTTTCAATGGCTTTTCGTTCATTCTGAGTCTCCCCACCTTGATCTGCTGGAGTTCCCTCAGCACGAGGGGGACCTCCCGCCGCTCGCCCTTTTCCTGCCATGCGTTTCTGAGCCTGGCGCTGATCCAGTAGGCCAGGAAGCAGATGCGTATGTGGTTTCTGACCCTGTCGTCCTTCTGGTGGTAGATGGGCCGCATTTCGAGGTAGGACTTCGTTTCCCTGAACGCATCCTCGACGTCCAGCAGATTGCGGTAGTGGGCGAAGACCGTTTCCTTCGGTGCGTCCGGGCGGGCAAGGGTGGTGGTCAGCAGATACCACCCGTCGAAGCGCTGCTCGGTCTCGACGACCTCGGCCTTCTCGCTCCAGGTTGCCGTGCCGTCCGCTTCGATATGGTAGTCGAAGTACTTCAGCGCCTTCGCTCTCGCCAGCATGCAACCCACTTGGGCCGATAGTTTCTGGACGTCCACCTTCTTCCGGTTCACGCGATTGAACGCCTCCAGCCCGAACCGGCCCTTGGCGATGCGCGCCTCCCGCCTTTCCCGGTCGCGCTGTTGCCGGTATTCGCTGCCGGCCACGACGTAGCGCTTGCCGTCTTCCTCGAACTCGACCAGCGAATCCCGGTCCCACAGTTCCGGCTGGTTGTCCTCCGGCAGATTCCGGGCCAGCGCCTTGAGAGTGGAGGAGGAAAGCCGCGTCACGTAGTCGAGTTCGTCGCTGCGCATCTGTTCCAGATTGATTGCACTGCTCATGCCGCCGTCGAAGGCGAAGACGGCTCGCTTGATGCCGAACCGCCGCTTTAGGGAGGCCAGCAGCGGAAGAAGTGTCCGGTTGTCGGCCCGGTTCCCCTTGAGAACCTCCATATGTATCGGAACGCCGTCCGCGCCCGTGGCCAGGGCCAGGATCAGCTGCATGCGGTCGTCCCGATGGTCCCGGCTGTAGCCGTAGGCCGCCAGCTTCTTGTTCTTCGCCCCTTCGAAGTAGCTGCTGGTCAGATCGTACAGGACCAGTGTGGCGCCGGACGGAAACGCTTCGGAATAGAGCCCCTTCTCGACGCCAACCCAGTTCCCCGAGAGGCAGTCCATCGCCTTGTAGAGACGGTCTTCGTCGAGATCGGCCTGGCTGAGGCCACAGGAGGCAGCCAGTGCACTGTCGGCACTCGTCGTCCGGAGGGAGAGTTTCGATCCCGGGAAGAGAAGCCGGGCGAAAACCATGGCCTTGAGCCGCCCGCGATCCGCGGCATCATCCACGCCGGACAGTATGCGATCAAGACCGAACCTGTTCCAGGCATCGTGCAGGACGGCTATGCCCCCAAAGCCCAGAGCGTCGCACAGGCCAAGCGAATCCGAGGAAACAAAGCTGCCGCCGGGCTTCTTCAGCAGAAACTCGATGCCCGACTGCACGTGGTCCGGCAGCTTGCTGATGTTGCAGACCAGGCGGCTGCGCGGACCCTTGGCGGTCCGGTAGCTCTCGCGCACCGTCTTGCACGCGTAGGTCTTGCCGTTGATCGTTGTTTTGGAGGTCTGAACGAACATAGTGCTACATAAAATAACAGGTCCGAACCCAAAAGCAAGCGCCAAATAGAAAAGATTAGTTGCTACATTATCGGGCGATTTGTGCTCAAATGCCTATTTTCACGGGGAAGTTAGGCTAGATCCTGCACCGCGTCTGCGTATTCCGGCTCTGCCGGTTCGCCAAGCACAACCAACTGCGCCCGTGGAACGGCTTGCCTGACCTCGCCAAAGGCCTCTACCAGCTCGCGCAGGCCTTTGCGGGCCTGGATCCACCCCACGTAGAGAACGACCGCCGCC
>CALEMW010000124.1 GCA_937910695.1 uncultured bacterium
CATCTGCGAGCTGCGGATCCCGAAAGTAGCGCACATGAGTCGCCCCGTGCGCGGCCCTCTCCTCTGCCGTCGCGAAGCGCTCGCCCACGGGCTCCGCACAGAGCCAATCCATCAGCGCCGCCTCCATGTCCTGGGCGATCGTGCTGAGTGTGCTGCTGCCCATCCCGCGCCACCCGTGAAGGCAGCGCGCCAAGTCGGTCACGCTGTCTGCGGCGGCGAGCGCGTCCTCCATCTGCGCGTGCAGCACCCGCCAGCGGTCACGCGTCAGTCGTGGTAGCATCACCCATCCTCGCCTGCACGAGCAACAGCGCTTCGACTGCGCGGTCAACGATCCCGCGGTCAACCACGTCTGCGATCAGCGACGGCGCCGACGCTATCGCGTCAAGCCTCTCGCGCGTTGCAGCCTCGACGAAGGTCATGCACCGCGCCGGGTCGCCGGTAACGGCGTGGACTTCCTCCAGCAGGCGGCCGAACCGCTCCGCCGTGCCTGGGCTCAGTGTCGCTAACATTCTCGACCTCCATACTCAACCAGTGTCCAGACACGATACACGTACCCGTCCACCTCTACCTGTAGCGATGCCTCACACTGAGGGCAAGGAAAATCCGCATAGCGCCCATCCCCTAGCCCCAGCATGGCCAGGCAGATCGGACACTTCGGGTTGCCGCGTCCGCCAAGTGCCTTCCCTGTCTTGAGCGCTCGGCAGCACACTACACACCCCCTGCCCGAACGTCGCCAGCGATCGCCATGTGCATGCGACTGCTAACGCACTCGTCGTCTCCGATCCCCTCGTTCCCTTTGGCGTACGCGCAGAGCGTACCCTCGCCTCCGGTGCCGTGCTCCTCGCGAATGTAGCGCAGCACCGCCCCGATTGCGAGCACGCCGAAGATCGGATCCTGCAGGTCCGCCCGCGTCAGGCCGCACGCCTCGAGGTGCGATCGGTGGTAGCCCCAGATCACTTGCCCCGGCCCCTCGGCTCCGCTGCCCACGTTGTAGGTCGCCGGGTAGCCGCGGCTCTCAGTGACCACGATCGCAGCGATCACGTCCGGCTCCACCTCTGCGATCGCCGCAGCCGCCTCAATCTGGGGCCACAGAGCAAGCAGGCGCACCTGGGTCGAATCGTCTAGCGCCGGGTGAAGAGTCACTAGCGCAGCCAACAGTATTGAGATCACGTTCTACTCCCCGCCGCCACAAGCCGAAGCCGCGGCGGCGTGTGCGTCCGTCATCGTATCTGCGCCGCCCGTCCAGTCCAGCGCAGACAGGCACTCACGCGCCACGGCATCCGCCTCGCCAAACGTCGGCCACGTCCGCGGGCTGACGCGCTTGCCGCTTTCTGCGTGCGTCAGTTGCCACGTCGTTCCGCCACCGCACGGGTCAGTGATCACGACGCCATCGACCGACGACAGCACGGCGTCAACTTCGACTCTGTGCCCGTCTATCGTCTCGACCTCGCAGCGATCCACCGCTAGCCCAGCGCTTCGGCTGCGCGCAGCATCACGTCCGCCCAGCGCTTCACGGCGGCAGCGGAGTAGCAGCCCATTTCCACGCTGCGACGCGCCGACGTTGCGGAGTCTCGACACTCAGCCGCAAGTGCAGAGGTGTCGGAACGCTCGCAGTCGCCGCCGCAGCACTGGGGCTTCTCTTCCGGCTGCTGCGCCTTCGCCTTCTCGGCCTTGAGCTTCGCCGCCTTCGCCGCGTAGTCCACTGGATCAGCCTTCTTCGCTCGTGCCATTCGCCGCCTCCTCCGCCTCTCGGCGTCTCCTGTTCAGTATGCCTGAGATCAACCAGATCGCCTTGTCAATCCGCCTGGTTGCCCATTGGCTTGCGCCACTCGTCGACCCGCTGTAACCTGCGATCCTTGCCGCCTGCGCTGCGGACTCTCCGACCACGATCGTTGAGCGCAGAAGGCCCAGCGTCTCCGGCTTCCAATGGCGGCTGCGCATGGCCTCTGCTATGATGCCGCCGGCCATTGCGATCTGTAGCCCGCACACCTCCTGGCGATCTCGCGCGACGAACGGGCTTGCGCGGTCTGACTCCCTCGGCTCAAGCGACAGAGCCTTGCTTCCGAGAACCCTGCCCGCCCCGTCCAGGTACGCAACGACAACGTGAAACGCGCTGCGCAACTCGCAGCGATCTCGCTTCTTCGACTCGTGCGCAGGCACCACGGCACGGGCCAACAGCACTGCGCCGCGGGCAGCGTACGCAGCGAGCGTTCCGGGGTCTATCCGCTCGCACGGGATCTCGGCTTCCGCAGACCACTCCGCCTGCTCCGATACCGTCTCGTGATCTCCGACGAGCCACACGACGCCAGCCCGTTCGTGGATCTCCCCGTCGCCCACCATCATCCGGCGCCCGATCGTGCGCAGTTCGTGCGCCTGCGGCTTCACGTTCGCCGGGTCAGGCTGCGGATCCGGCGTGTGTCCGTGCGGGTACGCAGCCACCCTTCCGAGGTCTTCAACGCACGCAGCAAGCAGGCGCGCCGTCTCCAGCGTCTCCGTGTACGCTGCGCCCTCGACTAGCGGCAGGGCAAGGTACGTGATCTGTCGCGGCCTCTTTCGTTTTCTCAAGCGCCCTCCAAGTTGCCCCGGCCGGGCGCCGCCCACCAAGCAGCGGAGGAGGAGGTCGCCACGAGAGGCGTCAGCTCCGGCCGGGACAAGGGCTATGATAGCACGCCTGACGCTGGTGTCAAGCCCTATCTTCGTCCATGTGCTTCTCGAGCGCAGCGATCGCCGCGTCTGCGAGTTCGTACGGGCTCGTGCCACGCAGCACGAGCGGCCGCACGTCTACGCCGCGCCGCTCAAGCTCGGCCCTGTACGCGCCCCACGCGGCCAGCATGGCCTCGTCGCTTGCGTCTGGCATGATCCGCAGAGCGCCCGTCCCGCTGGCCACGATCGCAGACACGATCGCTTCCTTCGCCTCCCTGAGCGCGGCGACCACTTCGGCCCGCGCAGGCTCAACCCTGTACGTGTACCATGTGCTGCCCTTGCCGTCACGAGAAATCAGCGTTGCGCCCTTTGTCGGCAGCAAGTCCATATCGAAACTGTCGAGCCCGCTGTCGACGTAGCGCACTCGGCCACGCCCTGACACCTCGCGCCGGTAGAGCCGGTCTCTCCCGCTGTCACTCGCCACAGTCGCCCTCCTGTTCGCCACGCGGCCCGCCACTGGACGACGGAGCAAACCAGCCCCCGCCGACAAGGCGAAAGCTAGTCGCCGAGATCAAGCGCCCTAGCGCCTCCGCGTCGCACATCGGGCACAGGCGCAGCGGCTCGGCGGTGATGCGCTGCAACCGCTCGCACTCGTGCCCGCAGGCGTCGCATCGGTATTCGTAGACGGGCACCAGTCACACCCTCCGCCCGATGTCCTTGATGTTCTTTGCCCTCTGAGCGGCCACGTCCGGCTCCGATTCTGCCTGCGGGATCTCCGCTTGCTCACTCGGCAGCGGGTCGCGCCCGCACACGGCGGCCGTGCGATCCTCTGCGGCTCGCACTCTGGCGTCCAGGCCAGCAGCCGCGGTGCGCTCGGCAGCGATCCACCGCCGGTGTGCGTCAAGGATCGCAGCCTGCGCCGTGTCTTTCGGGGCGCTGGAGTAGCCCGCGCCATCACGGGAACAGATGGAGCAGACGAAGCCCGCAGAGCCAGACTCAACGCAGAACTTCTGCTTGCGTGGCCCAAGCACCGTCACGCTCTCCATCCCGTCAAGCGCTACGCCCAGCGAGTACAATACCGCCGTCTTGTCCTGTTCGTCAATCACTCGGTTCCTCCTGGGGTTGGCGTCAGCCAGTGCGTCGCGACGAGGCCACGGCAATGGAAGCAGACCTGATATGTGGTCCCTGCGATCACCTTTGCGTAGCGCCACATGCGGCGCTTGCCAGGCATGAGCCCGTCTTCCAACTCCGAGAATTGGACCGGGGCGTAGCTCCACGGGTCCACGCAATGGAGCCCGCCACACTGTCGGCAACTGTCAATCGACTTCGACAAGGAGTTCCCCCAATAGTTCTCGGGCTATCCGTTCAAGTTGCTCTGGCTGGAACCAGTAGTGCTTTCCGTTGCGCCGTGGCTTGACTCCGCACCGTTTGGCGGCGTCCTTTACCTGCTGCGGGTGGTAGCCGAGGCGCTCTGCCGCAGCCGTCAGCGAGTACTTTCCGGCCTTCGCTGCATTCAGCCCGAGCAGTCTCGCCCTCGCCTCAACCGCCTTGACCGTCCGTCCAGTGCGCCTGGCGATCAGCCGGTTCCCGTATTCGCCCCACATGCGGATCAACAGCGCAATGTCGTCGTCTGTCCATGGCCGATGCGGCTGCGCAGACCCTATGCCCCTCCGTGCCATAGCGCGCTTGACGGCGCTCGGATGGACGCCCAGGCGCCTAGCCGTCTCTGTCGCTGTCTCGCTTCCGAGCGCCTCTGAATCCCAGTCCACGCCGGCACTCTTTCCGGCGCTTGACGGCGCAGCGATCCCTCTCGCATCCATGGCATACTTGACGGCGTGCCTTGAACAGCCGACGCGCCTGGCGATCTCTGACACGCTCACTTCCCCAAGCGGCTGAGCGTCCCAGTCTATGCGCAACCGCTTCGCCACTCAGCCCCCAAGCCCCACCCGAACCGACAGGCACGCCCCGCCGACCTCCAGTCCGCTGTCCCACGCCTCACGCGACCCGTCGTGATCTCCGGCCTGCAGCAGCGACAGGCTGCGCGCGAAGCAGAGCATTGCCACGGAACGGATCATCAGCTCGGCGTTCTCCGCCTCGGAGATCGTAGGGGCCGGCGCCTCATCCTCCTCGGCTGCTCCGCCTGCGATCTCGCTGGCGAGCGTTGCGATCCGCTTTGCGTCGGCCGCATGGCCCGCGTTGCTCGCTGCTTGCGCTATCCGCATGAGCGCCTGCGAGGGAGTCACTTCGATCTGTTCGTCGCTCACTCTGCCTCCTAGTTCACAACCCCACGCCGCACAAACGTCGGCGTCGGCAACCCGCATCGCCAACAGACCTGCAGCCGAGTCTCCGACTCGACCCCCGCCTGCCGCTGCCACACCACAGGCGTCCCGTCTCCTTCCGACGGCGCGCAGCCGTCAAGCAGTTCCTCTGCCCGCACCTTGCGGCCGCTTGGGCCGGGGTGCACGAAGGCATCATAGCCGCAGTGCGCGCACTTGTCAAGCCACTTCATTGCGTGATCTGGCGCAACGTCTACCATGAACGCATCGGCCAGCGTCTTCGGCATGCGAAAGTCTACCACTTCACCCCTCCATCGCTGAGATCGTAGAACCGAGTATAGACGCCCTCAAATCCTACCCGCACCGTGCCAACCTTGCCGTCCCGGTCCTTTGCGACGAGCAGCTCAGCGACGCCCGGGTCCTTCGTTTGCTCATTGTAGTACTCGTCGCGGTAGAGGAACACCACCCGATCCGCCGCCTCCTCGATGGTGCCCGACTCTCGGAGGTCTGACATCTGCGGGCGCTTGTTTGCTCGCCCCTCCAGGCTGCGGTTGAGCTGCGACAGCAGGATCACCGGGCAGTCAAACTCTTTCGCCGCGTCTTTCATCTGCCCGCACATTTCCCCGATCTCGAGGTGCTTCGAGTCGGCGCGGCGGTCAGGCGTCATGCGTTGCAGGTAGTCAACGACGACGAGATCGATCTTGCCAGACTTGGCCAGGCGGTGCAACTCGGAGCGAATGTAGGCCGGCGTTGTCTTGTTTGCGTCGTCGCAGACCATCGCAGTGGCGCTGAGCTTCTCCGACGCTGACAGAATCCTGTCGAAGTCTTCGGAACTCAGCGAGCCGTCAATCATGCACGAAAACGGGATCTTCGCCATCTCCGACAGACAGCGCAACATGAACCGCTGCCGCCCGTCCTCAATCGGGAACACGGCCACCCGTTTGCCGGCGAGGGCGTTGTGGATCACTGCCCGCTTGACTAGGCTGGACTTGCCCATGCTGGGGCGAGCGCCGACCACTGTCAGGGTCTTGTCCATCAAGCCGACGATTGTTGCGTCGAGCGCAGCGAGCCCCCATTGCACGCCCGCAGGCTTGCCGTTGCGGAGCGTGTCTTCGATGGACTTGAACGCGTCGTCTAGCGCGTCGTGCGCGCTGAGCAGCCCCTTGCCCTGCGCCTGGTCTTCGTACGCCGCCCCGAGCTCCATGCGCACGCTGGTCGCCAGCTCGCGGCAATCGTCCGGCATGGCGGACGCTAGCGCATCCAGCGCACCGACGAGCACAGACCGGACCTTGCGCTTTCGGGCGAACCCGTCCACGCCGCTGGCGTAGTTCACGGCATGAACGAGCGTCGGGACAGACTCCAGCGCATCCGCCAGGATCTCGACGGGATACTCTCCGTGCGCAGCCCTCAGCCGATCATAGAGCAACAGCGAGTCTACGGGCTGCCCCGCTGCGTACATGGAGCAGATCGCTTCCCACGCCTGCCGCGTGCGCAGCCCGTGGAAGTCGTCGGGGCTGACGACGGAGCGCATCTCCTCCAGCGTAGCGGGCTTGAGGAGCGCGCAGCCGATGGCGCTCATCTCCGAGTCCCGGCTGTGCCAGGTTCCGTCTCCGGTGGTCACGCTAACGACCCCGTTTGCTCCACCACAAACGGCCCCCGCACAAAGGCGTTGTGCCGCTCCGCAGCCTTGAGCGCCTCAATCACTCGGCGCCGTGGACTGCGCCACGATCTCGTCGCAGCGAGTGCGCCTAGCGCCACCTCCTCGCCGCTTCCTACAGCGCAGTAGTCGTCGGCAGGGACCTCAACCTGATAGTCGCTCTGCACGCAGAACAGAGCGCCAGGAAGACCAACGACAAAGAACCCTCCCTCCTCTTTCCCGTTTTCCGTCTTCGCCCATGCGCCGGACTTCAGCGCCTCACGCACCGCAGGCACGAACTCACACACCATGAAGCGGAGCAGGTCTGCCTCGCCTCCGGGTGGCGGCGGCAAGATCGCATCATAGCGGAGGATCTGCCCCATCCGAAAGCTGCTAGTGTATCCGAACCGATACGGCCCACGGGAGAAAACCTTGGCGTCGGATCGCTGCGCGCAGCCCCCCGTGTAGTTTGCCCCAAGCGAGTCGCCACCGACCCAAACGGATCCGTCTCTGGCCTTCAGGCCCACTATGCAGGTCACTCGGCCGCCTCCGAAAACCACCAGTCAACGTAGGCAACCGTCGCCTTCGCAAGCGCCAACACTGCGGCGTCCATGGCTGCGCTCGGCCCATCATCGCTGGACGGCTGCCACGCTGCGATCTTGGCCTCCAGCCAGTTGCGGTGCCGGATCGTCACGCGCACCTCGACCGGATCCGCGCTGCCGTCCAGCCCGGCCCGAATGCCGAGGCAGATGTCTGGTAGTGACTTCTCCCACCCGAACAGATCGGCGCCCCACGCGGCGACCCTCTTGCGTTCTTCTTTGGTCACGGTCTCCTCCTCGCTCTTGGAACCCGCACACTACACCGATCCCACCAAGCCCCGTCGCCCCAAGACTCAGACCCGAACGCCCAGCCCCGCACGCTCGGCCACTGGTGGCCGCGCATCGCAGGCCGGTGGCCCTTGATTGTCCACCATAGCTCGGCGGACTGGGCGGGGTCAAGCGGGATCACTCGGCCTCTTTCGCCGCGTACTCAAACTTGCGATTTGGCCATCCGGCCTCACGAAGTGCCGCCTGAATGTCTTTGATCCTCGTCTTGCTGTTCCATTTCATATCGACGCAGTAAGGGATCGCAACCGACAAGCCTTCGTCTTCGTGTCGCGCTCCCATCCACGCATGCGGACGCACCCAAATCTTGAGCGTGGCGCCGTCGAACTCGACCCCGCCGCAGCGCACGAAGTAGTCCCCGCCGTAGCGCTCAGAGAACGCCTTGGTTGCGTATCTGTGCACGCGGCGCTTGGCGCCCTCACACAACAGCGACGGCTCAACCCCGACCAGCACGGAATAGCCCTCGTTGCTCATGCGACATAGCCTCTTGCTTCCGATCTCTCTCAGAAGCACGCAACTGTGCGCCGATCCTCCTCCCCTGAAATCCTCTACCCAAACGGAAACCTTCCACGGCCCGTTCCGTGTCGTGCGGCACAGCACGATGTCTCCGGTCTTGGCCGCGACGCCATAGTCACCGAACGGGCAGAGACCTCCGCCACGCTCCGGGGCAAACTGCGGATATGGCTCTCCCCGATGGTCCCTCCTCACGCCGTCATTGCCCTGCTTGCCCATATTGGAGCGGCTGGCCACACTGGATATGATGGCCGAAAGAATGCACTCCTTGTCCGTCATGTCACACTCCCCACAGAGCACCGCACACTGACGAAGCACAGCCGCCCGTCTCCGTCGCTGCGCCTGAACCGGCACTCACACTCCGCCCCGCAGCCTGCGCACGCCCACTGCTCCGCCTCCGCTCTGTGCTCCGTCGCCGTCCCGCACTCTGGGCAGCAGGCGTATGCGCCTTGCTCAGCCACGGGATCATACACGGACGCGGCGCTTGGCGCAAGCGAAATCACGGCTTCCTCCAGACGATCACGGTCCACGCCTCCCCGGGCTGTAGCAGCGTGCCCACGCCGAGCTTCCGCAGGCGGGAACAGAGGAGATCATCGGGCAGGGCGTGGCGGAACTGGCGCTCGCTCAGCGTGACGGGGTGCTTGCAGTTGTTGGTCATTGCGACCGTGTAGGTATAGTCGGCAGTGGCGGAACCGGACC
>CALEMW010000125.1 GCA_937910695.1 uncultured bacterium
AACGGCTTCGTGGCCGCCCTCGGCGAACATCACGGCATCGACACGCCGGTCAACCGCTGGCTCGCCGACATGGTGCGGCTGCTGGTGGCGGCGGAGTGCGGCCTGCCCGAATAGCAAAGGGGCGGCCGCAGCCGCCCCTCGCCTTCCCCCCGTCACCCCCGCCGATCACTTCAAGAGGGCCATCTTCTCCACGGTCGCGACAATGCGTCTACCGTGCCGAACCGGGTCTGCATTCTGTCGTCATTTACTAGTGTATTGAAATGTACTCCGGTTTTCGGTATTCTTGTGAAATAGGTGCTCGCCCGCCCTATTACTACAGAAATGATCCGACATAGGGTCAGAATGAAGATGTCGAATACTAAGGAGGATCAATATGCGTTTCATGATGCAAATCGTGTGTGTGTGTGTGTGTGTGTGTTAGGACTCTTATGGGAACCGACCGGAGCAGCCACGACAGCATCGACGAAAACGGTGCATCTGGAAGACTGGGGAGACCACCTCACGTACTGGGATAAAATCTTCGCCTCGCGCCACGCGAACATCCACATCGAAGATCTCCAGTTCAAACACCAGTTCGATGCAGGAGATATTCCCGATATCGATTCTCTCCAGTACCTCCACTTCTCCAAGATCTCCTGGGCTTGGTTCCTCGATGGTCCCATGGATGACATGAGAAGGCACGAGGACGCTTTCCTCCACCACTCCGATCCGGCCTGCTTGGTTCTGTTCCAGGCCAGTTTGTCGGGGGATATCGAGCTGAGGTGGCGCCTCGATTATCGGAGCTTCGCGGACGGCGATACGGTTACGGTTGGGAGCGAAGAAAGCGAGGTCCGACAGTACAGGGTTTCACGGGGAACGTCTCCAGGGCTGTATAACCAGATGTTTACCACTGCGGTTCTCACTGGCGACGAAGGCACATTCTCCGACACGACGGCTTTGAATGGCCAAATCTACTACTATCTGATCGAATCGATCGTCGATGGCTCCCCGATTCCCTACTCGACGGAACAATCCATCACCAAGGGCGAGGCGGGTAATACGGAACCTGTATTTTGGCTGAAAAGCCGTTCATTTATCGAAGATAGTTATACTGAAGGTAGCGGATCAGCCATGACGTTCAACGAACCAGTCAGGTTCGGTTCCGCCAATGCGGACACATCCGCAACTGTGCGATTGCTGATCAAGCGTGATGAGGCCCTGATCGATGCCTGGCAGGGTGGTTCTGCCGATGATGAATCGGCGAAGGCCCTCGTGCCCGAAGATCACTACAACACCAATGGATTCTGGAGTGGATCGGACCTCATCTTCCCATCGTTCTCGACTGGTCTCGTCGATGCCGCTAACAATCCGGTCGCCGACATTGCAGCAGGTGAGATCCAATACGCTGGTTGCTTTCCATTCCGCTTGGAGTACGACTATTCGAGTGCGCCGGCGCATTTCCCCCGCGCCATGGACGGCTGGTCGGATCCGTTCTTCAGCGCTGCACTCAACAATCGCTCGGTTTCGTCGCGGTGGTTCTACTACAGCGTAGTTCCCGGTCATCCGGCCTGGATGCAAGCCGTTTCGACAGAGTGCTTCCACATCGTGAATGATGACTTGGTCGATCCTGACGATTGGCAATTGAGCCGTCCGGCGTTTCAGGGTGTCTTCGCTGATGTCGTGGAATGGACATTTCCAGGCTGGACAGACGTGTTGTTACCCCGGGACTATGATGCGGCCGCCTACGGTCCCGGCATGTTGAGCTTATGCAATTTTGTACGGGCCGGTCTAGGATCGAACACTCTACTCATCAACGGCTTGCACCCGAACTTCATCCAAGAAGACGATGTCGACCGCGTCTACATCGACGGCATGGTGAAGGTCCAGCGGGACGTGCTCCGTCGAGAAGACTTCTACTGGAAGCTCGATGG
>CALEMW010000126.1 GCA_937910695.1 uncultured bacterium
GCCGTGCTTCCAGAACCTGCTGCCCGAAGCAGTCTTCCAGAAGGCGCGGGTGATCCAGAAGGTGGGCAATCAGGCCGTCCACAGCGGTCGGCCGATCCGCCAGTACGACGCGCTGCAGGTGGTCAAAGAACTGCACCACGTCTGCCACTGGCTCGTCCGCACGTACACACCCGCCGCCGCGTCGAAGGAGACGGCCTGGAGCGATGCGTTGATGTCCAAGGCTCCGGCCGCCGGTGAGGTGGTTTCCCGCAAGGAACTGGAGGTGCTGGAAAAGAAGCTGGCGGAGCGGAACGAGGAGGCGCTGAAGCGGCAGCAGGATCGGGATGCCCTCGACGCCGAGCTGCAGGCCCTGCGCGAGCAACTGGCCGGGGTCCGCGCCGTATCCGAGCAGCAGCCGGACCCGCACGATTACAGCGAGGCTGAGACACGGCGTTATCTGATCGACGTCGATCTGCGTCGAGCCGGCTGGCTGCTTAACAAGAAGCGCGACCGGGAATACGAAGTTACCGGCATGCCCAACAACGAGAGGGTAGGCTATGTGGATTACGTTCTTTGGGGCGATGACGGCAAGCCGCTGGCGGTGGTGGAGGCAAAGAAGAGCACGGTCGATCCGGCGGTGGGGAAACAGCAGGCGAAGCTCTATGCCGACTGCCTGGAGCAGATGCACGGTCAGCGGCCGCTGATTTTTTGCACCAACGGCTATGAAACCTGGCTGTGGGACGATCTTGCCTATCCGCCGCGCCGGGTGGCCGGATTCTATAAGAAGGACGAACTGCAGCGCCTGATCCTGCGGCGGACCCAGCAGCGCAAGCTGGACATGGCACAAATCAAGGACGGCATTGTCGAGCGCTATTACCAGAAGCGGGCCATTGGCAGCATCTTCGCCCAGTTCACCCAGGCACGACGCAAGGCCCTGCTGGTGATGGCCACCGGTACCGGCAAGACCCGCACGGCGATTGCCCTGGTGGATGTGCTGCAGCGGGCCGGTTGGGTGAAGCGCGCGCTTTTTCTGGCCGACCGCGTGTCGCTGGTCAATCAAGCCGTGGGTGCGTTCAAGGCGCATCTGCCCGAATCGAGCCCGGTGAATCTGGTGACCGAAAAAGAGACCGAGGGCCGGGTTTATGTTTGCACCTATCCGACCATGCTGAACCTGATCGATCAGACTGAGGGGGAAGAGGCCCGCTTCAGCGTGGGGCATTTCGACCTGGTGATCATCGACGAGGCGCACCGCTCGGTCTACCAGAAGTACGGCACGATCTTCCGCTACTTCGATTCCCTGCTGGTGGGCCTAACCGCTACACCCCGTGAAGAGGTGGACAAGAACACCTATGACCTGTTCGAGCTGGAGCAGGGCGTGCCGACCGATGCCTACGAACTGGAGACGGCCGTCGCGGACGGATTTCTGGTGCCGCCGAGGGTACAGCAGGTGGACTTGAAGTTTCCCCGCGAGGGCATCGACTACGACTCACTCAGCGACGAAGAGAAGGCACAGTGGGAGAGCCTTGACTGGGGCGATGACCCCAACGGGGAGCCGGGCGCTCTGCCCGACCGGGTCAACGCCGCCGCCATCAATAGCTGGCTTTTCAACAAGGACACGGTCGATAAGGTGCTCCAGTACCTGATGGAGCACGGCCACAAGGTCGAAGGCGGAGACAGGATGGGCAAAACGATTATCTTTGCCCGCAACCACGATCACGCTGTGTTCATCGAGGAGCGGTTCAACCACCACTACCCGCAGTACAAAGGACATTTCGCCCGCATCATCGACCACTATGCCAAGTATCCGCAGAGCGTGCTCGACGACTTCTCGCAAAAGGACAAGGCGCCGCACATGGCGATCTCGGTGGACATGCTCGACACCGGTATCGATGTGCCCGAGGTGGTGAATCTCGTGTTCTTCAAGCCGGTCTACTCGAAGATCAAGTTCTGGCAGATGATTGGACGCGGCACGCGACTCTGCCCGAATTTATTCGGTCCTGGTGATGATAAGCAGGACTTCAGAGTGTTTGACTTCTGCTTCAACTTCGACTTTTTCAACGAGAATCCCGAGGGCATTGAGGGGAGCGGGGGCTTGCCTCTGGGCACTCGCCTCTTCCGTGCGCGGGTGCAATTGCTTGGCCACATCCAGACTTCGCCCGAGCTGGATCCGGATGCCGCTCTCAAAGGATCGCTCACCGAGGGACTGCACAGGGAAGTGGCGTCCATGAACCGCGAGAACTTCATCGTCCGCATGCATCTACAGGCAGTGGAGCGTTTCCAGAATCGTGAGGTGTGGGATCAACTCAACGAGGCCGACCGCGAGACCCTGCAGCGTGAGGTCGCCGGGTTGCCGAGCGAGATAGAAAATGACGATATCGAGTCACGCCTGTTCGATTTGACGGCTCTGCGCATGCAGCTTGCCCAGGCCGAAAGTGACGTCGGAACCTTTGAGAGCCACCGCCGGCGCGTGGTGGAAATGGCCATGCTGCTGGAAGAGAAGTCCACGATTCCAGCAGTGAAGGCCCAGCTCGAATACCTCGCCTCCTTACAGGAAACCGGTTTCTGGGATGGGATCGGCCTGAACGGGCTTGAGGAATTGCGCCTGCGTCTGCGTGGCTTGATGCCATTCCTCGACAAGAAGAAGCGCAAGATCGTCTACACCGATTTCAAGGACGAGGTCATGGGGGTACGGGAGGAAGAGGTTGTCTATATGCCGAAGATGACCGGCGCCCAGTACGAAAAGAAGGTCAAGGACTACCTGCGCAACCATCTGAACCACATCGTGATCCACCGTTTGCGGACTAACCAGCCGCTCACCGAGACCGATCTGCAGGGGCTGGAGACAACCCTGGCCGAGATCGGCGAAGAGGATGGTGAAACGCTGCTTTCCAGATTGCTGGCCGGCAGTGGTGCGCCTTCGCTGGCCCATTTCGTCCGCAGCATGGTGGGATTGGATCGTTCCGCAGCGCAGTCTCTGTTTTCAGAGTTCCTGGCTGACCGGCACCTCACGCCGCAGCAGATTCGCTTCATCGAAATGGTGATCGACCAGTTCACGGCGCGCGGCATAATGGAAGCGTCCGCGCTCTACGATCCGCCCTTCAGCAGCCTG
>CALEMW010000127.1 GCA_937910695.1 uncultured bacterium
CGCCGCCGATCAGCAGGGCGAAGCAGGTGCTGGCGACCATGCCGATGCGGACCGAACGGCGGTCCTTGATGGCGTAGAACTTCTGCACGAGCTGGGGCATGCCCAGGGGCGCCACGCTCGTCAGGAACACGAGGCAGAACAGGGGCCAGGCTCCGGGGGGGCCGACCGGGCCGGTCAGGCGGGCGTCGATGGCCGTCAGCTGCCCGGTGATCGACGGCAGGCCGCCGCCGGCCTTCAGCGTGAAGCCTAAGAGAATCGTGACGCCGAGCAGCATGATCATGCCGAAGACAACGTCGATCATGGCCATGGATTTGTAACCGCCGAGAACCAGGTAGACCGACGTGAACGTACCCATGACGACCAGCGCCATGGTGTAGTCGATGCCGAAGTTCGCCCGGAACAGGTACGACAGTCCCATGAACACGGCCGCCGAGTAGGGAATGAAGAACACGAAGACGGCGAGGGCCGCGAACAGCTTCAAAAACCGGCTGTCGTAGCGCTTCTCGAAGTATTCGGCCATGGTCGCCACGCCGTAGTCCACGGACATGCGCTTGATGCGGTGCCCGAGCACGCCCCAGACCAGCAGCACGCCGATCAGGGCGTTGCCCAGGGCGATCCACAGCCCCGAGTAGCCGAAGCCCCAGCCGATCTTGCCCGCGAAGCCGATGAACAGCACCGCCGAGAAGTAGGCCGTGGCGTAGGTGAAGGCCGACATCCAGGGGCCCACGTCGCCGCCGCCGAGGAAGAAGTCGGAGAACGACTTCGTGCGTCGCAGGCCGGCGATGCCGACACCGATGATCATCAGGGCGTAGAGGGCGATGACGACGATCTTGATGGTCATGGCGGTTCCTTGCGTGGCTCAGAAGGTCAGAGAGGCTTCCCAGAAGACCTCGTGGATCGTGTCGGCGTCGGGACCGTATGCCTCGCCGGGTTCAAGCATCGCGGCGTAGAGGGCGAAGGCGAGCTGGGGCGAGTATCGGTACTTCACATGGAGTTGTGCGTAGATTCCGAGATCGTCGGAGGCGTCGGGCGCCTGATGGAAACGCATAGGCGAGTACGAGACTTCGACGCCCAGGTCCGATCGAGGTCGGACTTCCAAGCCGACCGAGGGCATGAGCATGTTGCCGTACACGACCTCGCCGCCGGTCGTGCTGCCGGTGGCGTAACCGGGGTCGAGGCCGGCGACAGCGTTGCCGGGTCCGAGGTTGAGGTTGGTCCAGGCCAGCAGATCGCCGAACTGGGGCCAGCCGCCGTAGAAGACGTCCCAGCGTTCGTTGGCGGGGGTAGACGGGTCGTCGCCGCTCATCCCGGTGAAGCCGACGAAGAACCGCGGTGCAGCGGGAGCGCTTTCGATCGTCCAGCCGAACTCGGACTTGCAGCCCCAGGCATCCTGGGAGCGGCCCGTCGCGGCGTCGCCCCGCTGTACGGCGCCTTCGATTTCGTAATCCAGGACATTGACGGCGGCTCCCTTGAGCCTGGCGCCGACCATGGCGATGTCCTTGCCGCCGGCTTCGTCCCGGCGGCGCAGAACATATGCCTCGCGGTCGCCCCCGGCCGTCCAGCTGAAGTAGGCGCCGCCGATGGTGATGTCGTCGCAGGCAGCGTCGGTGCGTACGTTTTCCTGGTCCTTGAAGTAGAGCAGGTCGAGTCGGACGGCGTCGGCGATGTCGATCCCGGCCCGGACGCCGTCGAGGTATGTGGATGTCGACGCGGTTTGAGACTGACCGTCGAATAGGATGAAACCGGATCCGTACATCACCGATTGTCGGCCGAATCGGAGAGAGACGGGAAGGTCGAAGACGCGCGGGGCATCGATCCAGGCCGCGTCGACGAAGAGTTTGTTGCTCTTGTTGTCGGCTTCCCAGGCGTCGGCGTCGGTCACACCTTCACCCCAGTGCTGGTTGGCGATGCGGACGAATCCCGTCACGCCGCGGTCGAGCCGGGCGCGCAGGTGAAGCCGTGTGCGTTGTCGGAACAGGGACCAGCGGTCGCCGTTCTGATCGGAGTCGGCGTCCCACATGTTTTCCAAGTCGTATCCCCGCATGCGGACTTCGCCGCCGATGTCGAGGTCGGTGGCGACGTCGGCCGCTGCGAAGTCGGCAATCAGCAGCAGTGCGAAGATCATCAGGGCCCGGGTCGTCATGAACGGATCCCTTCTCGGGGGAGGCTGAGGTCACCTGGGGAAAACTAGAGTTCAACAAGGGAAAGTCCAGCTTCATCAACGGGATGGGAACGGATCGGCCGCGGTTGTACCATCCTGTTGGGTGTCACCCTTTTCCCCCTCGTGCGTAGAAGGTGCATCGACCACCCCGTCCGGGAGCATGCCTTGGATCTCAGAACCGTCGTCAGGGACCGTCGTCACACCCGCCTTCTGAGCAAGGCGTCGCGCGGCGATCAGAAGGCCTTCCGGGCCCTGTTCGACGATCTTCATGATCCTGTGCACGCCTACCTGGATCGTCGATGTGCGAACGTCCACGACGCGGAGGATCTCGTCGCCACGGTCTTCCACAAGCTCTTGAAGAACATGGAGCGGCACGATCCTGGTCGCGGCAGCGTGACGGCCTGGGTGATGACGACGGCGCGCCATGCGCTGATCGACCACCTGCGCCGCAGCCGCGATACCGTGGACGTGGATGGTCTGGCAGATGTTCTGGCCGGTCCCGACGCCGATCCCCTGACCGGGATCATCCGTACCGAAGAGGCGGAACGCGTGAGGACCGAGCTGGCGCGGATGCCGGCCGAAACGCGGGAACTCCTGGCCCTCCGCTACGGCGAAGGCCTGCGTTGCCGCGAAATTGCAACGATGACGGAAATGAGCGAAGCCGCGATCAAACAGCGTCTTTCGCGCGCCGTCCGACAGTTGCGGGAACGGGTGGTCGAAGGACCCGAACGAAAAGGCGAGGTGGATTATGCGATCCGATGACACCGAAAGGACCCTGCGAGAGCTTCTCGCGAGCCCGGTCCGCGACGCAGAGCGCCGCGAAGAACTGGAAAGGGATCTGCTCGACCGCCACGCGACGATCACCCGACCCGGAAGGACCTATGACATGACGAGCTTTCTGAAACGGCCCCTGTTCGCCGTTCTGCTGATCGCGGTGCTGGGCATCGCGGCCTGCACCGTGCCCACCGACACCGAGGTGGAGATGGGGCAGCGCCTGACCTACACCTTCTCGCCCGAGAGCCCGGCGTACGCCCACGTGGTGGAGATGATGCAGTCCGTCAGCGACATGACCGACGTCGTGAAGACCCACCCCGGCGTGGAGGACGTGAGCGTCAGCGTGAAAGAAGTGGACGGCGGACCCTTGTCCATCGACCTGATGATCTGGGGTCGGGGCATCTCGGTGCCAAGCCTCGAGGACAAGCTGAGCCGTCGCTGGCCGGCCCTCGCCCTGGCCGGGCTGGAGTCGGAAACCCTGGCCTCGAGCGTGAAGACGAGCCTGGCCGAAAACGTCGGCCACCACCTGTTCAACATCGAGGTGCTCGAGGGCAGCCCCGAGCAGATGCGGGCCGACATCCTCCAGCAGATCTACGAAGGCGGCTTCGTGGGTGAGGCCGACGTGACCGTCGATCAGGACGGAGAGATGACGACCATCGGCGTGGAGCTGACGGGCGTCCAGGAGGGGATGGAGACCGAGGACGAGTTGGTGATCGAGATCATCCAGGAAGAGGATTAATCCGTTGATGTCGTGATCCTGTGGATCACCTCAGGAGATCTATTAAAAAACCGCCCGGCCATAGGTCGGGCGGTTCTCTTTTTTAGGGCCGGGACGACTTAGTCCGCCGCGAGAAGCTCGAAGGTCTTCTCCAACATCAATTCCCGATTCCAATAGAAGCGCATGGCGTAGATACCCGGGTCGCGCTCCTTGTCGGGCCTCACGTTGAGCCGGGACGAGAGTGTGAGGGCCGGTGCAAGGACGGTCTCGGCGTCTTCGATCTGAACGTCGTGGAGGTCTTCGGCATCCATCCAGACGACTTCCTGGAGAAAACCCTCGTCGTTGGTCGTGAAGGTCACGGTGCCGAACCGGCGGAACAGTTCCCGGCCGTCGGGACGGATCCAGGCCAAGTGGACCTGGTGGGTGACGTCGGCGGGAATGTTGGCCACGTCGATCAGGGCGTTCACGTAGTCGTACTTGTCGCCGTCGCGGATCTGGAATTCTTCGCCGGCTTCGATGCGTTTGCCGGTTTTGGTGCCGACGCGACGGCAGAACGTGATGTCGGCCTGGAACAGGTCGTCGGCCAGACTGCCGTCCTCGGCGAGTTCGGCGCGGGCGGTCTTGAAAGAGGCGACGTCGTCCTGGGTGCAGCCGGACACCATGAGCAGGCAGGCCAGGCCGGCGGCGGTCAGGGCGCAGGTGGTCGTCTTCATCGGATCCTCCGGCGTGGAGTCGGGTGTGCGGGCGGGACGAGATCGAGACGAGATCGGGACGCGGGAGGCGAAGAGCCTCCCGCGTCCCCGTGTCGGGGCATTATTTGAGCAGGGTCATCTTGCGCGTCAACACTTCTCCGTCCGCGTCGAGGCGGTAGAAGTAGGTGCCGGACGACGTACGGGCGCCGCGGTCGTTCTCGCCGCGCCACATGATCGTATAGGCGCCGGTTTCGAGGCGGCCGTCGACGAGGGTCCGCACCTTGCGGCCGCTCACGTCGAACACTTCGAGACGGACCCGGCTGGCCCGGGGCAGCGAGAAGGCGATCTCGGTGGCCGGGTTGAACGGGTTGGGAACGTTGCGGCCCAGGGTGACGCGGGCCGGTAGTCCTTCATCGACGCCGGTGACGACCGTCAGCTCGAAGTCGCCGTCGGAAACGTCGATCGCGGCGTTGAGTTCGTCGTCGAAGACGATGACCTTCACACGGCAGGTCGTGCTGCTCAGTCCGGGCCAGTTGGCTTCCACCGGGCTGATCAGAACGCCGTCGGCGAGGGTGTCGGGCCAGCTCACGCCGCCGTCGTTGGACATGACGATCATCGTGCGCGTGACGGCGGTGTCGTCGCCCGACGTCCACTCGACCGCGGTGTCGGCGCGCGCGCCAATTCCTGGTTGGGTAATGATTTCGCCGCCGTTGGGGTAGACCACGGCCGCCGTCGGTGGCGTTACGTCGATGATGCTGGAACTGCCGGAGAGGCTGAAGTCGTCCACGCCGGCTTCGACCACCGAGCCGCTGCCGATGTCGGAGGCTTCGAAGCGGAACTGCACCGTCGAGGTGAGGGTGATCACGCTTTCGAGGTTGAACTCGAAGAAGAGCCAGTTGCGCTCGCTGGTCTGCAGGCGTTCGAGATCCTGCCAGCCGGAGCCGTCGTTCACCTGTACGACCCACCAGTCTTCGCCGGGGGAGAAGCCGGTGTCGTTCGTGTACCAGCGCCAGTAGCTGACCGAAGCCGTGGCGTAGGTGCTCAGGTCGTAGACGGGGCTGAGCAGCGTGGTGGTGCCGCCGTCGACATCGTTGCCGCCCTGGCTGCCGCCGGGGGAGTCCTGACCCGTGATCCAGCACAGGGTGCCGGCCGGTGTGTGGTCTTCCTCAGGGACGACCTGGGTGTCGCCGGCGCTGATGCCGACCGGTTCGACGCGCTCCCAGAGTCCGGCTCCAGCAGTGTCGCCGCCCGTGTCACGGGCCCAGCCGTCGACCGTTTCCATGTCCGACGAGGCGATGGCCGTGTGCTCCACGCGGAAGTCCAAGGCGTCGACCGGGGCCGCACTCGCAGTCGTCGACCTGTTGCCCGCAGAGTCGAGTCCGTCCAGCCAGTAGAGCACCCGCGTGCCCTCGGGCTGACCGGGGATCTCGGCGCGGTAGAGACCGGTCGGCGCGTCGATCAGCGTCAACGTCAGCGGATGGGGGCCGCCGTTGACCGTCGACATATAGAACATGTCGAGCTGGGCGATGCCCGTGTAGTCGGTGATGTTGGCCTCGACCACGTAGGGACCGACCGTGTCGTCGGTGTCGGGGAGCACCGTCAGGTTGGCGAAGGCCGGGCCGGCCCGGTCGATCAGGGAGAAGTCGACGATGGTGGTCTGGTCCACCACGATCGACACGCCGGTCGTGGTGTCGGCGCCGAAGTCGGGGTGGGTGGCGATCACGTCGTACACTCCGGAGGGGACGCCGCCCTGGTACGAGCCGTCGGCCGCCGTGGTGAACGAGCGCCCGGCGCCGACCACGACGATCTGGACGCCGGAGGCCGCGGTGCCGCCGCCGGTGGCGTTGGTCACTACGCCCTGGAGTGTGCCTGAAGGAACGATGTCGAAAGCCTGATAACGGATCGCGAGACCGGCCGCAAGCTGGGAGGCGGCCGGGGCGGGAACGTTCCAGTATTCGTAGGTCAGGCCGTCGGTGTGGTCCAGGTTCATCAGGCCGGCGGTGGCGTAGCCGTTGGTGTTGTCGCCGTTGCTGACGGTCTGGTACATGACGTCGATCATGGCGTCGCCCGTGGGCGTCGGGTGGTAGGCCGGATCGTAGATGATGACCTCGAAGGTCTGCTGCGGCCCGGTCGATCCCGAGTCCCACTTCGTGCGCATGCGGCTCCACTCGACGATGAGCCGGTGGTTGGCCGCGTCGTACCATTGGAAGACGCCGCCGGTGGCGCCGTCCTTGTAGAGGTTGTCCCAGAAAGCGGCGATCATGCCGTCGGGGGCGCCTGCGGTGGGCAGGGCCCAGTTGCGGTACTGCCGGTTGGCAGTGCGTCCCATGGAGATCCAGCCGTTGGAGCAGATGGAGACCTCGTTGAACGTCTCACCGTAGAACACCATGTCGAAGGGCATGGAGAAGAACTCGGTGTCGTCCTGTTCCCAGCCGTTGTCGGTCAAGCCGACGTCGGTGCCGGAGCCGCCCAGGGTAGGATCGATCTCCACCCAGAGGTAGTCGGGGGCGTCGGGGTACGAGGTGTCGGTGTGGTCGTAGGCGTAGTAGCCGTAGCCGTCGGGGCCGACGGGGTCGGTCGAAGAGGCCGTACCCACGGTCATCGTGAACTCGATGACGCCTTCGGCGCCGTCGCTCGTCGTCGTGAGGACTCGGAAGGCGGCCAGATGACCTGGGTAGCAGTCGCTGCCCACGGAGATCGTGAAGGTGTCGCCGGCGTTGTTGCCGCTCATGCTCATGTTGATATCGCCGAACGAACCGGCGCCGTCGATGATCGACACCCAGGGGCTGTCGGTTTCGAGCACGCCGGTGAGGCCGAGGGCGGAACCGTTGCCGTCGTTGGCGAGCGAGACGGTCAGCGTGCCGGTCTCACCGGGATCGGGCGAGCCGCCGGGACCGCCGAAGACCGTGCTCAAATAGCGCATGGCCGAACCCTTGACCTCGAGTTCTACCAGGGAAGTCCAAGTCTTGGATCCAGAGGAGACGACCAGGTCGAGCTGTGTGAGATGCCCGCCTGGCGCGGCGGGGTCGACCGTGATCTCGTACATGGGGATGCCCCAGGCGCTGCCGCCCGGTGCGATGTCGCCGTAATTCGCCGTGGCGGCGACCGGGTTCACGCTCACCAGAGGATCGTGGCTGTTGAGGACGGCGGATACGCCGGTGGCGCTCACCGAACCCATGTTCTGCAGCTGCACGCCCACCTTCACGTGTTCTCCAGCCTCGAGCAGGCCATCGCTGTCCCCCCACAGGGTGTCGTCGACGATGGAGGACTGGAGGGCGACGAGATCGGTGCCTGCGCCCAGGACGATGGTTCTGCGCTGCGGGTACGCGTTGTGTTTGCGCACGGTCAGGGCCAGGTCTCCGGCGGAGTAGCCTGCGATGGGCAACACCACGCGGCCGGCGGCGTCGGTTTCGGCGGTCACGCGGATCTCGCCGGACTTGTAGAGGGTCACCAGGGCGTTCGCCACGGGCAGGCCCGTGCCGTGATCGGTCACGGTCACGTCGACGGCGTTGGCGCCCATCGGGATCTGACTGGGAAAGTCGAGAACCAGGTCGTCGGGATACGCCGTCCAGATCTCGGTGGCCGGGTCGCCCATGAGGTTGTTCCACACCGACCAGATGTCCACCCGGCTCGGCTCGCTGATGTTGTAGTTGTTGTACATGGCCAGCTTGCCGCCGCTGAGCGCGGGGCCGACGCGGAAGTCGCTGGAATTATAGGTGTGGTCGATCACGGCGGTGAACACGCAGTTGTTGTAGCGCGTGTGAGTGCCGGTGGTGGCGGTGCCGATGCTGGCCACGCCGCCTCCGTTGGCGGCGCGCAGGAAGGCCTCGGAGCGGCAGTTGCTGTCCGAGGCGAAGGAGCCGGTGTCGCAGGTGATTATCACCGCGAATCCCAATTCGCCGCCGTTGGTCAGATTCATGATGTGGCTCGAACCCATGCCGCTCATGCCGTACCAGCCGCGGTAGGTGAACAGGGAGCCGCCGTTGCTGAACCGGGTCATCATCTCGGTCGTGAAGTTGCCGCTCCACACGGTGTCGACCTGGGTGTAGCCGTGCTGCAGCAGCTGGGCCTTGGCCCACTGGTTGACGAAGATGCAGGTGATGCCCGAGGCACCGGGGTCGCCGACCAGGGTGGCGCGGGTGAACCAGCCGGGATCGGCGCCCAGGGAAGGGGCTGTCTCGTAGTTCAGGATCTTGTTCACAACTGTGGTCAGTTCGGCCGTGCTGGTGACCGAGAGTCGTCCCAGGTGGACGTCGGCTAGAATATCGCCGCCATCGAGGGTCGTGTAGTAGTGGTCGCCACTGCCGCCGTAGCCGCTCTGGTTTTCGGTCCAGGCGGGGATGCTGATAGATCCGCCGCTGTCGCCGATGAGGGTCACGAACTCCAAGGCTGGTTTCAGGGTGTCGTATTGGGTCTGGATGTAATTCTTGATGGACGTGGTGGTCGTGCCTGTGACCGAGGTCGTGGCCAGAACGACATTGTAGCCCTGCTGACGACGCCATTCGAGCAGGGGCTCGAGGATCGTCAGAACGGTCGCGTCGTTGGGGCAGATCACCAGATAGCTGCCCTGGTCCACGGGCAGCGACTTGGTTGCTGCGTCGTAGTTCAACACATTGTCGCGGTAGAAGCTGTCGAACGAGCGGGGGATCATGTCGTGTCCGTGGGGAGCGGCGTTGCGCTTGTCGGAGCCGGCGAAGGTCAGGCGTACCCTCATGGACGTCGCCACACGGACGCGGCCCGAAGCCGGATCGTATGCCACGGGCTTGAAGGTCACCGGTACCACGCGCAGATCCCTGAGGATGGCGGGTTCGCCGATTTCGAGGCCGGGGTCGAGGGAGCGTATGGAGGTGTCGTACCAGGCCTCGTCGACCACGGTTTCCTCCAGTTCGGAGGCTTCGGCGGGCGCCAGTCGCCAGTCTTCGAGATCGACGGTCGTCATGTCGATGATCTCGTAGGAGACGCCCAAGCCGTCGGGAACGGTGATCATGCGTCCGAACACCGGCAGTGCGGCTCGGCCTTCGACGCCGGCCAAGGCGCCGCCGGCTATGGAAAGTCTGCGCCAGTCGCGGCCGGCCAGCTTGACCTCTTCGACTTCCAGGGAAGGGAGATTGAACTCGATTTCGAGCGAATTCAACCCGCTCGAAACCAACTTGGCACCGGTTTCACCCGGAATGTCGGTCAGGTTGATGACTTCCGGTGAGCTTGCGAAGGCAAAGCTCGCCAGAACCAATGTACAGATAGCAACGACTTCCAGGCGCAGACGCATGACGTCCTCCAAGATCTCATCGGGTCAGGCGGGATGGGACGGGGTCCATCGGTGCCAGTTTCGACACGAGCGGCGGGGAATGTCCTCGTATTATATCTCATCGGCTTCCGGTCGGGGTGGATTATTTATCCTGTGATATGCTATACTGCCGTCTTCACCCCCGCCATAGAATGAAGCCCACGATTTCGGAGGACTCCATGAAGAGGCTCGCTAGCGCCTTGGGCCTGCTCCTGATGATTGTCGCACCGGTCAGTGCGACGGTGATCAACGTTCCGGCAGACTATGCCCTGATCAACGACGCCGTTCAGGCTGCGAGCCCAGGCGATGTTGTCTTGGTGGCCGCCGGCACCTATACCGACTGCACCCACGAAACCGAGGGGCCCGGCACGACGCCCGCCTGTGTGATCATGAAGAGCGGCGTCACGCTGCGCGGAGCCGGCGTCGAAGTTACGATCATCGATGCTCAAGGGGCTGGGCGCGGAATCTTCATCGAGGGTCGGACGAACTGCAAGGTGGAGAACCTACAGATCCGCGGCGCCTTCGCGGCGGCCTACGGTGCAGGCATCCTCATGCGGCAGGTGGGATCGACCGTCGAGATCACAGACGTGAAGGTCACCGCCTGCACCGACGGTGGAGTGGTCTGTATCGATCACGCGAGCCCCACGCTCACCCGACTGGAATGCAGCGGCAACGCCGCCAAGCAGGGCGGCGGCCTCGCCATCGAGGAGTTCAGCTCGCCTCTGGTGCTCGACTGCACGATCAGCGGCAACCAGGCCCCCAGCGGCGCCGGCGTGTTCATCCGCGCGAGCAGCAATCCCGTGTTGAGCGGCTGCACGATCACTGGCAATTCCATCGACTCGCCCTATGGGCAGGGCGCCGGCATCTTCGTGGGCGAATCCTCGCCCCGCATCAGCAACTGCGAAATCACAGACAACACCTCCCGCGGCAACGGCGGCGGTGTGTCGTTCCAGCTCGGCTCGGGCGGTCGGCTTGAAAACTGCATCATCACCGGCAACAGCGTGATCGACGCCTATACATACGGCGCCGGCGTCGCGGTCGATTCTTCGTCGCCGGTCATCGAGGGCTGTGTGATCGTGAACAACACCTGCGTAGGCGTATCGTCGGATGGGGCGGGCGTGCATACGCTGTTCAGCCCGGCCCCGACTCTGCGGTATTGCACCATCGCCTACAACACCACCAGCACCGCCGGCGTCTGCGGCGGTCTGATGTCCCAGTGGAGCTCGAACCCGACGGTGGAGCGCTGCATCATCACCAACGCCGTGAGCGGCGCCGGCATCGTCTGTGACGGCGGAGCCCCGATCATCTCCTGCAGCAACGTGTTCGGCAATCCTGGCGGCAACGTGGTCTGCGGGTCGTCTGCCAACAACATCTCCTCGGACCCCCTGTTCTGCGGCGGCGCGTCCGACCTGAGTCTGCAGGCCGGCAGCCCGTCCCTGAATGTCTGCGGCGGACCCATCGGAGCCCGTCCCTACAGCTGCGGCACGACAGCAGTGAACACCCCCCGGCCACCCGTCGAACTGCTGGGCAATCACCCCAACCCGTTCAATCCCTCGACCACCATCGTCTTCCGTCTTGACCTGCCGGGTCGAGCTGACGTAAGGATCAGGGACCTTTCGGGTCGAACCGTGGCGACCCTCACCTTGGGCGATCTTCCCGCCGGTCGCCACGAAGCGGTCTGGAATGGCCGTGACGAATCCGGTCACGCCGTAGGTAGCGGCGTGTATCTGTACGAACTCGAGTCCCTCGGGACTCGGCACACGAGGCGGATGATCCTGATCAAATGATGAAGCCTGTGTCCCGGCTCGCTCTTGGACTCGGCATGATCGCGGTGACGGCCTGCTCGGCCGCCACCGCCGCCGAACAGCGAGTTGTTTCCGACGTCCGCGCCCTCGTCCGCGACGGCGAGACCGTTCTGTCCGCCCGCGGCGGCTTCACCCGGATCGACGAAGCCCCCGCCGTGGGTCTGCGGACAGCGGTGCTGCCTTCCGGCTCCCGATCCTGGACGGTGACGACTCCCGGCGCCGCCGGCGGCCGCGAAGTGCCGGCCCGGATGCTCGGCATGATGCGGGGCCTGCCCGTGATCGCCTGGGAATCCGATGTCGCCGATGCCGTGGTGAGCCACGACGGCTCCTGGTCAGCGCCGCCGCGCTCGGCGGTTCGCGCTTCATCGCGCGGCTTCGACGCAGCCCTGGCCGGATCAGTTCCCGGCATGGCGGC
>CALEMW010000128.1 GCA_937910695.1 uncultured bacterium
TTCGAGTGCCTTGTGGTAGAAGAACTTCATCACGTTGGTGCCGTGGTGTTCGGGAATGAAGTCGATGACGGCCTGGGGCAGGCGCCATTTTCGTCCGAGTTCGATCCCCTCTTTGACGTGGGCCGCCACGACCAGAGCGCTCATGCTCGGGCTCAACTCGTCGTGCTTGTTGCGACCGCCGCCCTGGTTCTCTACGAAATACTCGGGCTTCGCCATCTTCCCGATGTCATGGAACAGGGCGCCCACCCGCGTCAGCAGGGAGTTGGCCCCGATGGTGCGAGCTGCATGTTCCGCGAGCTGGCCCACCACCTGGCTGTGGTGAAACGTGCCCTGGCACTGGAGTGCCATCCGTTTGAGCAGCGGATGATTCAGGTCCGATAGTTCGAGCAGCGTCAGATCGCTCGACACGCTCACCAACGGCTCGACCATGGGCAGCAGGAACAGAGCCAGAGCCACCGACGCCATCGGCGTCAGACAGGCCACCAGCAGACGGTGCCAAATCTGAGCATCCATCTCGCCCGAGATCAGGTCGAGCAGACCCACCAGCAGCACGCCGAGACCGGCGAGGACGGCGATGGCCTGATAGAACTGGTCCCGTTGACGGATGCGCCGCACCAGCGTCACCGACGCCAGGCCCAGCACAAGCCAAGCCACCACGTGCAGGGGCTCGATCACCATCGAGAACGCGCCGAGGGCCGCCGCCAGGATCACCGCAGGGTAACCGACGCGATCACGGAACAGAGCCGTTATGAGCACCCCGAGCCAGGTGATCGGCACGGCGAATACGCCAAGGTCGGGACGATTCAAGGCGAAGGCTGCGCCAAAGATATAGAGAGAGAAGATCACCGTCAGACAAGTCAGTTTCCTGGGATCGCTCACCAGAGCAGGAACGAACAGATGTGCAACCCAGCCGAACAGAACGATCAGCATGGCCACCATGATCACGCGAGCGGCAGACCGACCGAACACATCACCGGCGCCTTCCACGCTCCCCCGAGAAACCAGCATGGCGTGGAGCGTCCCCAGAGCCAGGGCGTCCTGCTCGGAAACCCGTTTGCCCCTGTCTACGATGCGCTCGCCCCTCAGATATTCGCGTTCCACCGCCACAGACTGCCGCGCCGCAAGGCGCCGCGCCCGGGTCGTCTCCGGACTGAAGATCATGTTGGGGGATACCATGGGCCGCACCAGACGAGCCCCCCAAGCCGCCGTGTCGGGATCGAATCCGGCTGCGACGAGGCGTGCAGCGACTGTCTCTTGAACCTGTTCCTGGTGGACAAGGGTCTCGAGGTCGACAGTCGTCTCGCTGCCTCCGTCCAGCACCCGCACCTTACGATAGTTGCCGGGGGGCAGCTCGTCCGCCACACCGGAAAGCAGAAGATCGACGGCGACCGCCTCCACCTGTCGAAAGAAGTCGGTGCTGTCCGGAAGATCCACCAGACGCTGTAGGTCCCCCGTGCCTTGGTCGGGATGGCGCAAGGCCAGAACACCCAGCCGTTCGTTGCGGGTCATGCCGCCGATTTCGCGCCATTCGTCAGAGATGTTCGCGAGCTTCTCCCGCAGAACCTCCTGCTGTCCCACCGAGCGTTCCATCACCGGCGGCTCGACAAGGACCTGCTGCAGCTGACGCATCTCGATGTCGCGATCGAGCAGAGGAGCCGTGAAATCGAAGGGAGCTCGGACCTCTTCCTCGGCCACCTCTCCGACCACGGGCAGGTCGGATGACACGCGCTGCGTGACGGGCAACGAGAGCAAATGCCACACGATCGTGATCACCAGCGCACCCGTCGGCCAGGCCCAGACGTACCGCGACGAAACCCCGGGGGCACCCGCGGCCAGGGTTTTGCGCCCTGGCTTCGCACGCTCCTCGCGCGGCGAGCGCGTCAGCCAGCGGATCGGATCCCACCAAGTCATGACTCTTTCTCCCCCTGCTCGTCAGCGGCCGCCTTCGCCTCAGCCTCGGCGAAGGCCGCGATGATGCGGCGCACCATCGGATGCCGTACGACATCCCGTTCCTTGAGCTCGACGAAGGCAACGCCTTCCGTGTGTTTCAAGATTTCCTGGGCGCCCACAAGCCCTGAGCCGCGGCCGACGTCCAGGTCGATCTGTGTCACGTCGCCGGTGATCACCGACTTGCACTGCCGCCCCATGCGGGTCAGGAACATCTTCATCTGTCCGATGGTCGTGTTCTGCGCCTCGTCCAGAATGACGAAGGCGTGATTCAGAGTTCGACCACGCATATAGGCCAGTGGCGCCGCCTCGATCACACCGCTCGCCATGAAGCGTTGGATCTTCGATGCACCGATGGTGTCCGACAGCGCATCATAAAGCGGCCTCAGGTAGGGATCGATCTTCTCCTGCAAATCGCCGGGAAGAAATCCGAGCTGCTCCCCCGCCTCGACGGCGGGGCGTACGAGGATCACCCGCTCCACGAGTCCCCGACGCAGGTAGTCCATGGCCATGACAACAGCCAGATAAGTCTTTCCCGTACCCGCCGGCCCGATGGCAAAGACCACATCGTGGGTCTTGATCGCTGCGATGTAGTCGTCCTGACCGTCGGTCCGCGGACGGATCGCCGTCCGGTCCCCGGCGGCGTAGAACAGGGGGGCCTCATTCGGGTCGGTGCCGCCGGTGCGCTGGTCGCCGACGATTTCGGCCTGCTCCAGGGCATACGAGACCGTCACCCGGTCGAGGACCTTGTCCCGCTGCAGAAGCTCGATAAGCCTGATCACCACCCCGCAGAGGGCTTCGGTGTCCGCTGGCGCCCCCTTCATGAGCATCGCGCCCCCGCGCACGGTCATCGTACCCGAGTAGCGGTCCTGAAGGAGGGCCAGGTTGGTGTCGTTGAAACCGAGCAGGGCGAACTGGTCCAGCCCTTCGAGATCGATCCTGATCTCGTCCTTGGCCAACCGCTCAACCCGGGAGTTCTCTGTCATGATTCCTCGTCCTCCTCAACCAACGCTAGCCGCAGCTCATCGAGCTGGGACTGGGCGATGGGCCCCGGCGAACGATCCAACGGCGAGACGGCCATGTGCGTCTTCGGGAACGCGATCACGTCCCGCAGCGACGAACTGCCCGTCAAGAGCATCACGACACGGTCCAGGCCCAGGGCGATGCCGCCGTGGGGCGGTGCGCCGTACTCGAGGGCTTCGAGGAAGAAGCCAAACTTGGCTTCGGCTTCCTCGTCGGTCATCCCGACGACGCGGAAGATGGTTTCCTGGATGTCGCGTCGGTGCACGCGGATGCTCCCCGATCCCAGCTCGACCCCGTTGCAGACCAGATCATAGAGCTGCCCGTAGCAGGCTCCGGGGTCCGACTCCAGGTGTTCCATCGTCTCATCGTCCGGCATGGTGAACATGTGGTGGCAGGCGGTCCAAGAACCGTCGTCGTTCTGTTCGAACATGGGGAAGCTGCGGACCCAGGTGAACGCCCAGGCGCTCTTATCGATCCAGCCCTCCTGCTCCGCCAGCTTCAGACGCACCTGGCCGAGCGGTTCGAGCACGGCCTTGGGGCTGCCCGCGCCGAAGAGCAGCAGATCGCCGACACGGCAGCCCAGGCGCTCGAGCATGGCGTCCCGAAACGGGTCGCCGAGGAATTTCGAAATGCCGCCGTCGATCCCGTCGTCGGTGACCTTGGCGAAGGCGAGGCCGCCGGCGCCGTGGCGCTTGGCCAGATCCTCGAGTTCGCCGATCTGCTTGCGGCTGTATCCCGCGCAGTCCGACGCCACCAGACAGCGCACCAGCCCGCCGTCCGCCACGGCCTTTTCGAATACGCCGAAACCACATTCCGCAGCCAGATCGCCGAGGTCGCGGAGGGGGCAGTCGAAGCGCAGGTCCGGCTTGTCGGAACCGAAGTTGTTCATGGCGTCCCGGTACGTCATGCGCGGGAACGGCGTCGAGAGTTCGATGCCCGAGGCGTCCCGGAACAGCGTCGCGACCATGCCCTCGACGATCGCGAAGATCTCCTCTTCGGTCACGAAGCTCAGCTCGAGATCTATCTGGGTGTGCTCGGGTTGGCGGTCCTTGCGCAGGTCTTCGTCGCGCAGACACCGGGCCAGTTGGAAGTAGCGGTCCACGCCGCTGACCATCAGGATCTGCTTGTACAGCTGAGGCGACTGGGGCAGCGCGTAGAACATGCCGGGATGCACACGACTGGGGACCACGTAGTCCCGCGCCCCTTCGGGAGTCGTCCGAATCAGCAGCGGCGTTTCGACTTCGAGAAAATCGCGATCCGTGAGATAGCGGCGCACCGACTGGGCGGCCCGGTGACGCACTTCCATGTTCCGCATCATTTCCGGCCGGCGCATATCGACATAGCGGTGTTTGAGCCGCAGCTCGTCGGACACCTGGCCCGCCTGATCGAGCTGGAAAGGCAGAGGCAGACAACCGTTGAGCACTTCGACGTCCGCAGCTTCGACCTCGACGCCGCCGGTAGCCATCGACACGTTGACCATACCATCCGGCCGCGGACGCACACGTCCCCGCACCGCGATCACCGACTCCAACTTGACCTCGCCGGATCGAGCCGCGAGATCGTCGGCTTCAAACACGACCTGCACCACCCCGGACCGGTCGCGCACGTCGATGAAGGTCACGCCGCCCATGTCGCGGATCTTGGCCGCCCAGCCTGCCACGCGGACGTCTTCGCCCACCAGGGCCGTCGTGATCTTGCCGCAGCGGTGCGTGCGGAGCTTCTTGCTGTCATTCACCTTCGATGACCTCCTTCACGGCGGCCAGGAGCACATCCTGGGCCACCGCGTCCTGTTGTCCGGTGCTGAGGTTCTTGAGCTGGAATTCGCCGGCGGCGACCTCGTCGCCGCCGGCGATCAGAACAACGCGCGCCTGGCGCGTGTTCGCCGATTTCATTTGAGCTTTGGCCCCCCGACCCGTCGTGTCGACCTCGACGCGGCATACGCCTCGCAGTCGTTCGGCATGGGTCAGGGCATGGGCTTGAGCTGCAACGTCGAGGCAGACCATGTAAACATCCACCGCCGACTGCCGACTCAGTTGCGGGTCCACACTGTCGGGGTACAGGTGCCTGATCGCACGCTCGACCCCCATCGAGAATCCGACCGCGGGCGTCGGCGGACCGCCGCACTGCTCCACCAATCCGTCGTAGCGTCCACCACCGCAGAGAGTGCTCTGACGCAGGTCCTGACGAGCCGAAATTTCGAAGGTCGTGCGGGTGTAGTAGTCCAACCCACGCACGAGAGACGAGTCGCTCTGATAATCCACGTTCATGGCATCGAGAGATGTGCACACGACGGCATGATGGTCCCGGCAGACCTGGCAGACCGCCTGATCGATGGGCTCGAAGGTCGTCATCAGCCCACGGCAGGCCTCCTCCTTGCAGTCGAACAGACGCAGGGGATTTGTCGCCATGCGGCCCTGGCACGTCCCGCAGAACTCTTCACGATGCTCCCCGGCCCAGGCCTGCAGCCGTGCAATGTAGGCCGGTCGGCATTCGGGACAGCCGATGGTGTTGATCTGCACCTTGAGGCCTTCGGCGTCGACCGCTTCGAACAGAGCCAGCGCGGTGCGGATGATCTCGGCATCGAGGACCGGAGAGTCGGAGCCTACGGCTTCGACCCCAACCTGGTGGAACTGCCGATAGCGGCCGGCCTGAGGCCGGTCGTAACGGAACATGGGTCCCATGTAATAGAACTTCAGGGTGCCCGGCTGACGGGTCAGGCCGTTCTCCAAGTAGGCCCGCACGACAGACGCCGTCGCCTCCGGCCGCAGGGTCAGACTCTCGCCGCCCTTGGTCTCGAAGGTGTACATCTCCTTGTCGACGATGTCGGTGCCCGCCCCCACCGAGCGGATGAACAGATCCGTCGATTCGATGATGGGTGTGCGGATCTCGCCGAACCCGTAGCGTTCCAGCACCTCGCGCCAGCGCCCCTCGCACCACTGCCAGCGCTCCATGTCCTCCAATAGGACGTCCCGCGTCCCCTTGGGACGGCGGTAACGGATCTCCATCGATCTCTCCAGTTCGTTGTGCCGTCTAGGGCGGTCCTTCGCCTGTACGGGCCGCATTGCCGCCGATGATCACCAGAACCTGGGCCGGCTCCATGTTCACAAGCTCGAAGCGTTCGGGCAACAGCACGTCGGGAGCCAGAGTATGCGCACCCGCTGCCAGCCCTGTCAGAGCCACCGTCAGGTTGATCGCCGACATGGGCATGCGGTCGAGTTCTTCGGTCGGACCCCGGATCTCGATGCTGGCCACGGGGGGGAAAACGTCCGCTCCGGGTTGACCCACGTCCACCAGAGGGACGATCGGCACGTTTTCATAAATCCTCCGCCCGGCATCGGACACGTCGTAAGTCAAACGAACCTCGTGGGGTTCCAGAACGACGTTCCGGTCGGGAACGACGAGTCCCCGCACGACGGTCTGCCGTCCGCGGATCCTCCCAAGGTCCAGGGGCGCCGTCGCCAGGGTGCCGCTGAGCCCGGCCAGCAGACGAGACGGCCCGCGCACATCCACGCTGTCCGGTTCCACAATTACCCCGCCGAGAATCATCCGATGGTCGGGCAACGTGCCCGTCAAACCGATCTCAACCGCCATCCGCCTCATCACGAGCCGGTCGGTCTGCAGCGAGAGACTGACCGCCGGTTGGATGCTCACATCTGCGAGAGGTGAAACCACGTCGTTGACGGTCACATCGCGCTGCCATAGCACGTCCGGTCCCACATCCGAGAGATCGACGATCACCCGGCCCAGGCTCCGGCCGAGGAACTGATTGAGGAAGAAATGCCACTCGCTTCCCGTGGCGCGGACCCGGATGTCGGACGGCCAGGAGTTGCCTGCCAGAGTGACGTCCCCGGAGAGGCCGATCAGATCGAGAGGCAGATCGATGTCTCGGGTCAACAGGCTACTGGACGCCACCTGGATCCAGATGACGAGGGCTGTCAACACGCACATGATCTTCAAGACATGACGATTCACAGCGTTGCCTCGACTATCCTCCTCCGCTCAGCACGGAGATTCAGGGAAGAGTCAGCTGCTGGCCCACGGCCAGCATGTCGGTTCTCAAGTCGTTGTGCCGGCGGATTTCGTCGACGGTCGTCCGGTGCCGGCGCGCCAGCATCCAAAGCGTATCGCCGCCGCGGATTCTGTAGAGCGTGGCCCACGCGTCCCCCGGCTGTTCATGATCCGGATCAGACTCGCCCATGTAGGCGAAAATGCCCTCAGCGAGCACACCGGCCAGGCTCCGACGGCCGGCGGCGGAGGCCAGCAGGGTCCTGTCTGCTTCGTTGGTCAGATAGGCGACCTCGACCAGGGACGACGGCATCACCAGGGACTGGAGTACCCGGAACACCTCTTGTTTCACCGATCGTGCACCGACGACATCCGACCGACGGGCGGCCCCGATGATCTGGTCGGCGAGCCGATTGCTGCTCGACAGCACCTGACTGGAACGGAGGTCCACCAGGATTTCGAGGACCGAGTCGTCATCGTGTTCCTCCGGAGCCAGTCCAACCAGGTCGGCGGCATTCTCGCGATCGGCGAGCACCTGTGATTCCCTGTCGTCGGCACGTCCACGCGAGAGGAAGAAGACCTCCATCCCGCACAACGATGATCGTTCATGAGAGTTGGCGTGGATCGAGACGAACAGGTCGCCCTCCACTTCCTTGGCCTTGCTCACACGATCGGCGAGGCGAACGAAATAATCACCATCGCGGGTCAGGACGGCACGGCAGCCTTCCCGCTCGTCGATCAACCGCTGTAATTCGCGGGCGATGTCCAGGACCACGTCTTTCTCACGGACTCCGGCGCGGATCGCCCCGGGATCCAGACCGCCGTGACCAGGGTCGATCACCACGATGAACTCGTCAGGCACATCGCTCGGCACCGAGTCGGGTGCAGCGGTCGGTGATCCCTCTGCTGCGGCGTCTG